>DASRPK010000335.1:0-4928 GCA_035646395.1 Gemmatimonadaceae bacterium | reverse complement strand
GCCTGGCTCACCGCCGGCTGGGTTCGACAGAGTTTGACGGCGGCGCGCGAGAAGCTGTGTTCGGTCGCGACCGTGACGAAGACTTTGAGTTCTCCGAGCTCCATAGACCCTCAAAAGCAAAAGGGCCATCACCCGTATCGGATGATGGCCCTTGGTGCGCTGAAACTTGTGGAAACTACATCATCCGGCGGCGAGGGTGCTTCCCAGAAGCAGCCCCAGGCTAAGTAGGAGAACGCCAAGCACCAGCGCGAGGATCCACACGTCGGGCCTCAGCGCCACGACGTCGGACTTGCCAGTGACCCTCAGCAGGTTCATGACGGCGGATTATCACCGTGCCATCCTGACGGTGTCAAGCATCCGTCCTTGTTTGGGGGCCCATGTTGTGTGGCCGGGAGGCAAGGGCGCTGACCACCTGCCCACTCACCGGGTTCAACAAGGAACCATCAGGATCAACAGATCATGTCGGCTTTTGTAGATACGGGCGCAGGACCGCCTCGAGGTTTCGTCGGAAGTAGGTTGTTGCCGCGCCCTCTCGATGCAGCGCCCACGACAGGAGCGAACCGAGCAGCGTGATGTCGATGGTGTGGGCCAGCGCCGCGACGTCAGTGCCCGGCTGGAGTTCGCCCCGGGCGACCGCGTCGGCAACGAGTTGCGCGACGTGCGCGCGCGCCGCGCGCGCGTGGCGAAGCACGTGCCGCCGGATCACGGGGTCCGCGGCATCGCGCTGCATGTAGGCCAGGTTGCGAAGGGCGGCACCCGGTGACGTGGCCAGCCTCGCATAGACGGCCGCGATGCCGCGCAAGGCATCGAGCGGCGAGCCCAACGGCGCATCCGGCGCCGGTGAGAGGTCGCGTTTCGGATTCGCCGCCTGCCGCCAGTGCGCCAGCATCAGCTCGCGGCGCGAGCCAAACCGCTGCACCAGCGCGCCGGCGGTGATGCCCGCCTCCGCCGCAATCGCGACCAGCGTCAATTCGTCCGGCCCGACGCGCTGCATCAGCCGCGACATGGCAGCAAAGACATCGGCGTCCTCGGCTTTTCGCCGGCGTGGCGTCATCGGCTTGACTCGAAACTAAAAGTACGTTTAGTTATAACAGAACCAGACGGAGTGGAAACCGCACGGAACGAGGGGGGACACGCCATGTCGAACCTGAAGTATGCCGCGCTGGGTGTTGCAGTGCTACTCATCGCCTGCGAAGTGAGGGCTCAGGACGTGACGCAAGTGGACCAATCAAAAACCACGTATGGAGAGAAGAACTCGAGCGCCCCGAAGGAGCTCGACGTCTTTTCGTTCCTCATCGGCAAATGGCGGGGAACGGGGAAAACCCGCCTTCCTGATGGCAAGGTTGTCGAGTTCGGTGGCGTGTCCTGGATCGGCCGCTACATCCTTGACGGCACCGCGATCGCGGACGAGGGGCACGCGGCGTATCCGGACGGGAGACCCGCTCTCGGCGTTACCTTTCGGCAGTATGACGTGGCTCGAAAGACGTGGATCGTGGAGCACCTGAATGTCTCCGAATCGTTCTTGCGGAAACAGGTGAATGGCGGCTCCGGCTCGGTCGAAGTGGATGGAAGGGTTGTGCGGGTCGTGACGGAAGGGTCGACGAGGACTCGAGAGCATTACATCGTGGTGGATCAGGACAACTGGGTCTATCGGATGGATCTCTCCACCGATGGCGGACGCAGTTGGAACGAAGGCCAGGTCGAGATGACCTTTCGTCGATCGGAATAGCGAGCGCACGTGAGCATTTGCCGCGTGTGCCTCGTCGTGCTGTGTGGCGTTGTGTTGTGTGGCGTTGTGTTGGGCTGCAGCAGGGGGTCGGACGCGGATGCGATTTTCGGCCGCGGCGGTGAGGTGCACTGGATTGATGTCCCCGACGGCAGACTGAAGGCCGAGATCTACTCGTCCACTCCCCGCAGTGCTCGTCCGGTTCTCGTCATCGTTTTGCACGGCGACCTGTTCAACCCCGCGCCAAGTTATCAATACGCGTTTGCACAAGCCCTGACCCAGGGCTTTGCCGCACCGGCCATGCCGGATCGGGTGCGCGCGCGGCTGGGCGTTCAGCCACGCATCGACGGCGTTGTGGCCGCCGGACTCCTGCGTCCCGGGTACACGGACCACGCCGGCGACCGCTCCGATGGGGATCGAGGGGACGCGCGCGGCGACAACTACACCGCTGAAGTGACAGCCGATATCGCGACAGCTGTCCGTGTACTGAAGGAACGGTTCATGGCCCGGCGCGTGGCGCTCGTCGGCCATTCCGGCGGCGCCACAATCGCCGCGCTCGTGCTCGGTCGGCATGCGGACGTCGCCGATGCCGCGCTGCTGGTGGCGTGTGGGTGTGGCACCACACGAAGCCTTGAGCCGCTCAATGTGACTTCAGGCATTCGTCGCGACGTGATTGTGCGACTGCTGGTCGGAGAGCAAGACGAGGTGACGCCGGCCGATTTGTCGCGTCGCTATGCGGAGGCGCTCCAGACGCGTGGAGTCGATGCACAGGTCACCGTCCTTCCAGGATTGGGCCACAACATCATGTTCACAGCGCCCGTATTCGCGGAGATCACGCGCCTGTTAAAGAACGGCCGAGGGTAGACCATGCTTGGAGGGGATGACGTGCGAATCATGCGCCCGTGGATACTGGGAGGAGCGCTGGCTGCGACCTGCGTCACCGCCTCACCGCATGTCAGTGGGGCGGAGAACTGCGCGGACCTGGTTAGACCGGGCCTCTTCCCGAATACCGTCGTGCAGAGCGCGACAATCATGCCTGCCGATGCCACAACAGGCATGCCGGCGTATTGCGAGGTGACTGCGGTCATCGCGCCGGTTCCGGGCTCGAGGATCACCACCGTCT
This sequence comes from Gemmatimonadaceae bacterium, assembly GCA_035646395.1. Lineage (GTDB taxonomy): Bacteria > Gemmatimonadota > Gemmatimonadetes > Gemmatimonadales > Gemmatimonadaceae > JABWBJ01. The sequence goes on along the minus strand of DASRPK010000335.1, from coordinate 2,079 downwards.
ACCGCCTGCCCGAGGACTGGAACGGTCGCATGCTGGGCCTTGGTGGCGGAGGCTGGGCCGGCAATCTCTACGTGTCGCTTCCCCTCTCGGGTCCAGGCAGGGCTGCCAGTGTCGGTCTGCCGCGCGGCTACGCAACGGCGCAGACCGATGGTGGCCATTCGAGCACGGTGACCACCGATGTCTCGTGGGTCCGGAACAATCCCACGGCCGTCACCGATTTCAGCCATCGTGCGATTCACGAGATGACCGTGCTGGGCAAACAGGTCGTCGCGAGTCACTACGGTCGTCCTCCTGCGAAGAGCTACTACCAGGGATGCTCGACTGGAGGACGCATGGGACTGATGGAAGCCCAGCGCTATCCGGATGACTACGATGGAATCGCGGCGGGCGCTCCTGTGCATACGCTGCTGGTGCAATCGAGCACAGTGGTGAGGGACCAGATCTTCAAGGCGCCGGGCGCGGCCATTCCACCCGACCTGATGAAGATCGTGCACGATGCGGTGCTGTCGGCCTGCGATGCGAGAGACGGCCTGAAAGACGGCGTCATCACCGACCCTCGCCGCTGTGGCTGGAACCCAAAGTCGCTCCAGTGCAAGCCTGGCAGCGCCGGTGGTAGTTGCCTGGCTCCGACGCAGGTTGACGCGCTGAACAAGGCGTATCGGACGGTGCGCACCCGTGCCGGCGACGTTGGACACTACGGGCTTACGCGCGGCAGCGAGGCAGGGTGGGGTCCCTTCGTGTGGACAATGCCAGGTCCCCGCAACGCGCTGAACGGTGATCTCGGCGACCTCATTCCGCTGATCTTCGGCGACTCGGATTTTGATCCGGCGACGTTCGATGTCGAGAAGCATCAGGCGCCGATTCATCGCACGCCGTTCGCGGCCGAGTACGAGGCGAACTCGCCGGACCTCGCAAAATTCGTCGCCCGAGGCGGCAAATTGCTCCTCTGGCACGGCTTCGACGATCCGGGGCCTTCGCCATTCGCCACCATCGACTACTACGAGCGAGCGGTGAAGGCCAGTGGGAAGTCCAATGTTCGCTTCTTCGCCGTGCCGGGCATGTATCACTGCAACGGTGGCCCGGGAGCCGATTCGTTCGACCCGCTACGGGCGCTGGAGCAGTGGGTTGAAAACGGCAAGGTGCCGGAGACCATGATCGCCACGAACCGTATCGCAGGCTTCGAACGTCCTGTCTGCGCCTGGCCGAAACTCCCCTATTACCGTGGTGGCGATCCGGCGAGCGCCGCGAGTTTCGTCTGTCGATGACGGTCTCGCAGTGACTCCGGTGATACTTGGGAACGATAGGTCGCAACTCGCTCCGTTGATCAACGGTGATGGGTGTGGGTCGATCCGGGTTGCGGTCAATTCCGGCCGAGATTTTCGTTTCGACCGGGGTGGGGTGGAGTGGGGGGGGGCAGGATCGACCTCTCACCAGGGATCGTTCTTCCAGATTTGGCGGCCCGGATTTGGGCTGCTGGGTCCGTCTTGAGGGGTGGTCGGCGGTGTTCAAAATTAGACAGATCGTCGTCTGCGGCGGAAATATCTTTAACGCTCCCCAAGAGCTTTTTGAGACTGCCTGACCTTTGTCGTGGTCGGGCCAAGCAGCTTCACTAAGCCCGTATTTCATCGGAGGGGGCTGCTATGACGAACATTGCCCTTCCCTGCCCGCATTGCTCACACGCCGTTGCGCGCGCAGTGGTAAATAGCCGGTCGATCATCACGGTCGCGTGCGTCCGCTGCTCGTATCAGTGGGCTGTGGAGATCGCTCGCCTTCCTGACGATGTGCGCCAGCAGATACCCAGCGTCGAAGGTCGCCCACAGCACGCCAGACGGAGTGCTTGACCGCTATCCTTCGGCGCGAATGCGTGCCTTCGCGATGCAACTGCGCACCGATGTGATCAACTCCTCGGGGCTAATCGGTTTCCGCAACACACAGGCGTAATCGAGGTCGTTGAGGAGGGGACGAGATTCGCCCGTTACGACGATCACGGGAACGGCCTGCGTCAGCCCTTGCGCGGCCATCTCTGCGAGCACATCACGTCCATGAAGGCGCGGCAGACCGAGATCCAGCACGACGGCA
>DASRPK010000334.1:0-12457 GCA_035646395.1 Gemmatimonadaceae bacterium | reverse complement strand
GTTCCACGCCGGCGACTTGAATTTCAAGAGCACGTCGTACGAGTGGCTGGTGGTCGCCGGCTTCAAGGCGATCTACAAGGGCGAGGGCACGATCGCCGGGCGCAGTGGCGTCTACGGGTTCCTGCTCTCGGCCATTGACGGGTCGCCCGACAAGTTCCGGATCAAGATCTGGGAGAAAACGTCGGAAGATGTCGTATACGATACGCTCCTTGGCGACGCAGCGGATGATGCCGATCCATCCACGACGTTAGGCGGCGGCAGCATTGTGGTTCACACCAAGAAGTAGACTCTTCACAGCAGGACATAACAAACCGCCCTCCAGAACATCGGAGGGCGGTTTTGTCTTCACCTAACGCCGCTCAGTACGAACGACGCATCGACCGCGCGATGGACACAATCACCCGCGGCACCGAATTGCGATACCGACGTTCGTACCGGTACCAGTCGTAATCCCCGTCCCAGGCGTTCCCGTTGTAGAGAATAAATGCGCCATACGGCACACGACCGTACAATCGCTCGCAACTCGTTGGCCGCGGCTGACGTCCCGGCGGCCGACCCGCGATCCACAACCGACACGCACCGCGCGGCGGATAATGACCCGGCGGCACTCGCAACGTGCGAAAGCCGCGATACGAATCATCGTTGCCGCGGCCACGCCCACGCCCACGATTATCGCGGTCCGGATATCCGCGATCATCGGGATAGTCACGACGATCGTCCCCGACCACCACGACATCCGGCTCGCGACCAAACACGCCGCCACTCGCACATCCCATCAGGCCCAGAATCGCCAACCCAACAATGCCTCTGCGCATACTCGCTCCTCCCGCTGAGGCACGCGCATAAAGCAACCTCCGTGCATTTTCCTTAGTGTGTGCAAATCAACGCTTTACGTTACGGGACGTCTCGCCTTTCGGACGAATCGCTGGCACTTTTTGCGGACAATTGAATCAGCGACCGGCGATAAGCCATCCCTCCACGACTCGTGAGAGAATGAAGACGCTTCGTTCCTTCCCTGCTTCCTGCCTCCTGCTTCCAGTCTCCTGGCTTTTAGCCTGCGCCGAACCTAACGCCGGCCGCCCATACGACATCGTCATCACGAACGCACAAATCGTCGACGGCACCGGCAACCCCTGGTACTACGGCGACGTCGGCGTCCGCGGCGATCGCATAACGACCATCGCCCCCCGCAACGCCCTCGCCGCCGAACCCGCGAACCAGCGCATCGACGCCCAGGGACTCGTCCTCAGCCCCGGCTTCATCGACATCCAGTCCCACTCCTGGAGTGCATTGCTCTTTGCCGACGGGCGCCTGATCGGCAAAGTCTCCCAGGGCGTCACCTCGGAAATACTCGGCGAAGCCGCCACGCCCGGCCCGTCGAACGCAAATGTCGACACCATGTACATGGGTGTCACCGCCGAAGATTCAGCGACAGTCGCCGCCATGCAGCGATTCCGCGGCCCGCGCGGCTTCGGGGCCTGGCTCGACTCCATGCAGGCGCACGGCAACACGGTCAACGTCGGCAGCTACCTCGGCGCCACTACAGTGCGCGCGTATGCGATGGGCCAGCGCGAAGGCGCAGCCGATGCCGCCGCACTCGACACCATGCGCACCGTCGTCCGGAACGCGATGCTCGATGGCGCGTTCGGCATCTCCACGGCTCTGATCTATCCGCCCGGCGCGTATGCCAGCACCGAGGAGCTGATCGAGCTCGCCAAGGCGATGGCGCCACTCCACGGGACGTACATCACCCACATCCGGTCCGAGGAAAGCGGCCTGCTCCGCGCGATGGACGAGGCCATGCGCATCGGAAAGGAAGGTGGTGTCCCGGTCGTGATGTACCACTTCAAGGCGTCCGGCCGCACCAACTGGGGGCTCGCCGAGCCGGCGATCGCCAAGATCGATTCGGCGCGCGCGGCAGGGCTGGACTACAAGGCGACGATGTACCCATACCCCGCGTCAGGCAACAACCTGTCATCCTGCATACCAGACTGGGTGCACGCCGAAGGCAAGCTGCTCGCAAACCTGATGGACGCTGCACTGCGTGCCCGGATCCGCGCCGAAATGTCGTCCACGGCGCCTAACGCCCAGGTCTACTGCCAGCACAACCCGCCCGACGCGTACCTGGTCCACGGCTTCAAGCGCCCTGAATACGCGAAGTACCAGGCGAAGCGGCTCAACGAGATTGCGCGCGATCTGGGCAAGGACTGGATGGACGCCATCATCCAGCTGACCATCGACGAACGGAACGTCCTCGGGAAGATCACCTTCGCCATGTCCGAGGAAAACGTCGCGAAGATGATCGCCCGGCCATGGGTCGTGATCGGCAGCGACGCCGGTGGCTTTGATCCCGACACGACGACCGCTGTCGCCCACCCGCGCGCCTACGGCAGTTTTCCTCGAGTGTTAGGCAGATACGTCCGCACCGATTCCGTGCTCACCCTCGAAGACGCCGTGCGCAAGATGACCTGGTCGACAGCACAGATCCTCGGACTGCGCGACCGAGGTATGATCAAGGAGGGGATGTTCGCGGACCTCGTAATTTTTGACCCGGCGACGATCATCGATAACGCGACGTTCGAGAAGCCACATCAATTGTCGACCGGTGTCCGGCACGTGTTCGTCAACGGCATAGCGGTGTGGCGCGATGGCAAACTCACCGACGCCCGTCCCGGGCGCGCGCTCCGGGGTCCGGCCCACCAACCGGTAGTCCGTTGAAGATCCGGCGTGTCGCCGCGATTGCCGGCACAGCGTTCCTGCTCTTCGTCGTCGTCTGTGTGGTCCGCACCCTCAGCCTCGAGCCGTATCGCGTCAACGCACCGGCAACGGATCGGGACATCGCAAATGCGGCAATCAACGTCGAGCGCTTTACCACCGCCCTCACGTTCCCGACGATCTCAACCCAGGACTCCGCGACGTTCGACCCCGCGCCATTCACGGAACTGCACACCTGGATCGAGGACGCGTTCCCTAACGTCACCCGCCGCCTGACGAGGGAAATCGTCGCCAACTACAGCCTCCTGTACACGTGGACCGGTTCCGATACAACTCTCGACCCCATTCTACTGATGGGGCACCTGGACGTGGTCCCCGTAGAACCCGGAACGGAGTCACGATGGACGCATCCGCCGTTCGCCGGAGTTGTCGCCGACAGCTTCGTCTGGGGGCGAGGCACCCTCGATGACAAGGCGTCGGTCGTCGCCATTCTCGAGGCGGTCGAATGGCTCATCGGCCAGGGTTACGAACCACGTCGCACGATCTACCTCGCCTTCGGCCACGACGAGGAACTCGGCGGATTCTCCGGCGCCGCTGAAATCGCCGCTATCCTGAAGGCACGCGTCGGGCGACTGGCCTTCCTCGTGGATGAAGGCGGCGTCGTGGCGGAAGGGCTCATGCCCGGGGTCAACCGTCCCGTCGCCTTGGTGGGCGTGGTCGAAAAGGGGTCGATGGGGGTGAACCTGACCGTGGAGCAGGCCGGCGGGCATTCGTCGATGCCGCCCGGGCACACTGCCGTCGGGATCCTCAGTCAGGCAATAACCCGGCTCGAGAACAATCAGATGCCGGCCACGTTGACGCCCGTGGTCTCGGAGATGCTCCTGCGGCTGGCACCGGAAATGCCGTTCACGATGCGTTTCCCGATGGCCAACCTGTGGGCATTCCGGCCCGTCATCGTCCGAGCACTACTCGGCAACCCACGGACCGCAGCGATGCTTCGAACGACGACGGCGGCGACCATGGTCAGCGGCAGCCCGAAGGAAAACGTTCTGCCAATTGTCGCTCGTGGGCTGGTAAATTTCCGCCTCCTTCCGGGTGACACACCGGAGATGGTCCTCGACCATGTCCGTCGGGTGGTGGCCGACACCGTGGTTCACGTGGACGGGCGTGGCAGGGAAGCATCACCCGTGGCTGATTACGCCGCGCCGGAATTCAAGGTCGTGGAGAGAACGATTGGACAGCTATTCCCGGACGCGGTTCCGGTCCCATTTTTGATGATTGGCGGAACGGATACCCGCCACTATGAAGGGCTTACGCGTAACGTCTATCGGTTCAACCCGATCGTCGCGACGACGGAGCTCGTGTCCGGCGCGCACGGCACCAACGAGAGGGTTCGCGCCGACGACTTCGTTCGGGCGGCCCGCTTCTTCGCTCAATTGATCAGGAACGCCCAGTGAAGCAGGTACGCGGACATCAGCGCAGTCATTCCGTTGTCGTGAGGCGCGGTACCTAGTGGCCGTTAAACTCTGCCCGCAGTGCGGCACGCGGTACGAGGGGGACAACCGCTTCTGCACGCTCGACGGCGCGACGCTGGTCGCTGAGAGCCCGGCTGACTCGCTCCAGGGGAGCGTGCTCGCGGACCGCTACCTGATCGACCGGAAGCTCGGCGAAGGCGGCATGGGCGAGGTGTACCTCGCCGAGCATATCCGCATGAAGCGGAAGGTGGCCGTGAAGGTGATGCGGGCCTGGCTGACCAAGGATCCCGCCGCGATTGGGCGCTTCCACCGCGAAGCGGAGAACGCCAGCCAGATCACGCACCCTAACGTGGCCGGCGTATACGACTTCGGCGAAACCGACCAGGGACTCGTCTACCTGGCGATGGAGTTCGTCGAGGGCGAGTCGCTGACTGCGCTCCTCGAGCGCGAGAAGGTGCTGAACCACATCCGCGCATCGGACATCGTCAGCCAGACGGCTGACGCGCTGGCCGCTGCTCATGTACTCGGCATCCTGCACCGCGACCTCAAGCCCGACAACGTGATGATCGGGCGGACACGGGCGCGCACCGACCTGGTGAAGCTGCTCGACTTCGGCATCGCCCGCGTGATGGGTCGTGAGACGCAACACTTCACGTCGACGGGCCTCATCGTCGGCACGCCGGAGTGGATGAGCCCCGAGCAGATCGCCGGCGACACGCTCGACGCGCGGTCGGACATCTATACGTTAGGCCTGATCGCCTTCCGCATGCTGACGGGGCAGGGGGCGTTTTCGGGGGCGACGTCGCAGGAGGTGCTGCTGGCGAAGATGACGAAGGCGCCGCGACACCTGCACGACGTGGTGACCGACGTGGACTGGCCGGAGGACCTGGAAGCGGCGATGGACAAGGTCCTCGCCACCGACCCGAACGCGCGATATGACGACGCGCTGCTGTTCGCGGCAGACTTCTACGCGGGCATCGCGAAGCTCCCCATGACGCCGTCGGCCGAGGAATACTTCACGCTCCTCACGCAACGCGCCATCACGCCGGGGCGCCTCAACACGATCGACACGCCGGTGCGTGGTATTGCGAGCATGGAGACGCCGTCGCGGCCGATGCCGCGACGCGAAGTCAACGTGCCCCAGCTCGCCGATACGACGGTCATTCCAGCCGCAGTGGCGGCAGAATTGAAGGCGGCCGCGCACCCAGAGGCCGAGCTGGTGAGCACCACCGGCAAGAGTGTCGGCCTGCATACGCCGGTAGAGGTAAATCCCGCTTTTCCCCCACCGGCTGAGAAGAAGCGCCGAGGTCCGTTGTACGCGTTGGCAGGGGTGGCGGCGGTCGCGGTCATCGCACTGCTGGCGTCGCAGTTAGGTGGGAACGAGGCGCCGACAACAACAGTCGGTGCTGACAGCGGCGCAAAGGTTGCCGCCGCCACGTCTGATTCGGCAGCGGGTGGTGTTGGACGTGGACCTGATTCCGCTACGTTAGCGGCGGCGCGAGCGGGCGGCGCTGGACCGACCGACAGCACGGCGCCGACGGGGCGTTCGGTCGGGCCGGCCCTGGATAGCGTTGCTAACCGGAGTCGCGGCTCGGTCTTCACCATCGCGCGGGGCCGCAGCCGCGCGACGGCGTTCCTGGTCGACGCCGACGGACTGCTGCTCACGTCATCCAGCAGCGTTGGGTCCTCCCCGCTGGTCGACGTCTTTCTCGACGGCTCGCGGCGCGTCCGTGGCCGGGTTGTTTCGATCGACTCGGCGCGCGGCCTGGCTGCGGTACTGATCGCCACGCGCAACTGTCCGTCCAACTGCGTGCCGCTGACGCTCGCTGCCGACCGGGTGCAGTACAACAGCGGGGACTCGGTCATCGCCATGACCGGTGCCACGCTGGTATCGCAGGGTGGCCGCTCCAAGGGCGCTCTCAGCAACACCGCCGCCCAGCGTCTGACCGCCGCGTTAGGCACGAGTGAATCCGGAACCGGCTCACCAGTCTTCCTCCCCGACGGCAACGTCCTCGGCCTGGTGCGGAACGGGGGTGGCCGGAGCGCCATGCTCGTGCCGGCCTCGGTGGCGCGGGCGTTCGTGCGCGAAGCGCAGGCCGAACGCTCGTCGAGGAACCTGCAGCCGGTGGATTCGCTGCTGCAGACGTGGCCCTCGCGCCCGTTAGGCGCTGCTGAACTCGCGGCCGGTGTCCGCCGGACCACGAACGACCTCGATGCGTTCCGGGTGCGGCGCGGTGACTTCGAGGCGCTGATCATGACGCCGCAGATCCTGGCGCTGCGCAAGGCGGAAGCGGACACGCTCCGGAAGTATTTCAACCCGGGGTCGACGTCGACCATGTTCTGCGATGGCAACGGCCCGTGTGATCCGATCGAGGCGTGGACGGGCCTCAACGACTACCTGGGCGAACGGCGAGCCGTGGTGGTGGTCCAGGTCGCGCCGTCGCGATTCCCGCCGCCGTATCGCGGAGAACATGCCAGGCAGGACATGAACCGGCGACCGGCCCTCACGCGAATTCTGCTGGTGCGTGCCAATACGAATCTGGAGCCGATCGAGGCGCACCGTGTCTTTTCGGTGGTCAATCCGAACGACTATCCGGAGAACCAGCGCGAGGCGCTGGGGTCGATCCTGGCGGTGTACAATCCGACGGTGATCCTGGAAGGTGGGCCGCTGGAGCTCCAGATCTTCACCCAGGGCGGCCGGGCTCCGCAGCGTCTGCCGATCCCACAGTCCGTCCTCGACGCGATCCGCCGCGACATGGCCTCGGTGATTCGTTAGGCCTCCGCCAGGATTTCGCGGAAAAAGGCAACACCTGGGGTACGGATTCTACGAATTGTACCGGATTGCTCCGAGTAATCTTTCGGCTACGGGGCGACATGGGGGTCACACTCTGGTTTGATCAGATCTGATCAAACCCAATGGCTCTCTCTTTCGCTTGTGCTCGAAGCCCTGAAGTGACTTCGGGACTGATCCGATCAGATTCGTGTAATCCGCACCCCTGGTGTTATTTTCACGTTAATGCAAGCGTGACCTCCAGTGCGCGCGCGAATCGCGCAACGATCTCGTCGATCTCCTGCCCGGTGATGATGAACGGCGGGGCCAGCATCGCGAGATCACCGTTCGTGCCGTCGGCGTGCCCGACGTTAGGCCACACGATCAGCCCCTCGTCCTGCGCGATGCGCGCAAACCGCTCGGCGAATCGCAGGGACCGGGGGAACGGCGCTTTGGTCCCGGGGTCAGCGACGAACTCGATGCCGGCCAGGAGCCCGCGCCCGCGGATGTCGCCGATTCCACGGAGTCGCGTCAGTCCCTGCAGTCGTTGGTGGAATGTTACGCCGATGTCACGGCACCGTTCGATGAGGCGATGTCTATCGAGATAGTCGAGCGTCGCCACCGCGGCAGCGCACGTGACGGCGTGATGCGAAAATGTCTGCGCATGGAGCAGGGCGCCGCTTCCCCGTGCGATTGGTTCGATGATCGCGTCACGCGTGAGGACGGCGCTCACAGGCGCATAACCACCGGCGATGCCCTTGCCGAGTGTGAGGATGTCGGGAACGACGCCGAATGACTCGATCGCTGTCCACGTGCCGGTACGACCGGAACCACACAGCACTTCGTCCGCGATCATGAGGACGTCGTGCCGGTCGCAGATCTCCCGCACGTTACGCAGGTAGTCGGGGCGCGGCACGTTCGCGCCAGTGGAGCTTCCTCCGATGGGCTCCAGGATGAATGCCGCAACGCGGTCCGGGCCTTCGTCGATAATCGCTGCTTCCAGTGCGTTGCCACTGCACGCAGGGCAATCCTCCGCACTACTGCACGCGCATCGATAGGCATAGGGGGCCGGAATCCGGCGAATGTCGGTGAGCCATTCCTCCCAGTTCTTTCGATACGATTCGCGCGCGCCGGTGGAGAGTGCCAGCAGCGTGTTGCCGTGATACGATGGACTCAGCGCGATGACGCGATGTTTCGCAGTCTGTCCCCGCTCTATCCAGTGCTGGCGCGCGAGCTTGAGTGCGACTTCAGTGGCTTCGGATCCGCTGCCCACGATGTAGGCGCGATCCATGCCTTCCGTTCGGCGCACAAGGGTGTCGCACAGCTCCTCGACGGCCTGATTCGTGAATGCCGCGCCACTCACGTATGCCAGGCGCGAAGCCTGGCGCGCCATCGCCTCGCCGATCTCTCTCACGCCGTGGCCGATGGTGGCGACATACGCGCCACCAACCGCATCGAGGTATCGCTTTCCGTTCTCGTCCTCGATCCAGCATCCCCCACCGCGCACAGCAAGTGGATAATCGCGCGCCAGCGACCGGTAAAAGACTGGAGAGTCAGGGTATCGATGCACTCCTGAGAAACTGAATCACCAGGTAACTGCAAGCCAGATCCTAATGGCAGGCCGTGCGTTGAAAAGGAGTCGCTGGGCTGGCAGTTTCAGTAGTACAATCAACGCTTCGAAAACCCCTTGAACACAGAGAGCACAGGGATCGCGGGGGACTATAACGATTTCCCCTGTGTTCCCTGTGATCCCTGCGGTTCAGTGTCTTTCGAAAGCCGGGGATTGCCGCCCAAGCATGGCGGTTCTCAAACTTCAAGAACTCAATGAAAGTAGGCCTTGTAGGCTTTGCGGGATCCGGGAAAACCACCGTTTTCAACATCATGACCGGACTTCACGTTCCCGTCGGCTTTGGCGGCGAAGTGCGACTCGGCATTGTGAAAGTGCCTGACGAGCGCATCGACGCCTTGTCGAAGATCTTCAAGCCGAAGAAGACCACGTACGCGGAGATCAGCTTCTGCGATGTGCCCGGCGAGCATGGCGCCGAAAAGAAGGGGTTGTCGACGAAGTCGCTGCAGCAGATCCGCGACCAGGAAGCGCTCTGTCTCGTGATTCGCGACTTCGACAATCCGGCCGTCGAAGGGAAGCCCGATCCGTTATCGGACCTCGAGGCGTTTCATACGGAATGCGTGTTTGCCGATCTCGATCTTGTCGAGCGCCGGCTGGCGCGCGCGCAGAAGGAAAAGGCACCCCCGCAGGAAGTGGCGGCTTTCAACCTCATGAAGGGCGCGCTCGAAGATGGCCGGCCACTGCGTTCAGTTCCGGCGAAGGAGCTCGACCGGAGCCAGCTCAAGAACTACGTCTTCCTCACCGATCGTCCGCTGCTCGTGGCCGTCAATCGCGACGAGGCTCGGTTGGCGGACCCGATGCCGGCCGCGTTAGGCGACCGGATTACCGCACTGGAAGCCGCCGGCTTGGTGCTGTCGGCCAGCGTTGAGGCGGAGATCGCCGGTCTCGCCCCCGACGAACAGAAAGCGTTCCTCGACGACCTGGGCGTCACCGAGTCCGCGCTGGCGCGTTTCATTCGCGCGGCGTATGGCCTGCTCGACCTGATTTCATTTTTCACCGTCGGCGAGGATGAAGTGCGCGCCTGGACGATCCGGCGCGGCACGAACGCGCGCGTCGCCGCCGGCCGGATTCACTCGGACCTGGAACGGGGGTTCATCAGGGCCGAGGTGATTCCGTACGAGGTGTTCGTCAAACACGGCTCGGAGCATGCGGTGAAGGAGGCCGGCAAGCTCCAGGTCGAAGGGAAAGAGTACATCGTCTCCGACGGCGACATCATGCATGTCCGCTTCAACGTGTAACGCTCTTCATGAGCTCCACGGAACGTCTCAGGGATGCAGTCGGCGACCGCTATCGCATCACGCGCGAGCTCGGCGCGGGCGGAATGGCCACCGTCTACCTCGCGCATGACCTGAAGCACGATCGCGAGGTCGCGATCAAGGTCGTCCATCAGGAACTCGCGGCGGCCCTCGGCGGCGAACGATTCCTGGCCGAGATCAAGACCACCGCGCGACTGCAGCATCCGCATATACTGCCGTTGCTTGATTCCGGTGAAGCTGGCGGGACGTTGTACTACGTCATGCCGTTTGTCGCCGGAGAATCGCTGCGGGACCGGCTCGATCGGGAAAAACAGCTGCCGATCGAGGATGCGATCAGCATCGCGCGCGAGGTGGCGGACGCGCTCGGATATGCGCACGGCCACGGCATCGTGCACCGCGATATCAAGCCGGAAAACATTCTCCTCCAGGGAACCCACGCCGCGGTCGCGGATTTCGGGATCGCACTCGCCGTGCAAAGCGCCGGCGGCCCCCGACTCACGCAGACGGGACTCTCGTTAGGAACGCCGAACTACATGAGTCCTGAGCAGGCGATGGGTGACAAGACGATCGACGCCCGCTCAGACATCTACGCGCTGGGCGCCGTCACGTACGAGATGCTGACGGGGGAGCCGCCGTTCACCGGGGCGAACGTCCAGGCGATCGTCGCCAAGGTGTTGAGTGACCGGCCACGGCCACCGTCGATGGTCCGCGATACCGTTCCGCCCGAAGTCGATGCGGCGGTGCTGAAATGCCTGGCGAAGCTGCCGGCCGATCGATTCCCGAACGCGCCGGCGTTTGCGACAGCGCTGACGGGCCCGCCGGTCCGGACGTCTCGAACAGGAGCCATTCCTCGCGCAGGCGACGCGCGACCGTGGCGATTGGCTACCGTCGCACTGGCGCTTACCACCCTCGTGCTGGCGGGCGTCGTGCTGTTTCCGCGCGGAGAACGTGAGCGACGCACTGTCACGCGTGCTGAGCTGGAGATCGGGCGAACGACCACGTTGACGCCGCCGACGATCGAGGCGTCGCCTGACGGTCGGTCGGTCGTCTACTGCAATGGTCTGGAGATCTGGATCCGACGGCTCGAGGACATGGCTGCCTCGGTGCCACGGGCCGGCAGCGGTGGTTGTTTTTCGGCCAGCTTCTCACCGGACGGGCGGCAGCTCGCGGTGCTCGGCGTGCCTAACGGTTTGCGGATTGTCTCGTTGACGGGCGAGGCGCCACCGCGTCCGATTGTCGTGAGCGAGCTTCCTGACGTGCCGATCTATGGTGGTGGAATCGAATGGGCGGCGGATGGAAACGTATACATCGCCTCGCGCAATGTCCTGTTGCGGATTGCTCCCGACCAGGGAACGTCGGCCGTCGTAGCCCGGGTCGATTCCGCGAATGTCTTTCGGTCCATCGACGTAATGCCCGAAGCGAAGGCTTCGGTGGTGGCAATTTCACCGCGGGCAGGCACGCAACTGTCCGAGTACCGTATCGCGGTCGTCGATCACAGCAACGGGTCGCTTGAATACATTCAGCAGGGCGTAAACGCCAAGCTTGCTGGTGATCATCTCATTGTCGCGCGCGATGACGGCAAGTTGTTCGCTGTCCCATTCGACCTTGGGTCACGTTCGCTTCGGGGGACGCCGGTCGTGCTCGGGGACAGCCTGACCGGAGAAGTGCCCGCACTCGACGTTACAGTAGATGGGACGCTGGTCTACTGGCGCACAGGCGGCGCCGGCTACGGCCACCCCGTGCTCGTGGACCGCGACGGGACTGCCCGCGAAGTGACGCCGAGGTGGAGTTCCGTTTTCCTGATCCCGCGCATTTCGGCGGATGGTTCGAGGATGGTCGTTGAGCAGTTCATCACCGGCGCCAGCGACGCCTGGCTCCGGGACCTGCGCACCGGAGTCACGCAGCGACTGACGTCATCCGGGTCGACGAGTGGACGACCGACCTGGAATCCGGACGGCCGCTCCATCTCGGTGATTTCCGACCGGGAAGGGACGGCGCAGGCATACCGCCTCCGCCTCGACGACGCCAGCATGCAACCGCTCGGGTCGTATGAATCGCGGGGCGTGTTCCATGTCGAGTGGGCGCGAGGCGGAGAGTGGTTGATCCTCCGTACCGATGACCAGGCATCCGGCAAGGGCGACATCGTGACGGTGCGACCGGGCGTGGACTCGGTAGCGAGGCCACTGGTGGCCACGGAGTTCTCGGAGTACGCACCCGCGATCTCGCCGGACGGAAAGTACCTGGCGTATGTGTCGAACCAGAGCGGCCGGTTCGAAGTGTGGGTGTGTACATTCCCCGACGGACAGGGTCGATGGCAGGTCAGCAGCACCGGTGCGACGGAACCGCTCTGGTCGCGGAGCGGCAAGGAGCTGTTCTACGTGACCGAAGGTCACCTCGTCAGTGCCGCCGTCACCACGTCACCGTCGTTCCAGGCGTCACCACCCGCGCGGCTGTTCCCGATCGCGTCGTTCGTGCTGTACGGCGTTTTCAATAGAAACTACGACGTGATGCCTGACGATCGCCGCTTCCTCATGATACGTCGCGACGAGGAACAGACCACACGGCTCATGGCGGTCTTCAACTGGCGCGCGCAGCTCGAGCGGAAATGAGCGTT
>DASRPK010000333.1:0-17881 GCA_035646395.1 Gemmatimonadaceae bacterium | reverse complement strand
CGCTTGGCCAGCGCCTTGATCTGCTTCTCGTTCATCGACTCCTCACCTCGTCCTGGAGATTCTCGTGCTGGTTTTTCCGCCCTTCATGACAAACCGCACTGCACGCACGGCGGCGATGGATGCAGTCGGGTCACCTTCTATAGCAACCAGGTCAGCCATCAACCCGGCCTTTATCTGCCCAATACGGTTCTCCATGTGCAACGCCTTCGCTGTGACCGACGTTGCCGATCGCAATACATCCAGTGGACTCATGCCATAGTCGACAAGCAACTCGAGCTCGCGGGCATTGTCCCCATGATTGAACACGCCGACATCGCTCCCGTTGCAAATCGTCACGCCGGCAGCCAACGCTGTTTTGAAGCTGGCGCGTTTGGTGGCGAAACGGGCGGGCTCGGGGTCGACACCTTTCTTCCAGCCGGCGTACTGGGCCGTGGCATCCCCGGCGGCGAGCGTCGGACAAAATGCAACGCCGCGCTCCGCCATCAACTTGAACACCTCCGGTGTCCCGTTATCCCCGTGCTCGATCGTGGACACTCCCGCCGCCGCGGCCCGACGCATGCCTTCAGGCGTCGAGGCATGCGCGACGACCGAGCGACCACTGCTCGACGCGATCTCCACCACCCGGCGAATCTCTTCTTCGGTGAAGGCGGGCCGCGCTTCGCCGTTAGGCCCCCAGCGATAGTCGGCGTAGATCTTGATCCAGTCGGCACCGTGCCGGATCTGGTCCCGCACGATGCGCGACAGGTCTTCGAGACCCGACGCCTCCTCGGCGCCCTGCGGAATGTCCAATTCCGTCGCAAACCCCCTGGGAGCGTAGCTCCCTTTCATGACGATGGCGCGGGTGGTCACGATGAGCCGCGGCCCGGGAATGACACCCTTCTCGATCGCGTGCTTCAGTCCGACGTCGGCATAACCGGCGCCCTCGGTGCCGAGGTCGCGCAGCGTGGTGAAGCCGGCGTCGAGGGTCCGGGCCAGGTGCACCGTCGCCCGCGCCACCCGTTCGCCTAACGACTCCCGCAGGACCTGGTCGTCCCACGACGTCTCGTTGTACGCGTGCAGGAGCACATGCGAATGGGCGTCGATGAGACCCGGGATGAGCGTCAGGCCGGGAAGGTCGATGACTTCTGCGTCCGCCGGCGCGGCAACCTGCGACGCCGGTCCGACCGCTTCGATCCGTTCACCGCGAACGAGCACGACCACCCCTTCGCGCAGCCCGGGACCGACGCCGTCGAAGACGCGCGCCGGGCGAAGGAGGATGGCGCGGGGAGGGGGCGTGGTCGCGCGTTGCGCCGTCGCCTGTGGCGCCAATCCAGGAATGCCGAGAAGCAGCGACAGGATCAACGTACGCATGGCCATCAGGTACTTCTGGTAGCAACTACTTCGGCTTCATCACCCACAGCGCCGGGAATTTCCGTGACGCCGCCGGAAATGATGAACGCCATCACCGCGGAACTGGACGCATCGAGTCGTTGCACCGTGCTTTCCGGAAAAACGAAGAGCTGTCCGGCGAAGTTGTACGACTGCGGGACATACACCGACACCATCTCCTCGAGGCCGAGCCGCGTCAGGTTCTCCTGCGTCACGAATCCAAGGACATGGGCATTGCTCCCGGGCACCAGCTGCACGAGCACTGGTTTATCGAACCGTCGCTTCTCACCGACGAACGCCTTCACCAGGTCGCGCGTGGACCCGTACACCAGGTTCACGAACGGCAGCCGGTTGAGGATCCGATCGAAAAAGGAGACGGCGCCGCGCGTCAGAAGATTCGAACCCAGCAATCCGACCAACGTGATCAGAATCAGTGTCGCGATGAAACCGGCGCCTGGAATCGGAAGGCCCAGCCAGCCGTCGATCCAGCGAAAGAGGAAGACGCAGACGTAAGCGGTTATCGCGAGAGGGGCGAGAAGAATGAGGCCCCGGAAGAAGAAGGTCGCGATTCGCCTGGTCATCAGGTCGCGTTCGCGAAAACGATCGTGTCGACCTCGAGCGGCAACCCATCGCTTTTCCAGGCGTTGATCCCGCCGGTCAGGTTGGTCACGTCGTTGAATCCTGCCGCGGTGAGGAGGCTGGCGCCGATCGCTGAGCGGCTGCCGCTCTCGCACACCAGCACCACGGGCTGCGCGCGCGGACGATCGGACATCTGCGACACCAGCTTGCCCAGCGGGATATGCACGGAGCCGGCGATGTGACCCGATCGCCACTCGGCAGTGGAGCGGACATCGACGACGAGCGCTCCGCTGCTCATTCGTCCGGCCACATCCGAGGGGACAGTGCGTCCGGTCGCCACGTCTTCGCCGTGTTCACTCCACAGTGCAAGCGCGTCCGGCCCGAACCAACCCGCGATGCGATCGATGCCGATCATCGCGAGCTCGCTAGCAGCGCGCTTCACCGCCGCATCGTCGGTGCCGCCCGTGATGAAGTACACGTCGCGATCGTACGGGAGCACCCAGCCTGCGTAGCCGGCAAACGCGCGCGTGAGCGGAATGCTGATCGTGCCCGGAACATGCCGTGCCGCGAAATCGTCAGCGCGCCGGAGATCGACCACGAGTTCTTTCCGGGTCAGTGCTGGTTTGAGCTCGGTCGCATCAAGCCGCCGCGGCGTCCCGCGCTCGCCGAGCGGTGGCGGGCCGTCGCGATTCAACCGCTTCATTGTGGCGAAATACGTCGGTGGATCAGGCTGCCCCTCGAGCACCGCCTCGACGAACGTTTCCTCACGATCGATCTGGAACGCCCAGTTGGTGAGCTTCTCATAGCCTAACGTGGTCTGCGGCATGGCCCCGAGCGACTTGCCGCACGCGGAGCCGGCACCGTGGCCGGGCCACAGTTGCAACCAGTCCGGGCAACGCTCCGTGAATCGGCGAAGGGACTCGAACAGCAGCTTGGCACCCGCGCGCGTGGTGCCCTCGGCGCCAGCGACTTTCTCCAGCAGGTCAGGACGTCCGACATCGCTCACGAAAATAAAGTCCCCGGTGAGCGCTCCGAGCTGTTGCGTGGAGGCGAGCGTGTCGGCGATAAGGAACGTCAGATGCTCGGGTGTGTGGCCAGGCGTGTGCATCGCCTCGATCCGAACGTTCCCCACTGAGAAGGTGTCGCCGTCCTGGAGGAATATCGCCCCGTCTTCGCGCGCAAACTTGTACTGCCAATCCTGACCGCCCTCTGCCGAGAGGAGGAGCTTCGCGCCCGTTATTGAGGCGAGCTCGCGCGATCCGGAGACGTAGTCCGCGTGGATGTGCGTCTCGGTGACATGCGTGATGCGAAGTCCGGCCGAGCGCGCGGCTTCGATGTATTGAGCGACGTCGCGGTTAGCGTCGACAATCAGCGCTTCGCCAGTCTGCTGGCAGCCAATGAGGTAGCTGGCCTGGGCGAGCCCCTCATGGAAGAAACGCTTCAGGAGCACTGAGCGGCCCCCCTGGCGGCCAACACCAATCCGTATCGCATCTCGCTCAAAGCTACTCCCTTTGCCGTGCCTGCTGCCACCCGCGGTGGTCGGTTGAGGTGCCCGGCAATTCGCTGCAAGAAAAACGCCCCCGCCTCGTCGAGGGGCAGGGGCGCTGGGTCAGGCAGCCTCAATTGGTGCCGAATGGCTTCGGCGGAACCGTCCGGACGTACATGTAAATGGCCTTCGTTTCCAAGTCCGTCATTTCACGCGTCAGGCGGACCGGCATTTGCGTCGAGTCGAGGGCAGTTCCGTTGGGACGGACGCCCTCGCGGAGGGCCCTGAAGAAGTCCGCCTCAGTCCAGGTCCCGATTCCTTCCGGCGTGAGGTTGGACGCTGGCTTCGCATCCGGCGGCGCGCCTGGGAGCGATCCACCCGACAGCGAAGGTCCGTGACACCCAGTGCAGCCACCGATTTCAGCGAGATACCGGCCATACGCGACCGTCGTGTCTGCTGCGGGCGGGGGCGGACGCTTCGCCGTGTGGTCCATGTTCTTCGCCTCGAACATGCCGTTCAGGTCGCCCTTGACCAGCAGCACACGGCCCACCAACCCGAATTTCGTTGCTGGAAGCTCTCGATCGACGGCGGGTACGGAACGGATATACGCGATCAAGGATCCCACATCGTCGTCACCCATGTGCCAGTAGTTCCGCGCCGGCATCAGAACGAGAGGGCGTCCGCCGACACCAATGCCATGACGGATAGCGCGCAGAAAGTCATCATCGGACCGGCTGCCACCAATGCCGCCGCGTCCCGACGTGAGGTTGGGCGCCACGACCCGGCCCATTGGCATGGCGTCGATCACGACCTGGCCGCCCAGATCGTTGCCGTGGCACTCGACGCACTTGGAGATCGCACGCGACAGGTGCCGGCCCCGCGCGAGCGCCGTCGAGTCGCGGGGAATGGGCGGCGATGCGTCGGCATACGCGATGGGCTTGTTGAGGGTCTGCGTCGAGAAAACAAAGATCGTCGACAGCAGCAACACCACGACGCCAACGACAACGCCAAGGACCTTTGCAAGAGTTTGCATGCGCGAAAACGTGAGTGGGTGAACCTCGGCAAAAATTCTGATGCAGCCGGGACAGTGATCTGTCTTCCGGAACAGTTAATTGCAAGGCGTGCCGAGTTGACGAGTTCAAGGCGCAAAGCGCAAAGCGCGAATTCTCCAACTCTTTTGCGCGCGGAGTCTTGCACTTTGCGCTTTGCGCTTTTCAACTCATCAACTCAACTGATATAGTTCGCGCCATGACAAGTACCCGGGCCCCACAGACTCCACCCGCAACGACGCCATCACCGGTCCCACCGGAATGGTCCGTTGAGGACGCAAAGACGCTCTACAACGTTGAGGGATGGGGCGCGGGGTTCATCGACATCAATGCCAGCGGACATGTCGTGGTCCGCCCCGATCCCGAGCGCCCGGACCACGTGCTCGACCTGCACGTGCTGGCGATGGATCTCGAGGAACAGGGTGTCGCGCTTCCCGTGCTGCTCCGGTTTTCCGATATCCTGCAAACGCGGATCGAGCAGCTGAGCGAGCGGTTCGAGTCAGCCATTCGCGAGTTCGAATACAGCGGCGGCTACACCACCGTCTATCCGATCAAGGTCAACCAGCAGCGACACGTCGTTGAAGAGATCTTCGAATTCGGCCGCAAACACCAGGTTGGACTGGAGTGCGGTTCGAAGCCTGAATTGCAAGCCGTCCTGGGACTCACCGAGTCCACCGAACACCTGATCGTCTGCAACGGCTACAAGGACGAGGAGTTCATGCGCCTGGCCCTCATGGGCCAGAAACTGGGACATCGCGTCTTCATCGTGCTCGAGCAACTGAGCGAGCTGGATGTCCTGCTCGATGCGGCCGCCGACCTTGGCGTGGTACCGACCGCCGGCGTGCGGATCAAGCTGCGTACAGAGGGCTCCGGGCGCTGGGCGCAGAGCGGTGGGGAGAAGTCCAAGTTTGGCCTGAGTGCAGCCGAGCTGGTGAAGCTCGTCGATCGGCTGCGCGAGCGCGGCCAGCTCGATGTGCTGAAGCTGATCCACTTCCACCTCGGCAGCCAGATCACCGACATCCGCTACATCAAGACGGGCCTGAACGAAATCACGCGATTCTACGTCGAGTTGCGCGCGCTCGGCGTGGATGTCACGCACGTGGATGTCGGGGGAGGGCTTGGCGTCGACTACGACGGCACGAGCTCCACTGGTCACGCCAGCGTCAATTATACGCTCCAGGAATACGCGAACGACGTCATCTACACGATCGCCGAGGTGTGCCGCGACCAGGACATTCCGATGCCGCACATCATCAGTGAATCGGGCCGGGCGCTGACGGCGCACCACGCGCTCCTGCTGCTCAAGGTGATCGACGTCGAGTCGCAGGCGGAGCATACGGTGCCGGAGCTGGACGAGAATACGCCGCCGTTGCTCCTGGAAATGGTCGAGGATTACAAGTCCCTGGGGAAGAAGCGGCTCCCCAAGCGGAAAGTCATCGAGATCTTCCACGATGCGTCGTTCGACAAGGAGCGTGCCCAGCAGCTCTTTACCGCGGGCGTGATCACACTCCGCGACCGCGCCATCGCCGAGACCATTTACTTCGCGACCGTGAACCGGGTGGCGCAGATGGTCGATGAGTCGCCTAACGGTTACGATGACATCATCAGTGACCTGCGCTCGACGCAGGTCGACCGGTACTTCTGCAATTTCTCCCTCTTCCAGTCGCTGCCGGACTCGTGGGCGATCGACCAGCTCTTCCCGATCATGCCGATTCACCGGCACCTGGAAAAGCCGACGCGCCGCGGCACGCTGCAGGACATCACCTGCGACTCGGACGGGAAGATCGAGAAGTTCATCGGCGGCAAGTCGGGTCAGCCGAGTCTCCCGCTGCACGAGTTCACCGACGACCAGCAGTACCTCCTCGGCGTCTTTCTGACAGGCGCGTACCAGGAGATCCTCGGCGACCTCCACAACCTGTTCGGCGACACGAACGCGGTGCACATCCGGTTGTCGGACTCGAGCTACGAGATCACGGACCTCGTGCACGGGGACACAGTGACTGAGGTGCTGAACTACGTGCAGTTCAAGGCGAGCGACCTGCTGGCGACGTTCCGGCGCAAGGTGGCGGCGGCAGCGAGCCTAACGAGGCCGGAGTCCAATACGTTTATCGCCGAGTATGTAGCCGGACTTGAGGGGTATACGTACCTCGAGGGCGAGGCCGCGCGTTAGATGGGGCATGGGGCATGGGGCCTGGGGTAGCGGCCCCATACCCCATGCCCCATGCCCCGTACCCAATGCCCTCCTAGGCTCCGTATCGCTCAGCAACCGCTTTCCAATTCACCACATTCCACCACGCGCCAATGTAGTCCGGGCGGCGGTTCTGGTACTTCAGGTAGTAGGCGTGCTCCCAGACATCCAGGCCTAACAGGATGTCGCGCGCCGCAACGCCGTCCATCAGTGGGTTGTCCTGGTTCGGAGTCGACGTGATCGACAGCGCGCTCCCCTTGCGAACCAGCCAGGCCCATCCCGAACCGAATCGGGAGACACCGGCCGCCGCGAACTGCTCCTTGAACTTGTCAAAGGCGCCGAATGTGGACGTGATTGCTGTGCCGAGTGCGCCCGTCGGGTCGCCGCCTCCGCCTGGGGCCATCAGGGTCCAGAACAGAGAATGATTCCAGTGCCCGCCGCCGTTGTTGCGCACGGCGGTTCGGACATCGTCAGGCGCACTGTTGAGGTCTGCCAGCACGGCTTCCAGCGACTTCTCGTGCAACTCTGAGTGTTTGTCGAGCGCGGCGTTGAGGTTGTTGACGTACGCCTGGTGGTGCTTGCCGTGATGGATCTGCATCGTCGCCGCGTCGATGTGCGGCTCGAGAGCATCGAACGCGTACGGCAGGGCGGGCAGCGAATGGGGCATCTGTCAGCTCCGGGATGAGGTCACCTCGAAAGCGCCGGCGCTCACACCGTTGCTGGTGGCCGTCGACGCTCTCTCCACCACCCGATGATGCCGGGCAGTATCGACAGGAAGATTACGATGATGATCACCTTTCCAATGTGCCTGTCGATGCCCGGAACGTAGCTCCCGAGGAAGTATCCCGTGAAGAGCATGCTCCAGATCCATGCGGTGCCGCCCACAACGTTGTAGATCGTGAACACCTTGTAATCCATCCTGGCAACCCCGGCCACGAGGGGCGCGAAGGTGCGGATAATCGGCATGAAGCGCGCGAGAAAAATCGTTTTTGCCCCGTGCCTGAGATAAAACTCGTGTGCGCGTTCGACGTATTTCCGCTTGAAGAAAAAAGACTCGTCACGAATGAAGATCCTGGGGCCCGTGACGCGACCGACCCAGTAGTTCAGCGCATCACCGGCGATGGCCGCGACGTTCAGCATCGCACCGAGCAGGTAGACGTTCATGTCCAGCCCGGTCGCGATCAGCAGCCCGGCCGTGACAAGGAGCGAGTCTCCGGGAAGGAAGAAGCCGAAGAAAAAGCCCGTTTCGACGAATATGATCGCGATGAGGCCGATGTAGCCGGCCAACTTTACGAGCGCCGGAAGGTCGTGAAGCAGGTCCCAGAGTTCGGCGATACTAGGCATGAAAGACGGGTGAGGTGGCCAGGGTCGCAGGGTATCGTCGCTTGCAGCCGCGCCGCAACGCTCGCAGACTGCGCATAATGACGATCCGACAGCCGGAAGAGCATCCCGAACCTTCACGTATCGAGGTTGGGCTTCTCGTCCACACACACTGGGACCGCGAATGGTATCGACCGTTCCCCCAGTTCCGCCTCCGGTTGGTAGCGCTTATCGACGAGGTCCTCGATGGGGTCGCCGGCTCTCCCTTTCTGCTCGATGGACAGGCCGTCGTCCTCGAGGATTACCTCGAGGTGCGTCCCGAACGGTCTGCGGATGTCTCGACCGCGCTACGCCAGGGAGCTGTCGAAGCAGGACCCTGGTACGTGTTGGCTGACTCACTGATTCCGTCGGGCGAAGGTCTTGTCAGGAACCTGCTGGCCGGCCGCCGCGTCCTTCGTTCGCTTCGGGCGATTGCACCCGACGTGTTGTACTGCCCCGACTCATTCGGGCATCCCGCCGCATTGCCGGCAATCGCCGCCGGCTTTGGCTGTTCATTGATCGTGCTTTGGCGTGGCTATGGCGGCGCGCGACACCCGGTTGGGGATACCGCGTGGTGGAAGGCGCCTGACGAGTCAACGGTGTTGCTGTACCACTTGCCTCCTGACGGCTATGAATTCGGCTCTCATCTGCCGACAGAACCGGACTCTGCGCGGGAGCGATGGCGCGCCATGCGTCAGGTGATTGGACCGCGCGCCACAACTGGTATCACGCTCGTTCCCGTCGGCGCTGACCATCACGCGCCGCCGGCGAACCTGCTCGAGGCGATTGCCGCTCTGAAGGCGGCCGCCTTTCCTGACCGGGTCGAGCGCGTGTCCCTTGGCCAATTCGGCCACACGCTGACCGAGCGTGCGGCGCAACACGACATCCCCGAGGTCAGCGGCGAACTGCGTGATTCGTACGGCTACACATGGACGTTGCAGGGTACCTTCAGCGCCCGCGCTGGATTGAAGCGTCGTTATGCGCTCGTGGAATCGATGTTGCTGCGCGATGTCGAGCCGTGGGTGGCACTGTCCAGGATCAACGGCGATGGCAATGACGGGCGAGCCATCCTGCGCACCGCCTGGAAACCATTGCTGCTGTGCCAGCCGCATGACACGCTGTGCGGGTGCAGCGTCGACGACGTGGCGTCCGCAATGGCGTTTCGGCTGGATGAGGCGACCGCCGCGGGCGCCGGAATCCGCGACGCGTCGATCATGGCACTGCTCGGTCACGACGCGAACGCGGCCAGGGGGACGCCTGACGAGTGGACCTCTGTTATTGTGGTCCGAAATACCGCGGCTCGCGTCCGACGAGGAATCGCCGAGCTCGAAATTGATCTCGTCCTCGATGATGCACCGGTCGGACCGGGTTCCGGCGGCATCGAGCCCCAGGCGCGCGCCCTGGGGGCGCTGTCGCTTGGTGCCTCCCCGGTTCAGGAGATCTCGCGCGAACGTGCGTTTGTCCGGGAGGAGTCTTCACGCCACTACCCGCGTAGCCGGCTCGTTGAGCGCCGGCGCGTGCTGGCGTGGGTCGACGACGTTCCGGGTTACGGTCTCGTCACGCTGCCTATCGACGAGAAGCGGCGTCGGGCGAATCCCGTTCACTCACCAGTTTCCGGTGACACAAAGTCCATTGAGGGCGCTGGGCTTCGAGTCGATGCCGACTCGGCGTCCGTGGGCCTGACTCACGACGACGTTACCATCGCTGACTGGATCGTTTTCGAAGCCGAAGGTGAGCGCGGAGACCTGTACACTCACTCGGCTATCATGGGGCATGGGGCATGGGGCCTAGGGCATGAATCACCCGGGTTTCCCCGTGCCCCATGCCCCGTGCCCTCTGGCTCGCGGACCACCGCGACGTTGGTTCGCGCCAAAGTCTCGGCTCGCGGTCCGTTGCGCGCAGAGCTCACCTGCGACTGGAACGTGTCGATTCCGGAACGCCGCCTGACGAGTGCGGCGGGAGAACCGCGACGTGCGGCAGCCACGACGCTCAAGGTTCAGACGATTATTCAACTCGACGCCGGCGCTCCGTTTGTCCGAATTCAGGTGCGCGGCGACAACATCGCAACGGATCTCAGACTCCGGATCGGAATTCGGACCGGGCTGCAGTCGCCGGCGGTTACTGCCGACGCGGCATTTGGGCCGGTGACGCGTTACCCCATCACCACCGACGCGACAGGGAGGCTGAAGGAGTCCGCCCCAGCGACGGCGCCGCTGCATCGTTATGTGTCCGCGTACACAGCCACGGCTGGCGCCACGGTGTATTCCGACGGCCTCGCCGAATACGAGGCCGACGACGACATCATCTGGATCACGTTACTCCGTGCTGTGGGTGAATTGTCCCGACACGACTTGCCGGAACGACCTGGCCACGCCGGCTACCCCGTTCCAACTCCCGCAGCGCAATCGCAAGGCTTGTATGAGGCCTCGCTGGCGTTCCTTGCGCATGGTCCGAAATCGGACACGACTGTGGCACTCGTAGAAAAAATCGCCGATGAGGTGCTGCAGCCGCTTCGCGGCGCCACGTGGCGCACGGCGATCCGCCCTCCCGCCTCGATACCAGGCGTAGAGCTGACCGGTGAAGGACTGGCCTGTTCCACGATCAAGGAAAGCGAGGACGGAGATGGGATTGTTCTCCGCTGCGTCAACGTCCTGAACCGCGAAGTCGCCGGGTCCTGGCGCCTTCCCAAGGTTCGCGAAGCCAGCCTTGCCCGTCTGGATGAAACGCCGCTGGAAGGGCTGCCACCACACGACGGCGCAGTCGACTTCGTTGCCCCTCCGCGCGGGATCGTCACGATCCTCGTTCGTTAGGCGCGGTCGGCCAGGGTGGTGGGGACTTCGCCGGCGAGCCGGTCGCGCCAGGCGTCGCCCAAAAGCGTGCATCCCAGGACCGTGAGGATGAGGGCGACGCCCGGGGCGATCGCGACCCAGGGTGCCGTCACGATGAGGTCGCGGCCCCCCGCGATCATGTTCCCCCAGCTCGGCTGCGGCGGCTGCACGCCGAGCCCGAGGAACGCCAGACCGCTTTCGAGCAGGATCGCGTTGCCGACGCCGAGCGTGGTTGCTACGATCGCGGGGCCGAGAGCGTTAGGCAGCACGTGTCGCACCAGGACCCGCAGCGGTGTGGTCCCGACGGCCTGCGCCGCGTCGGCCCATGCCTGCGACCGCGCACCGATCACCTCGGCGCGGATGAGCCGGGCCACGCCCATCCACCCGGTGGCGGCCAGCACGACCACCACTGTCGTGGTCCCGGGACGCCACAACGCGGCGCAGAGGAGGAGCAGGATGAGGCGCGGTATGGCGAGCATGGCATCCGACGCCGACATCGCCAGCCGGTCGAACGCCCCGCGCCACCATCCGGCGGCGGCTCCGATCGACACGCCGATGAGTCCCGCCATCGCCGAGCCCACCACGCCGATGGCAAGCGACAGCCGACCGGCCAGCATCATCCGGACGAACAGGTCGCGGCCAAAACGGTCCGTGCCTAACAAGTGGAACCGCCCGGCATCATCGGTCGAGAACGGCCCGACCAGCCGGGCGGACAGCACGTCATCGATGGCCAGCGGATCCTGGCGCGCGACAGCGGGCACCACCAGCGCGCCGATCACCATAGCGGCGAGCAGTCCTCCGGCCCAGCGCTCCGTTCTCGTCATCCGCGCCGCCGCGGATCCACCGCGTGCAGGAGGACGTCCGACGCCGCATTGGCCAGCACGACGAGGGCCGCGTATACCACCGTCGCCCCCATGACGACCGGATAGTCACGCGCGCTGATTGCTTCCAGCATCACGCGCCCCATCCCGGGCCAGGCAAAAATCGACTCGACGAACACTGACCCGGCGACGACGCCTGGCAGCGCAAGCATCAATAGCACGACCAGCGGCGGAAGGGCGTTCGCCAGGAGGTGCCGGAACAAGACGCGGCTGCGCGTCAGGCCTTTCGCTCGCGCCGTGCGCACCCACTCGCTCCGCGACAGGTCCAGCACCGCCGTGCGTGCATAACGAGCGATACCCGCAGCCCCGACCGCGGCCAGCACCGCGATGGGGAGGATCGAATGCCGGATCAGGTCAGGCAGGACCGTCCAGCCCGACGCGTCAGAGGCGGGGCTGGTGACGCCGAACGCTGGGAGTCGCATCCAGACCGGCGCGCCAATCCGCGACAAGCCATACGTGAACGTCGCCACCGCGGTGAGCGCCAACCAGTAACTCGGCGCCGCATACACGGCGGTCGTCAGGCCGGTGAGAAGCCGGTCGGTCCACTGATCCCGCTTCGATGCCTGCAACGCTCCAATGGCAACACCGACCACGAACGTCAGCATCAGCGACATCGTGCCGAGCCAGATCGAAATGGGGAGGGCGGAAGCCAGCATCGCCCGCACTGGTTCGCGGCGGCGGAAACTTTCGCCGAGGTCGCCGCGCAGCAGGTTGGCCAGCCACCTTCCATATTGATGCGTGATCGGCCGGTCCAGCCCGAGTTCCTGCCGCAGTTGTGCGGCGACTTCGGGCGAGGCATCGGGAGGAACGAGCAGGTCAGCCGCGTCTCCGGGCGCAGCGTGCAGGAGGACAAACGTCAGCGTGAGGACCAGCCAGATCAGTCCCAACGCGGCGAGACCGCGACGAACGAGGTAGGTCACGGGGTGATAATGGCGCGGCAGCATAAAAGGGGTCAGACCCCATTTAGCCTCATCAAATGGGCTCTGACCCCGTTATTGCACCGGCCTCGCCGGTGGACGATTGCCGCGTGCCTTGTATTCGGATGCGCACCGGCTACGGGGTCCGATGTCGTCGTGTTCGCGTCGGGCGCTGACCTGGAGTCAGCCAATCCGCTGGTCACGATTCATCCGCTCGCACGACAGGTCCAGCGACACGCGTTGTTCGTCACGCTGACGCGGCTCGATTCCTCACTCACCCAACAGCCGTACTTCGCCCGGCGATGGGAGTGGTCAACCGACCGGCGTCGATTGACCATGCACATCTTTCCCTCATTGCGATGGCACGACGGAAAACCGACAACCGCTCGAGACGTCGCGTTCACGGTCAATGCCGCGCGCGATCCGGCCACGGGGTTTCCACGCGCTTCTGACCTTGCAACAATCGATTCGATCACCGTCCACGACGATTCGACGGCGGTTTTCACATTTCGGTCGCCGCCTCCAGGACTCCTGCCCATCTTCGCCGAATTGCCGATCGTCCCTGAGCACCTCCTGAAGGACGTTCCGCGGAGCTCGTTCCGCTCGCAGGCATTCGCGACTGCGCCGACAGGGAACGGCCCGTATCGATTCGTCAGACGCGAGCCGGGACGCCGCTGGATCTTCGAGCGGGTCGATGACTTTCCATCCGCGCTCAGCGGGCCGGCACAGATCCGGCTACTGGTCATCGCGGTGGTCGATGAAGCGACGACAAAGTTTGCCGGCCTGACGAGTGGTGACCTGCACGTCGCTGGCATTTCTCCCACGATGGCCGGGCTCGTGGAACGCGATCCTGCGCTGCGCGTGATAGGGTATCCCGTCTCGTTCGCCACCGTGATCGTCTTCAACAGCGCGCGTCCTCCGTTCGATGATCTACGCGTTCGTCAGGCCGTCGACGCGCTCATCAACAGGCAGCGTATCATCGACGTCGCGCTGGCTGGATATGGGTCTCCGGCCGAAGGACCGGTCAGTTCGTCGCATCCATGGGTCCGCGGCCACACTCGACCGGGTCCCGCATGGGCTGACTCATTGCTCGACGCCGCCGGGTGGCGCTCGTCAGGCGACGGGCCTCGCACCCGAGGTGCTGAGCGCCTTCGGTTCACGCTGTTTTCGGTGGGGAGTGGCGACAACGCGATCGAGCAGTTGATCCAGGCGGACCTCCGCACTCATGGAATCACCGTTGATATCCGCCAGCTCGAGTTGGGTGCCTTCCTCGCCATGGCACGACAATCACCGAAGCAGTTCGATGCGCTGTTCACGGGAATCGGCGGCGATCTCTCCCTGTCGCACCTCGCTTCGATGTTCGACGGCAGGCTATCCGGAGGCGCGCTGGATTACGCCGGGTACCACACGCCAGGACTGGATTCGCTTTTCCGTCTGGTGAGTAGTGCGGGCAGCGACGAGGCGTTGGCGACGTCGTGGAGGTCCATCCAGGAAACGCTGGCAACTGACGTTCCGGTGTCGTGGATCTATCATGCTCGCGGCGTGCAGGGACTGTCGCGCCGGCTGCAGCAGGTGCGGATGGACCTGCGAGGAGAAATGGCCACGCTCGTTCAATGGCGGCTCGATTCACCCGGCACCCCTTGATGATCGGTTCGAGCTTATCGTTCGAGCAGCGATCCCGGGATGTCGCAGGCCCCCTCGCGCCCCTCACGGCTTCCCTGGCGGCGGACCTTGACCGGTTGCTGCCTGACGAGGACTTCTTCATTCCCGCCGAAAAGGCGCGCATGACGCGACGGGGCGGCCGGTGCGAGCGCGACGGAGCGTTCCTCGAGTTCGATCCCCAAAGCCCACGCCTTCACCGCTGTCCCGTGTGCGGCGCGGCGTTCGACGCCGAAGAGCACTATCGGTGGTGGATCATGGGTTATCAGCTCTGGCTTTCCGAACGGGCAATTCACGCGGCAGCGCTCGGACGACTGACCGGAGGCCGGTACGTCCGGCTCGCCGAGGCTATCGTGAGACGGCTCGGTGAGCAGTACACGAACTGGCCTAACGCGGACAATGTCCTGGGGCCGAGCCGGGTGTTCTTCAGCACCTACCTGGAATCGATCTGGTTGCTGCAGTTGTCCGTCGCCGTGTCGATCCTCGAGGCCGGGGCCACGAATCACACCGGTGATCACTTTCGCGAGCGCATCGCACAGCCGTCCAGTGAACTGATCGCCCAGTTCAATGAAGGGCTTTCCAATCGACAGGTATGGAACAGCGCTGCACTCGGCGCCGCGACGAAATTGCTCGGTCGGCCGGATGGCGTCGACCGCGCGATTCATGGTCCTGGAGGGCTACGCCATTTTCTCGACTCTGGCCTGCTCAGTGATGGAAGCTGGTACGAAGGAGAGAATTATCACCTGTTCGCACACCGTGGCCTCTGGTATCTCGTCAGGCTCGCCGAGGAGGGCGCGGTGCAGCTGCCTGACGAGTCCTTGCGCCGCTTCGAGGACGGGTTCGTCGCACCGCTCCGGACCGCGCTCCCCGATTTCACCTTTCCCGCCCGACGCGACTCCCAGTATCGCGCCTCGCTGCGTCAATGGCGCCTTTCGGAGTCGCTCGAGCTTGCCATGGCGCGTCGCCCGGATTCCAGCGAGATCGCTGCCGGCCTGGCCATTCTCTATCGCAGCGGACCTGACGGCGACGCCGCCCGCTGGCGCTCGACGGGCGAAGCCGAACGCAACGTGCCCGGCGTCCGTCTGACGAGAGCCGACCTTGGCTGGAAGTCGTTGCTGTTTGCGCAGGCCGAACTCCCTTCCGGCACGCCCGTCGCACCTCGCTCAGCACTCATGGAAGGTCAGGGTTTTGCGGTGATCCGTCGGGACCGGGGACGGTCCTACGTCGCGCTCGACTACGGCCACACCGGAGGAAGTCATGGTCATCCCGATCGACTGAACCTCTGGCTCGTACTCGGCGACGACCGGGTGTTCGAGGACGTCGGCACGGGATCGTACGTCGAGAAAACACTCCACTGGTATCGCAGCACCCTCGCGCACAACGCGCCCCTCGTGAATGGAAAGTCGCAGGAACCGGTCGCCGGCTCGCTGCGAGCATGGGACGAGCGCGGCGAATTCGCCTGGGTCGACGCCGAGGCGCGAATTGCTCCGGGAGTGCTCGTCAGGCGGACTGTTGTGGCGGGTCCTGATCATATCGTGGATCGCATGGAGTGGGAATCGGAACGCGACATAACGTTCGATCTCCCGTTTCACATCGAGGGCGATCCCGTCAGTTACGATTGGAAACCCGGCGCACTCACGGGCGGCACCGGACTCGAGGATGGCTTTGAATTCGTGCGCGATGCACAAATGACCCCTACGACCGGTGAGGTGATCGAATCCGACGTGGTAGTCGGGACCATACTCCTCGAACCGATGCCGTCAGAACCAGTACCTAACGAGTTATGGAAGGCGGTGGCTCCCGGCCCCCCGGGTGGCGCTCCGCGCTCGTTTTATCTGGTCCGCATGCGGGGGAAGTCCGGCCGCATCGTCTCTGTATGGTCGTGGAACCGATCCTTATGGTCGTCGAACCGATCCTTCAGCGTTGAGCGCCCCGGCGACGATACCATTCAGTATCGCGTTGCAGGCTCGCAGACGACCTATCGATTCCATGGCGATGCCTGCCAGGTGCAATCGGCAGCGGGTGAAGTCAGACTGGACGGACGCCGGCGGGGTTCACTCGCGCGAGTGACTGAGTCGATCAAACGACAACAACAGCTCAGGCGACAGTTCCTCGTGGTTCCGCTCCTGCAGCACATCGTCCCGTCGGTTGGCGAACTGACATCAGCGGAACAGGGCCTTCGTTTCGAGCTTGGTGAATCCAACTACAGGCGTACCGAGTCGGCCTGGGCCGCCGATGTTCCGACAGCGTCCGTCGTCATTGCTTCGACGCCTGACGAACTGCTGATCGAAGTCAACGTTGGCAAACGCGATCCGTACTTTGCGGAGCACCGCGACGAGAATCCGCTCGACAATGAACACCCTGACGTCAACAGCGACGGCATGCAACTCCACCTGGCGTTCCGTCACGATACCGGAACTCCACGATACGCGTCATGGCTGCTGGTTCCCGAGGCGCCGGACAGTGTTCGCGTGACTGCACGAGGTGACGCGCCTTTGGTACCATTGACCGTCAGCTGGAAAAAAACAGCAGATAGCTGGCAGGTTCTCAGCCGCATCCAGCGCGCATCGCTCGGCCCGCCTGACGCCATGTTTTCGCTCGACGTCATCGTGAATGAAATGCCGCGTGGCCGTGAACGACGCCGTGGGCAACTCGTGCTGAGTGCTCGCGAGCCGGGATGGGCGTACCTTCGTGGTGATCGCCAGGAGACGGACCAATTGATTCCAATGGTAGTGCAGCATGGCTGAGTCGCGCCTGGAACGAATCCGGATCGTGCTCTTCGAGACGCAGGATCTCGTGAACGTCGCGTCGGTCGTGCGTGCCATGAAGAACATGGGCCTGAGCGATTTGCGGTTGGTGAATGCCGTCCCGCTCGACGCCTGGCGCATCCAGGGCATTGCCCACGACACCGGCGACGTCCTCGAAAAAGCGCGCGAGCTCGCGACACTCGACGAAGCGCTGGCCGATTGCGTGCTGGTCGCCGCCTTCACCGCTCGACATCGCGCCGCCCGGTGGGCGGTCACGACTCCGCGGGAAGTGGCGGATCGGCTGCTCGACGCCACCGGCGACGGGCCGGTAGCGCTGGTGTTCGGTCGCGAGGACAAGGGGCTGCCTAACGAGGCGCTCGACCGCGCCCACGTGCACGTGACGATCCCGACCACCAGATACGCGTCGCTCAACCTGGCCCAGGCCGTCATGGTTGCATTGTACGAGCTGCATCTTGCCGCCGGGGACGCTACGCGCGCCCGTAAACCGCCACGCAAGGATGCTCCCCCGCCGGAGGCGGCCGAGCTCGAGCGCTTTCATGCCGATGCAGAGGCAGCGCTTCACGCGATCGATTTCTTCAAGACCCGTTATCCCGAGCACGTCCTGCGATCGTTGCGTTCACTGGTAGCGCGCGCCGATCCGAATGCGCGCGAACTGTCATTGATGCGCGCAATGGCCATCGAGGTCGTGAAGAATCTCGACCGTGTGAAAAACCGACTGGCTAATGAGCCGGTGAGCACGCCACCCCACGGTGATCCCCTTGACCCGACCTGACCCATCTCCCATCTCCCATCTCCCATC
>DASRPK010000332.1:0-8800 GCA_035646395.1 Gemmatimonadaceae bacterium | reverse complement strand
TACCATCCGGCGCACCTGGTCCGCCCGCGCACCTAACGCCATCCGCACACCGATCTCCCTTGTCCGTTCGGCCACCACGTAGGACAATACGCCGTAGAGCCCCACCGCGCCCAGGATCAGCGATAACGCGGACAGGATACCCAGTGTCAGCATCGTGAAGGAGAGCTGTACCATCGAGTCGGTGGCCAACCGCTCCATCGTAAAGACGCGATACATCGGCGCGTTTGGCGCCACCTCCTTCACCAGTGAACGAATCTCCGGTGCAATACTCTCGGCGCGCGGTGATTTCACGACGTACGCCGGCGACGCCACCAGCCACTCTGGCGAGCCCTCGACCACAAGCGGGAAATAGACCACGGGTTGTCCTTCCTCGCGGAAATTGTTCTGCTTTACGTCTTCCACGACACCCATGACCGTGGACCACGCCGTCTGCCCTTGCAGTTGCAGCCGGCGACCGACGGGATCCTGCCCCGGCCACAACTGCTCGGCAGCAGACCGGCTGATCATCACCGAGCCGAACGTTCCCTTCAGGTCACGCCCTGGAAATGCCCGGCCACGCAGCACGCGTATGCCCATCGTGCTGAAGTAATCACCCGCGGCGAACGTGTAGCGGAGCCGTTTGCCGGCGTCCGGGTTGGTCGACATTTCCTCCGTCCGGAACGGCGCCAATGGCGTCGCTTCGTTGAGCGGCACGTTTTCCACGATGCCGACCGACTCGACGCCGGGAAGCGCACGAATGCGCTCCATGAAGTCCATGTGGAAACGCGCATAGGCCGCGCCGTCCGTGAATGCCGGTCCTTCCGGCGCGATCTGGAAGGTCATCCGGTTTTCGGTCTCGTATCCCGGATCGACGTTCCGGAGACCCCAGAAGCTCTTCACAAGCAGGCCTGATCCGATCAACAGCACCAGGGCGAGCGCCGTTTGCGCGCCGACGAGACCGTCGCGAAGCAGGCGTTTGCCGCGCGTTGCGCCGCGTCCGCCCTCGCGAAGTCGCGTGAGATCGGGCGACGAGGCACGCATCGCCGGGACCAGGCCGCAGAGCAACGCAGCGCCGAGGGAAGCGACGATCGTGAACAGCACCGTGACCCCATCGAGCTTCACGTCGACAATACGCGGCAGGTTCGGCGGCGCGGCATGTACGAACGACGGGAGCCCCGCATACGCAAGCAACAACGCGAACGCGCCCGCCAGGGCGGCCACTACCACGGTTTCCGCCAGCTGGAGCCTGACGAGCTCCCGTCGCGCGGCCCCGATGGCCCGGCGCACGGCAAGGTCGCGCTGTCGTCCCTCGGCGCGCACCATGAAGAGGTTCGCCACGTTGGCGCAGGCGATGAGCAGCACGATACCCACCGCGCCGAACAACACCCACAGCGGCCGTTGCACGGCGCCCAGCACCTGGTCCCTGGCAGGTCGCACGACCGCGCGATGCTGGCCCATCAGCCGTCTGTAGTTAGGCGATCCTCCGAAGCGATCGGGCAAACGGCTGGCCAGGGTCGTCAACTCCGCCGCCAGCGCCTCCGGAGTGACGCCCGGCTTCACGCGCGCGACGAGCCGATCGCCAAAGCGTCCCACGCGCACCTGGTCTGTGCGGATGGTGTTTGAAATCCATAGCACCGTGCCGTCATCCGGGAACCGGAACTCGGGTCCCATGATGCCCACGATCGTGCGCGAGGC
This sequence comes from Gemmatimonadaceae bacterium, assembly GCA_035646395.1. Lineage (GTDB taxonomy): Bacteria > Gemmatimonadota > Gemmatimonadetes > Gemmatimonadales > Gemmatimonadaceae > JABWBJ01. The sequence goes on along the minus strand of DASRPK010000332.1, from coordinate 7,126 downwards.
TCCACCGATGTCGTACACCTTGCCGAGGACCGCCGTATCGCTCCCGAACCAGGATTGCCAGAGGGCGTGGCTGATGACCACGACGCGGTCCTCATCCTCCGCGACCGGCAACCGGCCGAGGATCGGCTTCACGCCTAACGTCGAATACACCGAGGTCGTCGGCCACGACATCCGCACCCGTTCCACACGGTCTTCGACGCGCAGCGTGTTGGTGAATGAATTGAACGTGGTGAGATCCTCGATGAGCTTCGATTGCTCCTTGTACTGGATGAAAAATTCCGGTGAGACGCCGAATTCCGGCGGGAAATCCGAGCCTGGCGCGGACGCGCTGATCGCCATCAACCGATCATTGTTCGGGAATGGCAGAGGATTGAGCAGGACGCGGTTGACGACGCTGAACATTCCGGCGTTGACGCCGATGGCCAGTCCGAGCGTGCCGGCGGCAATTATCGTGAAGCCCGGCGAACGAGCGAGGGCGCGAGTGGCGTGCCGCAGGTCCCGCATCCAGTTGTCCAGCAGTGACTTCATGTCCTTGTCCTCTTCGGTCGCAATGGGTGGGCGTGTCCAGGTGGGGCGCCAACGCTCGGCGATGGCGTTTCGCGCCAGGTCGGCCGCGGTGGCGAGGGAATAGCCGATGGCCGCGAGTCGGCCTCGCGATCGCGCCGCCACGTACTCGCGCTCGATGTGCTCGATCATCTCGAACTCGAACTGCTCCCTGAATCCGCGCGGGAGCCATCGGACCATCCGGATCAGCAAGGATCTCATGGACGTCCCGGTGCGACGCCCAGTCGTTTTTGCGCCATCGCCGCGCTGCGTTTCAGCCGGGCTGCTTCGGTCGACAGCTCGCGCCGACCGGCAGCTGTGAGGGCGTAGTAGCGGCGCGCGTGGCCGGGATGCGGCGGCGGTTCCTCGGTGGGTTGGGCTTCCGCGACGAGACCCGCGGTGGTGAGTCGCGAAATCACGCGGTACAGCGATCCCGCGCGCGGCGTTACCGCACCGCCGGATTCCTGCGCCACCGTTTCCTTGATCGCGTATCCGTAGAGGGGCCCACCGGCCAGCGCGAGCAGCACATGGTAGTCGAGGAGGCTCATGGCGATTGGAGTGGGAACAACGGTCTGACAACGGATCGATTCAAATGGATGCGTGGCATATATGCTGAGAGAGTATTTAAGCCCGCTCGGGTTGGCAAGTTTCTCCGCGCAGGAACGTTCTGGCGGCTGAAAAACATCTGTCTTGCGAGCCACCTGCCGGTCCCTACCTTGTCTCCGTTGCGTCGCCCGCGGCAACACCTGACCGCTGTGGCGACGCAGTCACCCACGATCCCCTTTTGGGAGGCGCGTGATGCTTCGATTGATGTCGCGAGCAGTCGCTCTCATGTTCGTGGCTGTTTCCTCCGTTCAGGCGCAGCGCGGCACCATCCGCGGTCGCGTTACCGAAGAAGGAAACGACCGACCCATCCCCCACACGCAGGTAGGCATTGTCGGCTCGACCGCCGGCAGCGTTACAGATGGCGACGGGCGATACCAGATCACGTCCGTGATTCCAGGCCAGGTCACCGTGCGCGTGGTGCGCATCGGCTTCGCGGGCCAGAGCAAGACCGTCACGGTAACCGCGGGCGAGACCGCGACCGTTGACTTCCAGCTCGCATCGGTCGCGATGAAGCTGAATCCGATCGTCACGACCGCCACCGGCCAGCAGCGCCGCGTGGAAGTCGGCAACGCAATCGCGCAGGTCAATGCCGTCGACATCGTCCAGACGCAGGCGGTGAGCCAGGTCGCGGACCTGCTCGTGTCGAAAGCAGCGGGCGTGACGGTGTTCAGCGGCACCCAGACGGGCGCCGGCACCAGGATCCGCATTCGCGGAACCAGCTCGCTCTCGCTTTCGAACAACCCGCTTTTCGTGATCGACGGAATACGCGTCGAGGGAACGACCGGATCCTCGTCGGTCAGCGTGGGAGGAACGACGCCTGCGCGCATCGGCGATCTCAATCCCGAAGAAATCGAGTCCATCGAAGTCGTCCGGGGACCGTCAGCGTCAACGCTGTACGGCACGGATGCCGCGAACGGCGTCATCGTCATCACCACGAAGCGCGGTGCCGTCGGGCGTCCGCAGTGGACGACCTATACCGAGCAGACCGCGATTACGGACCGGAACGAATACCCGACGGCGTACTGGGGATGGCGCACGGGAACTACTTCTGCTACGACGTCGACGCCCTCCAACACCGTGCAGTGCTTCCTCAGCCAGGTCGCCGCGAACATCTGTGTCCAGGACAGCGTGACCAGCTACAACCTGCATGAGGACTCCGAGTCCACGCCCTACGGCACTGGATATCGCAAGCAATACGGCGCGCAGGTGAGCGGCGGCACGGAACTGCTGCGCTATTTCCTGCACGGCGAATACGAGGACGAAGACGGCGTGACCAAGGTGCCGGAGTTCGAGAAGCGCTATCTCGCGTCGCGGAACAGATCGCTGCTTCCTGTGCAAGAGAGCCCGAACCACCTGACCCGAATGACGGCCCGCGGCAACTTCAACGTTTCCCTCACCCAGCAGGCCGACGTCTCCGTAAGCACGGGGTACATCTCGTCAGATCTGCGGCTTCCCCAGAGTGACGACTCCGGTGTGACCGGCATTGCCGCCAACGTGTATGGCGGTCCGGGATTCAAGTACAACCGGACCACCGCTGGCGACACGCTCTATGGCTGGCGGTCATTTACGCCGCGCGACATTTACCAGGGAGAAACGAACCAGGCCATCGAGCGGTTCATCGGCTCGTCATCAGGCAGCTATCGGCCGCAGGACTGGCTCACGTTGCGCCTCAACGCGGGACTGGACCTCATCAACCGGAACGACACGCAGCTGTGTCGCTTCGAGAATTGTCCGAACGTCGGTACCGACCGGCAAGGATACAAGATCGACAACCGGACGACGTTCTACAGCTACACCATGAGTACCAACGCCACTGCGACACGGCGCCTCACCGAGGCCCTCGAATCGAAGACGACGCTCGGCGTGCAGCTCGGGCGAATTCTCTTCAACCGTAACGGCGCCCGGAGCGAGGTGCTGCCGCCGGGCGCGACGACGGTGACCGCCGGTGCTGTTGAATTTGCCGACGAAGCGACGTCGGAAAGCCGGACCATCGGCAGCTACCTCGAGCAGAACCTCTCCTTCAACGAACGCTTCTTCGTGACCGGTGCATTACGGTCCGACCGCAACAGTGCGTTCGGTGCGGACTTCAAGACCGTGATCTATCCGAAATTCTCGGCGTCGTGGGTCGCGTCGGACGAATCCTTCTTCCCGCAGATGGGGTGGCTCAATGAATTGCGCTTGCGCACCGCCTACGGTGCGTCGGGCGTGCAACCGGGAACGACCGACGCCGTGCAGTTCTTCACCTCGACGACGGCGCGCGGCGAGGCTGGAGACCAGCCGGCGCTTGTTTTCAGCACGTTAGGCAACCGGCAGCTGAAGCCGGAGCGGTCGACGGAACTCGAGCTGGGCTTCGACGTCTCCGCCTTCGATAGCCGCCTCTCCGCCGAGGTGACGCGGTACGTGAAATCGTCGAAGGACGCACTGATCAGCCGCATCCTGCCACCCTCGCTCGGGACAGGCGCAACGGCGCGATTCGAAAACCTGGGGAAAGTCCGAAATCAGGGATGGGAAACACTCATCACCACCCAGCTGATGCGGGGCAGCAACCTGGGATGGGAGCTGACCATCAACGGGTCCGCCAACAGCAACGAGCTGCAGAGCCTCGGTGGCGTGCCGAATATCATCGGCACCACGCAATCGCAACGCGTGGGCTATCCGCTCTATGGCTGGTGGTCGCGCAAGCTCACCGGTTTCGAAGACAAGGACGGCAACGGCATCATCACGTACAACGCCAACCCCGCCGTGAGCGAGATCACGGTCACCGACACGAACGTGTTTCTGGGCTCGCCACTACCGAAGCGTGAACTGGCGGTGGCCAGCTCATGGGACGTCTTCCAGCGGAAGCTCCGTATCCAGGCGCTCGTCGATTACAAGGGGGGACATCTGGTTTACAACAACACGGAACGCATTCGCTGCGCCAGCCGGTTCAACTGTTCGGGGTTGATCAACCCCAATTCGACGCTGTTCGAGCAGGCACGTACGGCGCTGGTGCGCGAACACCCGAGCCGCTCTGTCTCGGGGTTCTTCGAGAAGGGCGACTTCTGGCGCTTCCGCGAAGTGTCCTTGTCCTATACGCCGTCTACGGATTTTGCCGCTCGCTACTTCCGGGCCCGCAACATTTCCCTCTCGGCTGCAATGCGGAACATCGGGATTCTGTGGACCAAGTACACCGGCGTCGACCCGGAAGCTTTCGGCACAACCGGTGATGCACCATCCGAGTTCCAGGCCTTCGGGCCGCCCTCGTATTTCTCCCTGCGCCTCAACCTCGTGTATTGAGAATGCCCCGAATGCATACACACATCATCCGGCGCCTGGCGCTGTCCCGCTGGCGTCTCGTTATGCTCGCCGGGGCCCTCGCCATCAGCCCCTCCGCCTGCGATACCGACACCTTCCTCGGTATCGAGGACCCTGACATCATCAATCCCAGTAACGTCCAGTCGGCCGCGGGCGCGAACGCGGTGCGACTGGGCGCACTGGCTCGCCTGAATTCCGCGACCAGCGGCGGAGAAAGCCTGCTGCTGCTCGGCGGCCTGTTCACCGACGAATGGCTCAACGGCGATTCATTCATCGGCCGACAGGAAGTAGACCAGCGCACGATCACGATTCAGAATTCGTTTGTCACCGATGCCAGCCGCCTGCTCCACCGGGCGCGCTTGTCGGGGGAGCAGGCGATCGACCTGTTGGCGGAGTTCAACCCGACGGCGCCCGGGTGGCAGCCCGCCGAGATGTACTTCGTGCAGGCCTACATTGAGAACATCACCGCTGAACACTTCTGCAACGGGCTTGTCTTCAGCACTGTCATCGATGGCGAAGAGCGATACGGTTCACCGATGATGGTCGCGGAGGCCTTTACCCGCGCGCTTGCGCACGCCGATTCGGGCCTCTCGCTGGTGACTGGGACCACGAACGACGACAACAAAGTGCGTAACGCGCTCAAGGTCTTGCGTGGTCGCATCCTGCTGAACCTGGACCGTGCCGCCGATGCGGCGACTTCGGTCAGCGGTGTGCCGACGAATTTCACGTACACCATGCTTCACTCGCAGACCACCAACAGCAACCAGGTCTGGAATCTCAACAACCTGGCCTGGCGTTACAGCGTCGGAAACTCAGAAGGCACGAACGGCATCAACTTCGCCACCGCAGCGGATCCCCGCCTTCCGGTATGCGTCGGGGGTGACGCGACCTGCCGAGCCAATGGTGTCACGCGCACCACGCGCGATGATCTTACGGGACCGCTCCACGTGCAGCTCGTCTGGCCGATCCGGGAAAGTCCTGTTGCTCTGACCAGTGGCATCGAGGCAAGACTGATCGAAGCTGAGGCTGCCCTTCGCGCGCAGAACGCGGCTGGCGCTCTGACGACCCTGAATACGCTTCGCGCGACAGTGACAGGCCTTGTTCCGCTGGTCGATGCCGGTACAGCCGAAGCGCGGGTGACTCAGCTCTTCCGCGAACGCGCGATCTGGCTGTTTGGGCGCGGGTACAGGACAGGCGACATGCGGCGACTCATCCGGCAGTACAACCGGCCGGCGACATCGGTCTTCCCTGTTGGCACGTGGCACAAGGGTGGCAACTACGGGACGGACGTGAATTTCCCGATCCCGCAGGCGGAGCAGAACAACCCTAACGTTCCCGCTGGTCAGAGCTGCATCGATCGGAATGCCTGACCGCCAAGACGCAGGAAGCAGGAAGCAGGAAACAGGGAAGGAACGAAACGTTAGGTTATGACCTGAGGGCCCGCCGGCGAAATGCCGGCGGGCCCTCAGACCTTCCCTGCTTCCTGCTTCCCGTCTCCTGCTTCCTGTCTAGCGCAATTGGAACCCGATGACTACCGGCATCCACCGCAAGTTCCGCCCTTCCTCGCCGGACGTGCCGCGGTCGGCGGCGACGTTCGTGAGTGAGGACTGTACGAACAACGACGTGGCGCCGAGGATGTGGAACTCGAGGCCAGCCCCGGCCTGGAATCCGAACTTCGTCTCGGTGTCGCCGGCGCTGTCATCACTGCCCGAGAACTTGTCGGCGAGGCCTGAGCCCGTACCGAAGTCGCGGAACATGTAGAACCCACCGCCACCCATCAGGTAGAAGCTGTTGGTCTTGGCGGAGTTGATCGGGAACGCGAATGTCGCGAGGGCAACGCCGGATGCGACGGTCGGGTCAGGGTTGAAGAATCCCCCTTCCGCAACGCCTTCCAGACGCGCCAGGCTCCACTCGGTGCGCAGGCCCAGCATGCTGCCGGGCTTGTGCCAGCCGATCGGCATCGTCAGGAGCGGAGCGCTCTCGTACCCGATGGTCCGCAGCGTCCCACTGGTGTAGCTCGCGCCGGTTCCCAATCCGACATAAAACCCGCTGTTACCGAACAGCGAGCGATGGCGGAAGTTGTTGAACCGGGTGTTCAGGCCCTGCAGTCGCGTGTCGACCTCAGACAGCCTGGTGTTCGTCGCATTCAGCTCTTCGCGGAGCGCGGCCAATGCCGTGTTTGCCGCTGCGAGTGAATCCGCGAGCGAGTTGATCCGCGCTTCGAGCGCTGCGTTGCGCGTCGCGGCGGCCGTGTTGGCTGCTTCGAGCGCATCGATCCGCGTCTGGTAGTCCTTCGTCACAGCCTCGAGTGAATCGATACGCAGAATCGTCAACGTTGCCACATCACCGGCCGATTCACGCCGGGTCACTCCACCAGAGGTGGAGCCGTCGACGCGCGCGGTGCTCATTCCCTTGCGAACCGGAATGCGGACTTGCGACGTGTCACGGCGGGTGGTGTCAGTTTGCGCTTTGGCCTCTGCCACAGCCGAAAGCGTGAGCGCGACGGAAAGTCCCATCGCGCACGATGTCCATCGCTGCAATCTCATGGGGGCGCCTCACTGGATTATTTCGCGTTGTTCCAGACGGTCCATGTAGACCGCCGGACGCGTACACTTATACATGTTCGCGTGGAACTCTGCTACTCCGCATACCTCAGCTTGTTGCGACGGGCTCGTCCGTGAGA
>DASRPK010000331.1:0-3697 GCA_035646395.1 Gemmatimonadaceae bacterium | reverse complement strand
CAGTTGACCGTTCGCGCCTCGGCAGAGGCGTCGCACGCATAGCACTACTCGCGAGTTGCCAGAACGCAACACGACGAGTACGCGTTGGCCGCGCCGCACCGCGTTCACCGCTGCAGCGCCAGCGGCTCTCTCGTCACCGGTTAAGACGAGATCGACGCTTAGCTTCTTCATCGCGTGGCTCCTGAAAACGTCAGTCGAGGCGTGCGTTGCCTCGACGTCTTCGAAGATAGCGGTCAGGAGCCGTGAGACGATTGAACGTAACGGCTAATGTCGTTGAATGAACCTGCTACGAACGGCGGTCCGGTCGTGCGCCGTTAGAACGCGGCACCTCACTGGTAAAATGCCGGCCTGGCCTACAAGCCGAACGACCAGCCGTATCGCTGGTTGAGCGCCCCGCGTTGGTACTTATGGGAGGGCGGCTTCCTTCTGACCGCCAGAGCTCAGGGCGTCGTGCCCTCCCATGCGCATCACGCAATCCAGATCGTCATCGCCCTCGACGGATACGTCGCCATCTGCGGCAAGGACAAGGAATGGCGTGAGGGTCGAGGCATCGTCGTGCGACCGGACGCCGAGCACTCCTTCGACTGCAACGGCGCGCTCGGTGTCATGGTGTTCGTCGATCCGGAGTCGAGCGAGGGCGCCTGGTTGTCGGCCTCGCTTCAGCAGGACATCACGATTGTTCCCGACAGTCGGCTCGACTCCGTCGTGCCCGAGTTTCGCGCGTTCGTGGAGCAACCAGGTGAGAACGCGGACGTCGTCGCGCTGATTCGTCGTGGCGTGCATGGCTTGAGGCCCGGCCTCGCGCCGACACGCCGGTTGGATTCGCGCGTGACCACGGTCCTCGACGCGATTCGAGCGTCCGACGACCTGCGGATCTCGCTGGATAAGGCGGCAGAAATAGCCTTCCTGTCACCCACGCGTTTCGCCCACCTGTTCAAGGATCAGGTCGGTTTGCCGTTCAGCCGGTACATGTTGTGGCGCAAGCTGACGCGCGCCATGGTTGCGATCGGCTCCGAGGAAACCATCGCGGCGGCAGCACACGCGGCGGACTTCGCGGATGCCGCACACCTGACGCGCACGTTCTATCAGATGGTCGGCATGGCCCCCTCGGTGCTGATGCGTGGCGATTTCATTGAAATCGCCTCACCGTTCAACACCTTGCCGCGCAGTTCCGGCGAGCGTTCGTTCCCCCGCCCCACCGAATAGCCGATTCGTTCAAGAACATCAGCCGTTCTATCCAATCCTGGCTCCCCACCTGGGTGCGAGACTCCGCTTCGTTGTTGACATGACGTCAACACGAGCAAAGGAGATTCTCATGACCACTCAGTCGAATGTATGCGCGTGCGCGGCTTGCACCGGTTCCGAATGCACCTGCGGCTGCCAGAATGCGGCGGCTCGGCCGTCGGCTTCGTGCCAGTGCGGTGAAGTCTGCAACTGCGGCCCGACGTGCACATGCAAGGGCTGCCAGCACTCGAACACGCAGAAGTCGGAGAGCCGGTAAATGCACGTCGATACAGGCTTCCTCGCCGCTGTCGGCAGTCTCTGCATGATGCTGGCGCTCGTACTGGCGTGGTGCCTGGCAGGAGTCCGGTCATCACGTTTCGTGAAGAAGTGCTTTCCGAACCCTCAGAATTTGCTGAAGGCACATCTCGACTTCCTGATGATGACCGGGCTCCTGTTCATCTTCTTTCTGCTCTTCGAGCACCTGCGACTCACGCCTCCGACAGCCATCGTCGTGGCGATGAGTCTCGGTTCTGTGGGCAACCCGTTGGGTTTCTTGGCACTCGCGGTCAGGCCCGACCTTCCACAGAGGCCAGCGACGCCGTTCGGCGGGCTCATGGTGCTCAGTTTCACCGCCACCACAGTTGGATATGGCGGCGCCGCGTGGTACGTGGCGCACGCAATCGTTCACACCGCCATTTAGGACACACCGATGAAATCCATCGCCCGTATCGCCGCCACGTACGCGGTGCAACGCTAATGACGACCCCTCACATCGGTCGAGTCGTTGTCGGATCGCTGACCGCGGGCCTCCTGATCGCGCTGGGGCTTGTCGTCGGCCCGCTCGCGGGCGCGGAGGAATACGTAATCACCGGCGCGGTCCTGCTTGCATTCGCGGCCAGTTGGGCGTTGATCGCGGCAGTATCGATGCTCTGGACCACCCAGCCTCAGCGATGGGCGCTGCTGCCCGCAAGCTTCATGGGGATCGCTGGCGCTGCTCTTCTGATGTTCGCGCCCGGCGACGTGGTCCTGGGCGAGCTCGGGTGGATGTGGCCACCGCTTTTCCTGGCGCTGCTCGTCGCGACGATCCTTCGCGTGCGCGAGGATCTGCACAGCCGCGCGCGCGCGTGGGTCGTGTACCCGGTGTTGACTGTCTACGCGCTCTGCGCGGTGGGCGGAGGCTTCGAGACCGTGCGCCAGTCGCTCGACCGGCGGATGCATCCCGCACCGGCCCAGTTGATCGACGTCGGCGGACACCGGCTGCATTTGAGCTGCATGGGCTCGGGTCGTCCGACCGTCATCCTCGAATCAGGGCTTGGCGAATCGGGCGCCTACTGGGCGTGGATTTCGACCGCGGTGGCACGCGACACCAGAGTCTGCGTCTACGACCGTCCTGGTCGAGGCTGGAGCGAGTCGACTTCGCTTCCGCAGGACGGTGTCGCGGTCGCCAGGGATCTCCACGTGCTGCTCGAACGCGCGAACGTCCAGGCGCCGTTCGTGCTCGTCGGTCATTCGTCGGGCGCGCAGTACGTGAGGATCTTCGCCGGAAGGTATCCCGAACAGGTCGCGGGAATGGTCCTGCTGGACGGCCAGCCTGCCGAAGCGTTCGAAGGCCTTCAGTGGTATCCGACCTTCTACGCTGGCCTCCGCCGCGTGTCCGCGGTGTTGCCGTCGCTGGCTCGACTTGGCGTCGGGCAGCTCCTCTCAGGTCCCGATGCGTCGGCTCGTTCGGCCCGCAGCCTGCGCGACGAAGTCATCGAGTTGCCGACCGCGCTGGCGCAGGCGCGTTCGTTTCAGAGCCTCGGCGATCGACCGCTCATCGTCATCACCGCTGCCCGCGGCGCGATGGCCGGGTGGCTTCCGTTGCAGGAAGCGATGGCGAAGCTGTCAACCAACAGCAGGCACGAGGTCGTGCCGTTCGAGCACGCCGAACTCGTCACCGATTCGGTGGCGGCCCGATTCTCCAGTCAAGCCATTGGCGACGTCGTTCATGCCGTGCGGTTCGCCGCAGCGCTCAAGAAGTCATAGGAGGCTGTATGACATTCACGTTTATGCCATTCGCTGTCGGAATCGTGCTCTCACTCGTCGTCGCGCTGTTTGCAAGAGTCGTCGGTCTCGATCGCGACCGCGCGTTCTACCCGACCGTGCTCATCGTGGTCGCTTCGTACTACGTGTTATTCGCCCTCATGGGCGGGTCGATGGTAGCCGTGCTTACCGAGTCGATCGTGATGGCGGCGTTCGTTGCTGCCGCCGTGACCGGGTTCAAGGCAAGCCGCTGGATCATCGTCGCGGGATTGGCTGCCCACGGTGTGCTCGACTCGTTTCACGGCGCGGTCATCGATAATCCAGGGGTACCGTCCTGGTGGCCGGCGTGGTGTCTCGCGTACGACGTCGGCGCTGCAGCCGGCCTTGCCTGGCTTTCTTGGAGGAAGCGAGATTCGGTGGCCCAGATGGAAGCACCAGCCAGTAGGCTCCA
>DASRPK010000330.1:0-2766 GCA_035646395.1 Gemmatimonadaceae bacterium | reverse complement strand
TCGGGCAGGGCCCATTGATAGACCGGCACCGGCGTGACCTTCGCGCCGCGCGACTCGAGACCGGCCAGAAGATCCGGGTTCGACGCACCGTATTCCTGCACCGCAACGTTCAGGCCGTCGAGCGACAACTCGGATTTGCGCTCGTCCAGCGCGGCAAGCAGCTCGCGCCACGTGTTCGGTTCGGGTGCGGTCAGAAACACCGGCACGTCGATCTCACGCATGACCGCGAGCGGCTTCGGCCCCCGGCAGACGACGACCGTCTCCTTCAACGCTTCGATCAGCCGCTTGCGCGTGCCCTGCACGCGCTGCACGATGTCGAGCAACACCCGTGAGCCGACACCGGTGAGCAGGATGACGACGTCGAACTCGCCGGCGATGAGATCGTCGATGAAGCGCACCGCTTCCGCGTTCGACTCGATCGGCACTTCGCGCATCGACGGGGCCACGAGCGGCTCGCCGCCATACGACGTGACGATCAGTCCCAGTTCGCGCGCCCGCCGGCTCTCCAGGACCAGAACGCGAAGGCCGTTGAAGGACGGCTGTGCCACCAGCTAATTCTATTGCCTGGAGATCGATGGGTTCGTCTGGCGTAGTTCCCGAAGTCAGGCAGCAACGGCTCGCTGCGGCCGCTTCCATATCACGCCGTCGATCACGAAGTGGTGGATGTTGAGAATGGACGTGACAATCAGCACCGCCTGCGCCGCGGCGATCGAAGTGAATCGCGGCAAGCCCCAGATCGTCGCTTCGAAGAGCAACAGGCCGAGCGCGACAAGCAACGACATCCACAGCACCGGACGAATCGGCTGCGCCTCCCGCGCGCGGTCGGCCGCGACGCCAAGGTACTGCGCACAGTGAAAGAAGGGGACGACAATCGGAACCCAAATCGCAAAGAGCTCGCCAAGCCAGGGTTCCTTTGCACCGGGGAGCCAAATATTCGGAACGACGAACCACGCACAATTGGTCAACGCCAGCAGCCACACGCTGCGATCGAAGCTGCGACCCGTCCGCGCGAGCAAACGGGCATGACTGAGGAAGAATGCGCCGACGCTGGCGGCGAGCACGACGAGTGCAAGCGGATAAATCGCGCGTGGCAAGATTGCCCCCATGACGCGATAGTCAGGTGACGCGCTGGACAGCGTCTCGGCATTCATCATGTTGAGGGTGATCATTACGTAGACCGCCACTCCCACGAACGACGCCTGCAGCGGCCGTTTTTCCCCGGGCAACAGCGGACGTCCCCCCTTCGCCGAGTACATGGAGGCGATGCCGAAATGTTGAGCTGCGTAATGGAACGCTGACCACGTCAGATAAAGGCGGACGAGAGGCAGGACGAGCAGCGCCGGCCAGCGGACGGCTGCCGCCGCGAGCGCAAGCATCAGAGGGGTGGTCGCGAGCAGCCAGCGAAAACCTCGTGGCCGTGCGGTCCTCTCCCGAACCGCAATCTCGTACGTGGCTGCGTAGTGCGGATAGTTAACGATGGTGCCGAGATGCAGGAATGTCGTCACCAGGACCGAACCAACGCCTGCCCATAAGTACGCGGCGGGCAGCGCCAGCGCTCCAAACACAAGTGAAGCGCCGCCGGCGATCCAAAGCATGTCCATTCGCTCGCCCCAGACCCAAGGACCGGCGGCAGTTCCTCGGCGGGCCGGCCAAACCACGGGCTGGAGCCGCGCGAAAGGTCGTCTTGATGGTGAAAGATCTTCCAACGTAGTCCCTGGCAGTTTGAGAATCTGGGCGATCTATGCCTTATTCCCATAGCTTTCGGCAAGAACGCCGTGTTCCTTTACAGTCACCTCTCCCGCTCGGCACAGATTGCCTGGGCGGCGCGAACCACTACGGACGGAGAGCGTAGACGAACAGGTTGTTCCCTGCCGAAGCCGCGACGTACTGCCGGCCGTTGACGGCATAGGTCATCGGGCCGGATGCGACCTGCCCGCCGACCATCGACCTCCACAGCAGGTTCCCTGTCCGTGCGTCGAGCGCGAAGAAGTAGCCCTCGCGGCCACCGGCGAAGACGAGATCGGCCGCCGTGGACAGAACGCCCGAATCGGTCACGTCGTTCATCTTGAATTCCCATTTCCGATCGCCGGTTTCCGGATCGACCGCCTGGATCGATCCATACCCGTCCCGCGGCAGCCGCGTGTTCGTCGCCCCTCCCACCATCGGCGGCAGCGCCATCGTCGGAAACGTCCCGGTAAAGAACTGCCCTTCGGTGAACGGCACGGCGTTCGGACCGGGCGTTTTGCGGTAGACGGAAAACGTGTCCGCCCATGTCGGGATATAGAACAACCCCGTTCGAGGGCTGAACGACGGTGAATACCAGTTGGTCGCGCCCTGGTTGTTCGGATAGACGAGCGTTCCTTCAGGAGTCGGCGCAAGCACACGGTTGGGGCGCCCGTTCGCGTCCCATCCGTTCACCCAGTTCACCTTCGCGAACGGGGTCGCCTTGAGGAACTGACCCGTCGCGCGATCGAGGACGTAGAAGACGCCGTTGCGATTCGCCGTCATCAACACCTTGCGCGTCTGGCCCTGATAGGCAATGTCGGCAAGAACCTGAATCTGCGTCGCGTCGTAGTCGAACTCGTCGTGCGGCGTGAACTGGTAATGCCACTTCAATCTGCCGGTGTCCGGATCGAGCGCGATCACCGAGTCGGTATAGAGGTTGTCTCCGGGCCGGCCGTCGCCGTTCCAGTCGGGCCCTGGATTACCGACACCCCAGTACATCAGGTTCAGATCGGCGTCGTAGGAGCCGGTGACCCAGATGGG
>DASRPK010000329.1:0-21628 GCA_035646395.1 Gemmatimonadaceae bacterium | reverse complement strand
CGGGACGATCACATCGCGGATGACGGTATCGGCTTCACGCCGCAGCGCCTCCCGGTCGGCCTGGGAGATCGTCGCGGGCATGTTCGCAAACGGCGTGAACAGCGGGTTGGTCGTGTCCGCCTTGAGGTACGGCTCGATGGTCCGCTCGCGCCCCGTGACCGAAACACGCGGGATCGTGAACCCGCGCGCCATTCCGGCGCGCATGTTGGCCATGTGTTCGTCGAAATAGCGCGGCACGTCGCGCAACCGGCCCACGTAGTTGCGGTAGACATCGATCGTACCAAAACCCTGGCGCGGCGTGAACTCCGTCCAGAAGAACGTGTCGCTGTTGAGCGGCGCCTCGTACGTCTTGTACATCACGTCATTGGCCAGCGCGCGGAGCGACGTTCCCAGCACCTGCGCGTTGATCCGCTCCTCCGGCGACAACTGATCGAGCGGGATGGAATCGAGCGCCGCAAGTGTCCGTTGCCAGTATGCATAACGCCGGGCTTGCGAGGCGGCATCGACCTTCGGGAGGTGGGCGGCCGCGCCCGCGTCACCCGGCGCATCACTGGCGCGCGCCATTTCCTGCTGCCGCCATTGCCACTCGGCCGTATACAGCGCGCGGAGTTTGGCGTCGGCGTTCGTGCCTTGTGCGGGAGCAGGCTTGTCGTTCAGGACAATCATCAGGATCGCCAGTAGAACGCGATGCAAGGACAACTGGGTCATGACAGCCTCAGTCGTAGGGTCACGGCTCATTGATCAAGGTCATCCTGCCAGTCCTGACGTCTCAGTGCCTGGCCTCCCGACAGGGGGCCAAACTGCGCGAGGAGCCGCAGGCACGCTCCGCCTGCCGTCACCTGCTCCTCTTTGAGATTCTCGAAGGCAAATTTCAGCACGTGCTTGACGAGGAAAGAACCGTGTCCCTGCCCTCGGTACGCTAGACCTATCGAAACGATCAGGCGGGGCACGCCTCGCACACCGATCAAGCGGCAGACGCCCAACACGTCGGGGCCATCTGTCAGTACAAAAACGTACGACCTCCCTTCGTCACGTGCCTTGGCGGCCACGGCGATGTACTCAGCAGCTCCCTCAGCGGATAGCCCCACTGCAACTCCCGCCGCTGCCGAAAATTCAGGGTCTGTCGATAACAGGCGAAGTCCCTCGGCGTGCTCCGGGGACAACAGTTGAACGGCGCGTGATTCGCTCACCATGATTGTTGGAATTTCGGCATTGTGACAGGCCGGCGCGAGCTCGAAAGACCCTTCGGGCTCGTGCTCTCCTCTTGACATTCGGGAGAAGTCTGGCCATTCTCCTCCCGAATGCCGGTAGGAGAGACGATTGGCCCGCTCGCAGCCTAACGAACAGGTCCTGCAGGGAACGCTGGACCTGCTCATCCTGAAGACATTGTCCCTTACGCCGATGCACGGGTGGGGGCTCACGCAGCGCATCGAACAGCTTTCGCACGACGCGCTGCAGGTCGGCCAGGGGTCGATCTACCCTGCCCTGGTCCGCCTCGAACATCGGGGCTGGATCTCGACCGAGTGGCGCACCACCGAGAACAACCGACGTGCGAAATATTACGCCCTGACCGCCGCCGGACGACGCGCGCTCGGACAGGAGCAGGCGAGCTGGCAGCGATTTGTCAGCGCCGTATCACTCGTCCTCAGCGCGGAGAGCTGATCGTGCGCAGCTTCTTCCTGCGCGTCCGCGAACTGGTGTCGCGCCCACGCATAGCGTCGGAACAGGACGACGAGTTCCGCTTCCACATCGAAATGGAGACTGAGAGGAATCAGCGGCTCGGCATGCCGCCTGGCGAGGCCCGGCGCGCGGCGGTGCTGGCGTTCGGAGCTCGCGAACGTTTCCGGGATGAAACGCACGACGCTCGCGGCTTCATCGGATTCGAGAATCTCGTGCGCGACACTCGCCATGCGTTGCGACGGCTCCGCCGCGCGCCAACGTTCACGCTTGGCACGGTCATCACGCTCGGCATCGGTCTGGGTGCGGCGGCCGGCATCGGTGGGATCGTGTACGGCGTGCTCCTGCGAGACCTGCCTTACGAGAACCCCGACGCGCTGGTCCGGGTGTCGCTGCACACGCCGGGGCTCCCCCGGAGCAGTGACCTGCACACCGACGCGTCGTACGTGCATCTGGCCGCCGCAGCCACGCGATCGTTTGAAGGCTTCGCGGCATTTTATACGAACAATTCGATTACGCTTGCGGAAGGGGAAGAGGCCGAGCGAGTGAACGCCGCGTTTGTCTCGCCGGGACTCTTCGCGCTGCTCGGTGTCCGGCCCATCCTGGGCCAGGTCTTCGCGCCCGGGGACACGGCGTGGGTGGAATCGAGCCCGATCATGATCTCGGAAGAACTCTGGGATCGCCGATTTGGCCGGGATTCGACGATCATCGGCCGTCTGATCCCGCTGAATCTCGGAGCGCGTGAGGTGGTCGGAGTTCTGCCGCGTTCGTTCGACTTCCCGTCGCCCGAGGTACAGGTCTGGTATCCGGCGCGAGTCGTGGTCAGCCGCCCATCGCTCAACGATGCGCACTTCACCGTGATCGCGCGGCTCCGGCCTGGGGTGAGCCACGCCGCGGCGACGACCGAGCTGAACACGGTGCTCCCCGCCCTGCCTTCACGCTATCCGGCGATCACTGCCGACTCGATGCAGCGCGCCGGTGTAAGTGCCAGCGTGCAATCGATGAAGGACGCCACGATCGCGCCGGTTCGCAGTCAGCTCCTGCTGCTGAGCGCCATGGTCCTGGTCGTCCTGGTCGTCGCCACCTGCAATGTCATCAACCTCTTCCTGCTCCGCGCGGAACGGGCGGAGCGGGAAGTCGCGATCGCGTTATCGTTAGGTGCGACGCGACGCGCGATGGCGCGCCGCTTCATGGTGGAAGGCGTCGTCCTGGGCGCCGCGTCGCTCATCATTGCCTTGCCGGTGGCGGCGGGCCTGATGACCACGAAGCTCGGTTTCGGGCCACGCGATATTCCGCGCCTGCACGAAGTCCACTTCGGAATCGGCAGCGTTGCGGTGCTCATCGTCGCCGCCCTCATCATCGGGGCGCTGGTTGGACTGACGACACTGACGCGTACGTCGGGAGCGGTGACACGCGACCACCTGTCGCACGGCACGACGCGCACAACGACAGGCCTGACGTGGCGCAGAACGCAACGGGGGTTGGTCGCAGTCCAGATTGCGATGGCGCTGGCGCTCGTGGTGACCGCCGGTCTTCTGGGCCGGAGCTTCTGGAACCTCCGCAACGCGGAACTTGGTTTCGATCCGGAAGGCATGACCACGTTCGAGGTTTCGCTTCCGTTCCGGGAGTACCTGAGGCTCCGCCACGCCGTGACGTTCCACACGCAGGTTATCGACGCGCTTCGCGCGCTTCCTGGCTCCCGTGGCGCGGCGTCGGTCACGGCGCTGCCGCTGCTATCGACTGACGCTCCCGAGTTCCTGATGCGCTTCGAGGCCGCGGATCGCGCCGGGGGCGTAATGGTTCCGGCGAGCGGCTCGCTGGCATCCTCGGACTATTTCAGGGTGATGAGAATACCGATACGGCAGGGCCGTTCATTCGAGACGGGCGACCTGCGCGGAGTCGCCGGTATCGTGTTGAGTGAACGGGTGGCGCGGGATTTGTTTGGTGACGGCAATGCGATTGGCCGGAGAGTGCGCCGCGTCGATAATCCTCGCGTACGTGCCACGCTGTTCCAGGTTGTGGGTGTGGTGGGCGACGTGCCGGGTGGGCGCATCGAGGACGGTCCTGCGCCAATGCTCTATTTTCCGCTGCTGCCGGAAGCCACTGGTATGCATGAGGACAGCGCGACGGTTCCGTACGTGTCGCGCACTGCGCAGTACGTCGTGCGAGGCGCCACGCCACCAACGGCCCAAACGCTGGCACGGATCGTCCAGGGTATCGATGCCGGCGTCCCACCGCTGGGCATCCGGCAAGTCTCCACGGTGGTCGATGCCGCCACGGCCCGGGCCAGCCTCCTGCTCATCCTGTTAGGCGTTTCCGGCGCGGCGGCCCTCGTGCTGGGCGTGGTTGGTGTGTACAGCGTGGCGTCGTACGCGGCAGCGCAGCGCGAGCGCGAGTTCGGCGTCCGGCTCGCGTTAGGCGCTGCGCCTCGAGGGGTCGCTCGGCTGGTGCTTCGCGAAGGGGCGATGATCGCGGCATTCGGTATCACCGCTGGACTGATCGTCGCCTTGATGAGCGCGCGCTTCCTGCGTGCGCTGCTTTATGAGGTGAGTCCTGCGAACGCGGCCGTGTTCGGTGGTGCCGTTGTTGTCATCGTCGCGGTGACATTACTCGCGACGCTGGTGCCGGCGCGTCGGGCCGCCCTGACCGACCCGGCGGTCGTATTACGCGGCGAATAGTACTCGCTGGTTGAGCGATTCGGGTGGTGTTCCGCATCGGGGCGCGGCGTGATATTCCTCCGGCACGCCCGGACGCTGCACATCGTGTCGTCCACCCTGGAATGATGGAACCTCCTGCGACCGACATCACCACCGACCTCCGCGCTCACGCTGCGAACGATCCGTCTGCTCTTGGACGGATACTCCCGCGCGTCTACGACGAATTGAAACGGATTGCCCGCGGGCGGCTCGGCCGCGAGAGGCCGGAACACACGTTGACGCCCACAGACCTCGTCCATGAAGCGTTCCTCGAGCTCATGCCCGCCGGCCAGGTCGACTGGAAAGATCGTGCGCATTTCTTCGCGATCGCCTCACGTGCGATGCGGAATGTGCTCGCCGACCACGCGGAGCGTCGGTCAGCGCTGAAGCGCGGCGGTGGCGGATCCGCTGTGACGCTCGACGAGAGCGGCACCGCGGCGCGCCAGTCGCCGCTCGATGACTTGATCGCAGTGAGTGATGCGCTCAAGAAACTGGAGGCTCTTGATCCTCGGCAGGCACGCGTGGTCGAGTGCCGGTTCTTCGGTGGTCTCAGCATCGACGAGACGGCGGCGGCTCTCGACATCGCACCGGCTACCGTCAGCCGTGACTGGACCTTTGCCCGGGCGTGGCTGCACCGGGAACTCGCGACTTCCTGACGATCATGGATGGCGATCGCTGGATTCGCCTGCAGCAGCTGTTTGCAGAACTCCGTGAGGCTGCGCCTGACGAGCGCATACGCCGGCTGAGCCAGGTGGCGCGGGAAGACGACGCACTCGCCGCCAACCTTCGCTCGCTCCTGGACGCCGATTCGACGTCGGGTCCGATGGATTCCCTTGCTGAACACCTGACGCCCGTGTCGACGTGGCTGGCCGGCACGGCACGAGTGCCCGATCGCATCGGGGCATATCGCGTCATCCGCGAGCTTGGTCGTGGCGGCATGGGTGAGGTCTACCTGGCCGAACGCGCTGACGGGCACTTCGAGCAGCGCGTCGCCATCAAGCTGATCGACGAGTCCAGGGACGACGATCCGCAGCATCGCCGGTTCCTCGCTGAGCGCCAGATCCTCGCCGACCTGGTACATCCGAACATTGCGCGCCTGCTCGACGGCGGCGTTGTGGACGACGGCCGACCGTATCTCGTGATGGAATACGTGGACGGTCAGCCGATCACCGACTGGTGCGACCAGCGACGGCTATCGCTCCGCTCGAGGCTCGCACTCTTCTGCGACGTGTGTGCCGCCGTGCAGCACGCCCACCAGAAACTCGTCATCCATCGCGACATCAAGCCGTCGAACATCCTGGTCGCCGGCGATGGGCGCGTCCATTTGCTGGATTTCGGTATCGCTGAGCTCATCGCTCCCGCCGATCGTTTACCTGACG
This sequence comes from Gemmatimonadaceae bacterium, assembly GCA_035646395.1. GTDB lineage: Bacteria > Gemmatimonadota > Gemmatimonadetes > Gemmatimonadales > Gemmatimonadaceae > JABWBJ01. Next base: position 15,876 of record DASRPK010000329.1, on the reverse strand, counting down.
CTTCACAGGAAGAACCAGGGGCGATGACGCCCGAATACGCCAGCCCTGAGCAGGTGCGCGGCGATCCGCTCACGACCGCGACCGACGTCTACTCGCTCGGCGTGCTCCTCTATGTTCTGGTGACGGGACGGCGCCCGTACGTCCTCACGCGCGGATTGCTGGCGGACATGGCAGATGTGATCTGCAACCACGTTCCTGAAGCGCCGTCACTCCGTGCCGCACGTGGAGATGTCGACGCGACATCGCGAGGCACGAGCGCGGGGCAGCTGGCCCGTGCGATGCACGGCGACATGGACGGCATCGTCGCCATGGCGCTGCAAAAGAACCCCGGGGACCGCTACGCATCGGCCGACGCGTTGCGCGAGGACATCGAACGCCACCTCGCCCGCCACCCCGTTGTCGCCCATCGCGGTGGCCTTCGGTATCGCGCCCTTAAGTTTGCTCACCGGCATCGGATCGCCGTTACCGCCACCGGCCTGATGTTCAGTGGACTCGTGGTGATGCTGAGTGCGGCCGTCGTGCAGGGGCGACGTGCGAATCGCGAGCGCATCCGCGCTGAACAGGCGCTGGCGCAGTCCGAAGGGATCGCGGGGTTCATGTTGGAGCTCTTCCGAAGCGGCGGTGCAGACGACACCGCGTCGGCGGAAGGTCTTACCGCCATCGACATCCTGCGACGCGGAGCCGCGCGCGCTAACGCGCTGTCCGACCAGCCGCTCGTGCAGGCTCGATTGCTCGACGTGGTGGGACAGATGTCGCTGCACCTGGGGCAGCTGGACGACGCGCAACGGCACCTCGAGCAGGCTGTTTCCATCCGGCGTCAGGCGGGCGCTGTTGCCAGGCCGGAGCTGCCGGCCAGCCTGATTCATCTGGCCTGGGTTTACCGCGCCCGCAATGAACGGGAACAGGCCCGCACGCTCGTGGCCGAAGCGCTCGGTATTCGTGAGGCCACGTTAGGCACTCGCCACCCTGATGTCGCGGAAGCGCTCTATGAGTTGGGTTGGCTGGCTGGCGGAGCAGAGCAGGAGCGATTGTATCGTCAGGCGCTGTCTATCTTTCCCGACAGCGGTGCGCTGGCGGCGCAGCGCGTCATCGTCCTCCAGGCCCTGGCGACGAACTTGCGCCGCCAGGGCCGCCTCGAGGAAACCATCGTCACCAGTCGCGAGGCGGTACGCGCAGCAGAAGCCGCGTTTGGGCCGGAACATCATGCAACAGGCGATGCCCTGGTGCACCTCGGCGATCACGTGCGTGATATCCAGCAGGATCACGTGGCCGCGGAACAAATGTACCGACGCGGACTCGATCAGATCGAGCGACACTTTGGCGAACAGAGCGTCCGGCTCCTGCACGGACTTCACAGCCTGGGTACGCTGCTCTCCAGTGAAGGAGACGCTACTGCCGAGCAGCTGTTCCGCCGCGCCATCGCGATTCGCCGCTCGGCGACCGGACCCGAACATCCCCAGGTGGCGGAGGGGCTGCAATTGCTGGCCATGGAGTTGGCGCGCCAGGATCGCTTGTTGGAGGCCGAGTCCGTCCAGCGCCAAGCACTGGCGCATTCGATCCGGACCCTCGGCGCACGACATCCCGCCGTCATGAGCCAGCGCCTTCCACGGCTGGCGTTGATTCTCGCGCAGCGGGGAGAAGTCCGGGAGGCCGAGGCCATTTTTGCCTCTGCGGTGGAACAGAACAGTGCATCGCTCGCTGTGCGGGGAGAAGTCCTGCGCGACTACGGCCGGTTGCTGTTTGCGAAGGGAGATTTGCCGCGCGCCGAGCAGCAGTTGCTTCGCTCCCTTCAGTTCCTCGAGCAACACTATGCCGGGCAGGACCACCCTAACGTGCGAGAGTCGAAGCGCGCTCTCATGGCGCTTTACGAACGGTGGGGGAAAGCGGAACTGGTCGAACGTTACCGCGTTCCCCCCGGTCGATGGGTCGCGTACTGAGGATCAGCCGCCGCGCCGCAGCGTGACGTCAGCGTATTGCCACGCCTTCGCTCGCCGTTTTGCAACTGCCGCCGCGTCCTTCTCCTTTCCTTGCGCCCTGAGCGCGCGTTCCAGACCATCGAGTGACCATCCCGTTTCACGTACGAAGCGCAGATCCTCGCGGAACGCCCGCTCCGCCTCCGCCGCACGCCCCGCCTTGAGCAGTGCTTCGCCGAGGAAGTTGCGGGCGGAATGGTACCATGGTGGCGGCTCGTCATAGGTCAGCGCGTCTTCCTTCTTGGCCGCTGACTGGTAGTGTGCAACGGCAGCGTCATACTTCCGTTCGGACGCAGCGATCGAACCCTTCAGCACGTCGGCTGCGACGTTCATGAGCGCCGGCGCAGAGTTCAGTATGATGATGACGTCGTTAGGTGTCGACGAGGCTATTCCGAGCAGGCTGTCGAGCGCTGCTGCCGCGTTGCGGGACTGACCCGTCGCTGCCCACGCCATCCCGCGAGCGTAATGCCACATCGCGCGCACGAATCGCAACTCGGCCGGAGGCTGCGGGAGCCGCAGAATGGCATCCCAGTCACCAAAACGTGCCAACGCCAGCGCCTCTGACACCAGAAAACCCTCGAGAGAGGCCACGGCTCTCGCATCAGCCGGCTTCACCCTTTCCTGCAGCGCACGGGCAGTGGAGAGTGCCTTCGCCTTCTGCCCCGACAACAGGTACGTAGCCCAGAGGAAATGCAGGTTGTGGGGCGCATAGAACATCGGATAGATCCCATCGGGCACGACGCGCGACGCGAAGTATCTCCCGTCCGCGTTTACCGCCGCGATGTTGGCGCGAGCCGCTTCTTCGTATCGGCCAACGCGCAGGAACACGTGCGCCGGCATGTGCACGACATGCCCCGCGCCCGGCATCAGCTTCGGCAGCCGCTCTGCACACGGCAGTGCGCGTTCCGGTGTATTCGACGCCTCCACGGCGTGCACGTAGAGATGGCAGGCACCAGCATGATCAGGGGTGCGGGCGATCACGCGTTCAAGTGCGGCGACGAGTTCCATCGTCCCGGGCTGCGGCTTGCCGTCGCGCGTCCACTGGTTCCAGGGCCGCAGGTTCAGCATCGCGTCCGCAAAGATCACCTGGATGTCCGGATCGTCGGGATATTGCTGGGCCACCCGTCGCATCCGGTTGGCAAATGCGCTGTCTCGCGAGGCGCGCGCAGCACCGGCCGGCTCGCCATAGCGTACCGCCAACGCCTCGATCAACGCACGCTCCCGGGCGGTCGCGTTGGACTTCACCGAAACGGCATTCCGGACCGCCGCCAGCGCCCGCGGCTCCGCCGCCGGATCCATAGGGAGATTGATGTTCGGGCCTAACGCGTACGCGGCGCCCCAGAAGCATAACGCGCAGGCCGGATCGAGCTCCGCCGCGCGCTCGAACGAGCGAACGGCCTCGTCATGATTGAAGGCGTAGATGAGGCGGACCCCCTGGTCGAAGTACCGGCGGGCGTCGGAGGATGACGTAGTCACCCGCATGCGCCAGTCGCCCAGTCCTTCCAGCAACGGCATCGGACCAGCCGATTTCGGCGACTCATGTTCATGGGCGCTGGAATGTTGCTCCCGACCCCGCGTTGGCGTTTCAGGCCCGAGGACGAAGGCAGTTATGTCACGAGCCACTCGCTCTGGCTCTTCCCAGTTAGGCGCATGACCGCTCTTTTCGTAGACAAGGAGCCTGGCCCCGGGTATGGCACGCGCCAGGGAGTCGTAGTGCTCCGGACCCCAGAATGCATCCCGTTTCCCCGAGATGATCAGGGTGGCCACGCCGAACTTCGCGTGATTCACGGGAGCGTCGTTCTGGACGAGATCATCGAGCACGGCACGCCAGATCCGCGCCGGGACTTTACGGCTTTCCGCCACTACCTGCTGGAAGAAGGCCGGTGGGACCGTGATCGCAATTGAGCTTTGCTGGAAATCGCGCGCGAACTCCAGCGGTATGGGATCGGCGAGTGTCGCAGCCTCGCTGCGAAGCCCGGCGACTGGTTGGGTGTGCGTCGCATAGCCCGAGCCCACGAGCACCAGTCGTGCAATACGGTCGGGATGATTGGCTGCGGCCCGCTGGACGACGAAGCTGCCTAGCGAGTGGCCGACAAGCGTCGCCTGCCGAATGCCGAGCGCATCGAGCAGCGCGATGGCATCGGCCGCGAAATCGGAGATGCGGAAACAGCAGGCGGGTTTATCCGATTCGCCGTGACCGCGCATCGTCACCACGATGGCGCGAATCTCCTCGGGGAGATGAGGCACGAGGAGCGAATACGAAAATCGGGAATCGCTGAAGCCGTGGAGGAAGACGACGGGCTGGCCGTCGGGGCGGCCACGCTCGGCGACCTCGAGCTCGACACCAGTGCTTAAACGGACTCGCTGGACGCGGACCGGTTCCGCATTGGCTTTGTGGTGCGATGGCAGTTGTTGGGCATGAAGCGGTGCTGTGGCGACCGCAATGGTCGCCAGGGCACGAAGCAGTCTCGGAAGCATGAATCCCTCCTTATTGGGTCATTCGTGCTTCCTTATGCCGGAAATGCCTGCACCGTCCCTCATCGTTTTTGAAAAATGGCAAGAGCCTCCACGTCGGCATGACGCGGAGGCCCTTTCGATGACGCCTCGTGAATCAGTTACCGCCCGCGATAGAAGAAGTATTCCGTGGAGTAGGGGATCTCGACTTCCTGCCCTGCACTTCCCGAATAGGACGGGGCGATGCCGCCTACGGTGTTCAGTCGCTGGATGTATTTGACTTGGCGAAAGACACCGGGCCCTTCCGCAGATTTCGCGGTAAGCAGCAACCACTGAACTGCCGACGGATCGTATGTGCATCGCTTCGCGACCTCGCCGACGACCTTGGACCCACTCAGTGTCTCCCACGTCGGACCACCATAGTGGATGCCAACCAGACCGCGCTCGTTCGGATCAGCGAACAACTGCGCCGAAGGTCCAACGGGGGCCCAGCTCGTGCCGTTCCAACGGTAGATCTGGACACCTCGCGCGTACACGTGATAGACCACGGTACTTCCCGCTGGTGGCTTCACGTCGGCGCAGATGCCCAGATCCGGGACAACGGCCCCGGATGCCGCAATTGTGACAACCTTCTGATTCAAACCGACGGGTGCTTCGCCGGCACACCCGGTCAGTAGGGCACCAACTATGACAACTGCCAGAGAGCGTCCCAGCCAATGCAGTGCAGGCTTCTTCATCTCTTCATCTCCGGATAGATGCGGCGCGCGCGCCGCCGTGGACTCAGCTAAACGGTATTCCTGTTATTGAGTACTGCGTGGATTCGTGCCTTCCGCGGACATGCCCCGTGCCCCGTGCCCCGTGCCCCCTGCCCCCGCCCTTTCCCGGCTTGTCGCGTGGCGCGCGGAGACCGCACATTGCTGAGCGATCAGTCTCCCGCGGTCCGACCGCGGGACGATTATGGACCGTTAGCCGGGACCCCCGTGCCGCTGTTCGAGGAATCCTCCGAGTCACCCCTCTCCTCCGGCACATCTGCGGGCGAAGTCACGCGTATCCTCCAGTCAGCAGTCCCCGGTGACCGTGCCGCACTGGATCGTGCGTTGCCGCTTGTGTACGAGGACCTGCGCCGGGTCGCGCGCCGTCAGCTCGCGCGCGAACATGGCGAACCACCGATCCAGCCCACCACGCTTGTTCACGAGGCTTACATCAAGCTCGCGGGCAACGCGCCGCGAGCCGCGGACCGGGCCCACTTCCTCGCCATCGCCGCGCACGCGATGCGGCAGGTGCTGGTGGACCATGCCCGCGAGCGCCGCGCGGAGAAACGCGGGCCGGCGTGGATCCGCACGACCCTGACTGACGCGGCATGGATGACCGAGCTGGATCCGGTGACGATCCTGGCACTCGACGACGCCCTCGAGCGCCTCGATCCGCGCCAGCGGCAGGTCGTCGAATGCCGGTTCTTTGGTGGACTGGATGATGACGAGATCGCCGAATCGTTAGGCGTGACCACCCGCACCGTGCGCCGCGACTGGGTCAAGGCCCGCGCCTGGTTGAACCGGTGGCTGAATGAGGAACCGGTGCCGTGAGCGCCCGCGCCCCCGGGCCGCCGGGCGCCGTACCGACGCCTGACGAGCGCGCGCAGATCGAGGCGATCTTCGAGGAAGCGCTGGACGTGCCCGCTGGCCGACGCGCCGCGTGGCTCGCGACACGCTGCGAGGCCAATGCAGCGCTGCGCGGCGAGGTTGAACTTCTCCTCGCGGCGCACGAACAGGAGGGTGTGCTCGATGTCCCGCTCTCCATCGCAAGGCGCGATCCTTCCACCGGCCGGCGCATCGGACCCTATCGCGTGTTGCGCGAGCTCGGACGGGGTGGCATGGGCGTTGTGTACCTCGCCGAGCGCGACGACGGCCATTACCGCCAGCGCGTCGCGGTGAAGGTGTTGCGCGCCAGCGCCGACACGGAAGAGATGCATCGCCGGTTCCTCGCGGAGCGACAGATCCTCGCCTCGCTGTCGCACCCTAACGTGGCCCAACTGCTCGATGGTGGCGTGTCCGACGGCCAGTTGCCGTATCTCGTCATCGAATACGTCGACGGATTGCCGATCACCGAGTACTGCGATCGCCACCGCCTGGGTGTCGAGGCCCGGCTCAAGCTGTTCATGGCCGTGTGCGCCGCGGTCAACCACGCGCACCAGAACCTCGTCCTGCATCGCGACCTCAAGCCGAGCAACGTCCTCGTCACCAGTGCGGGCGACGTGAAGCTGCTCGACTTCGGGATCGCCAAGCTGCTGAATCCGAGCCTGAGCGGCCAGGAACAGCCGGTAACGCATACCGCGTTCCGGCTCATGACGCCGGCCTACGCCAGCCCGGAACAGGTCCGCGGCGACACGCTCACCACTGCCAGCGACGTCTACACGCTGGGCCTCCTGCTCTACGAGCTCCTCTCGGGACGACTGGCCCATCGCATCACCACCGACTCTCCGCGCGAAGTGTTCGAAGTGGTGTGCGAGCGCGAGCCGGATCGACTCAGTACCTCCATTGCATCAGAGGAGGCGGCCGCCGCGCGCGACACGACAACGGAGAAACTCGCGCGTCGCTTGCGTGGTGACCTCGATGCCATCGTGGCGAACGCACTCCGGAAGGAACCCGGTCGTCGTTATGGTTCGGCCGAATTGCTCGCCGAGGACGTAGGCCGGTATCTCGACGGGCTGCCGGTGACGGCCCAGCGCGGCAATCGCTGGTATCGGGTCGAGAAGATGATCCGCCGCCATCAGGCCGCCGCACTCTTCGCCGCCGCCAGCGTCGTACTGCTGCTCGTCGGCGCTGGTGTCGCGCTGCGCCTGGCATCCGTGGCTGCCCGCGAACGCGACCGCGCGGCCGCTGCATTGATCCAGTCCCAGAGCGCGTTAGGCGAATCCGAGGCGGTGACGGCGTTCCTGGTCAGTCTCTTCGAGGCGAGCGATCCTGCCGAAGGGCGTCTCGACACGCTGAATGCGTCTGACCTCCTGCGACGCGGCGTGGCCCGCGCCGAACGACTGGGCGACGCACCACTGGCCCAGGCGAGAATGTTCGAAGGCCTGGGGCGTGTGCACGCGATGCGCGACGACCTCACCCGCGCCACTGACCTGCTCCAGCGCGCATTGACCTTGCGGCGCACGCACCTTGGTCCCGCGCACCCCGCCACCGCCGCTTCCGCCAGCGAGTTGGCAAACATGTACAGGCGACAGGGACGGTACACCGCGGCCGATACCCTCGCTCGTGAGGCGCTTCTCGTCAGGCGGGCCGCGTTGGGGGAGAATCATCCCGACGTCGCGGCCAGCCTGGGTCAGGTCGCCGGCCTGGCGATTTACCTCGGCCAGGTGGCGGAGGCGGAGCGGTATGCACTCGAAGCCGTCAACGTGCGCCGGCGCACCGGCACCGATTCGGGAATGGTCGCCGACCTGGAACGGCTGGCCGCCATCTACTGGAGGCGCGGAGACAGCGACAGAGCCGAACGCTCGTTACGCGAAGCGCTCGAAATCGGACGGCGTTTATTTCCGTCTCCACACCCGGGACGCTCGGGGACACTTCTCCGGCTCGCCGATCTCGTTGATGAACGGCCCGACCGCCGCGTCGAGGCAGAATCGCTCTATTTCGCCGCGCTGGCAGAGAGTCGTGCCGCGGTTGGTAATGAACATCCCGGCACTGCCTCGACGATGAGCCAGACCGGCCTCATGCTCGCGCGACACGGCCGGCTTGCGGAAGGCGAGCGTCTCATTCGTCAGGCCTTCGATATCGAGCGCCGGACCTGGGGTCCCACGCACACTGCTGTCGCCGGCACGATGACTGCGCTCGCGCTCGTGCTCACGGTCAATGGTTATAACGCAGAAGCCGAACGCCTCGACCGCGAGGCCGCGGCCATCTACGGCGCTGCGTGGGGCACCAACCATGCAGCGTACGGTGGTGCGATCGGTTACCTGGCCGACATGCTGGCACTACGCGGGGCGCTGGATTCCGCCGAGACCCTGCACCGACTGGCAGTCTCCATCCGGTCCACCGCTGTTGGACCTGAAGAGACACTCACTGCGTTAAGCGTGATTCAGCTCGCCAATGTGGTCGCGAAGCAGCGTCGCTTCGCCGAAGCGGATTCGTTGTTGCGCTGGTCACTGGGTCGCCTCCGAACGCGGACCACGGACACTCATAAGGATGTACGCCGCGCCTTCAACGCCCTCGCAAGACTTTTCGACTTGCGGGGCAAACCCGACTCGGCTGCACACTATCGCCGTCTCGCCGGCCCCGACGACCTGCACCTGCGTTGATTGAGTTGGGAAGTTGATGAGTTGCGAAGTTGACCCCGCGCCCTTGGGTCCCCGCGACTTTTGATTTTCAAAATGTCCGCAATACCCAAATAATCCGCATCTCCTGATCAGGGTCCCACAACTTGACCAGGAGTTTTTATGCGGTATTTGCAGCCCCCGAATCGCTTGGCCACCCTGGCGGCGATCGTCTTCCTGGCGGCCTGTCGTGACGCAGTCCCGGTCGGCCCCCTCTCAACGTCACCCAGTGCGACCGTGGCGTGGCCGAACATCACCGCCAGCGCTGAATGGAGCGAGGTTGCTCGCACGCTGGTGCGCACCCGTGGCTCGAACGCGTTCCAGGCCGTGCGCAATTACGCCGACGTCCGCGGGCACGAGAAGTTCACCGTCCGCTAATCACCATTCTGACTCATTGAGGAGTTCACAAATGACAAATACAAGCACCTTCGAAGCCCTGCGTCGCCCAGGCACCAGCAATGCCGCAGCCGAGCCGGATGTGAGCGACGCCTTAACAGAACGATCGCGTCGGGTCTGGGGCGCCGGTGACTATGACCGTATCTCCGCCGGATTCCGTGAAGGCGCGGAATGGTTCGTTGCTCGGCGATCATTTCAGCCACGGCAGATCGTACTCGACGTGGCCTGCGGGTCAGGCAACCTGACGATCCCGGCGGCGCGCACCAAGGCGTACGTGACCGGACTCGATCTCGTACCGTCGCTGCTCGCGAAGGCAGAGTTGTGGGCGCGAAGCGAAGGTTTGTCGGTCGCGCTCGACGAGGGGAATGCAGAGGACCTGCCGTACGCCGACGCTCAGTTCGACGTCGTGATGTCGATGTTCGGCGTTATGTTCGCGGCTCGTCCTGAAAAGGTCGTCGCCGAGCTCGCACGCGTGACGCGACCTGGCGGCCAGGTGGTGCTGGCCAACTGGACGCGGAGCGCGTTCATCGGGAAGATGCTGGCGATGCACGTCGCGCGGGTCGCGCCACCGGCCGGTGTGCCGAGTCCGTTGGCCTGGGCCGACGAGGAGGTACTGCGGTCACGATTTGACGAGCGTACGTGGCGCCTGACGACAACCGTCCGGGCGTTGACCTTCCGGTATCCTTACTCACCGGCGGGCACGGCGGAGCTCTTCCGCGCGGCGTACGGGCCAACCGTGCGCACCTTCGAAGCCCTCGATGAGAACCAGCGCGCGTTGTTTGCCGAGGAACTGGCTGCGCACTGGACTGCGCACAACCGCGCAGGTGATGGCTCAACGGAGGTTGAGGCGGAGTATCTGGAGGTCCTCGCCGTCAGGCGTTGATCGTCTCGTGAGAAGCTGGCTCAATCCGCGAGCCTCGGGAGACTTCCCGGGGCTCGTTCGCTCACGCGAGCCGTCCTACGACCACGCAGAGACCGAGAATTTGCGGAGACGGACCATGATCTGGCCGGTACCGGACAGCGTCACAAGCGTAACTCCGAGGGCCCCGATCCATGTTTGACCGCCCGACAGGCCGACGTTCGAGTACACTCGCTGATCGCGAAGAGTACCTGGTGGTCCAATGAACAACGCACCGGATCCAATGGCACGACCACCCACGGCGTTGATGCCGCAGAAATTGTGTTCCATTGCGTACACGTACTGGGGATTAACCGTATAATCGAGCGGTGTCAGAAGCACGGGTGCCTGGTCGCCCTGTTCGTTGGACGGCGTGTTCAGGCGAGCGCCGTTGAACTGGCGGTTGAACTGCGTCGTGACCGCAACCAGTGGCTCGTTATGCACCTGCGCTTCGTTGCCGAACCTCACGTTCAGCGCGACCGCCCACGGTTCCGGAGTGGGAGAGCCCGGCGGCGATGAGGGTGCTACGACGTTCGAGGGCTGCTGCACGTACAGCAGTTGCGCGTTAGGATTGTCGAACTCGACCTTCAGCAGCAGCCGCGTGGCGAGCGGAATCACGTTCGGTCCGGCGACAACGCTCACACCGATGGCAGCGTGCGTCGTCGCGCCGGGCGGACGATAGACGGACAGGTTGAGCCCCCTGTTGTCGCTGAAACTCGCCGGATTATTGACGGCGCCGGAGTCGCCAAGCTTCATAGCACCCCACCCCTTGATGTCGAGTGCCGGCGCCAGGTTGCCGCCGCTGAAATCGACTTCGTAGATGGCTTTTGGTGGCATGTGCAGATTCCGTGAACGAGGGTTGTGGTGTGCGGGTGCCGGAAATGTTCACGCAGGGCGTTCCTTCCTCGTTCCCTGACCGTTCAGGTGAGGCGGTGAAGGCAATCACCTAGATTTCGGCGTGGCCCCCGTCATTCGCATCCTGCTGCTCGCCGACACACACCTCGGCTTCGACCTGCCGGTGAACCCACGCGTCAACCGGCGACGTCGCGGGCACGATTTCCTCGCCAACTATGCGCTCGCGCTCGAGCCGGCCTTGACGGGTGACGTTGATCTCGTCGTCCACGGCGGCGATGTGTTCAACCGGTCGCGTCCTGTGAGCAGCGTGGTGTGGCAGGCGTTCGAGCCGTTGAGACGCGTCGCCGATCGAGGTGTGCCGGTCTATGTGGTGCCGGGCAATCACGAGCGCGGTCGCATCCCGCACCTCCGATTTGCGCAACACCCAGGCATTCATGTCTTCGACCGACCGCGAACCTTTATCGCGGACGTGAGAGGCGTGCGCGTGGCGGTGGCCGGATTTCCCTCCGAGCGTGACGCTGTCCGCACCACGTTCACGGATCTGGTGGCTGCCACGGAACATTTGCAGATGGACGCCAATGTCCGGCTGTTATGCCTGCACCAGTGCGTGGAAGGCGCGACGGTGGGACCAGCGAACTACATGTTCACGACGGCGGCGGATGTAATCCGCGGCGACGACCTGCCGGCGGGTTTTGCCGCCGTGTTGTCAGGCCACATTCACCGCCACCAGGTGCTGACCACAACCCTGCGAGGCCGTGCACTTCCCGCCCCTGTCATGTATCCGGGCTCCATCGAACGCACGTCGATCGCTGAGGCCGATGAGGAGAAAGGTTTCATGATCGTCGAGCTTCGTTGTGGTGACGATCATGTGAAAGTGGATTGGCAATTCCACAAGCTCCCGGCGCGCCCACTCGTCAGGCATGAGTTGCAACTCGATGGACTCGACGCCGAACGGGTGGAGTTGGCCATCCGGTCACTCGTCGCGAATGCCCCGGCCGACGCTGTCGTCACCGTTCGCGTGACAGGCGCCATGACCGACACCGTATCACGTGTATTGTCCGCAAAATATCTGCGTGACCTGGCGCCGCCGACAATGAACCTCGAGCTCAGGCTCGTCGACGGATTCGATGCAGCGCCTCGCCAACCGAAAGCGCTCCAGAGCGACGTGCTGGAGTTGCCACTCTCGAACTCGAGTCAATCCTTTACTTGACGCGCACCGGCCACTGAAAAAGCAGCTCGCCGGAGCCACGCCGGAGTTCCATCCACAGCCCATCCGCGCGGGGCGCCATCGGCGCCAGTTCGAAGTCGTAGGTCTCACCGACCGTGATGATCTGGCGAGCCGGTCGTGCGCTGCGTTGGGACGAGGGAACCTCCCACCCATCCTTGGCCGTCAACGTCCATCGGATCGGCTCATGGCCCGACAACAACTGCATCGTCAGGTTGACGCCATCACCGGTGATGTTGATGAAGCGCAGCCGGTGCGGAATACCAGCCTTCAGTTCGAGCACGCGCGGCTTGGCCTCCCCGTTCACGGCAAACGGCTCGTTAGGAATCGTGCGGTACTTGCCTTCGAGACCGATCACCACGATATGATCAGACACCGGATCATAGACCTGCCCGGCCTCCAGGACGATGAGCGGTCCATAAATGCCCCCGGAGAGCTGGCCCGCGTTGTGCCAGTGCGTGTGATAGATGAAGGTACCGGCTCGCGGCGGAGTGAACCTCGCCGTGAACGTCCCGTGAGGCGCCACCGGCGGCGTTATGCTGCCTGACGAGCCTCCGAAGTTGGCCACTCCATCGTTGTAGCTCTCGAGTTCGATGCCGTGCCAGTGGATCGCGGTTTCTTCGTTGAGGTGATTCAGGATCTCGACCGCGACGGGTTGGCCGCGCGTGACAACCAGGATCGGGCCGGGTGCGGCGCGTTCATTGATGCGTGGCGCGGCCACTCCGGCTTCGCTGATATCCACCTTGTAACTCGGCACGTCACCGAATCGCGTATCGGGGTTGATGCTGAGCTGAAGCTTCCGCCTGGCGCTATCGGGGATCGCGTCTGTGGTTGCGGGTCCAGTGACGTGCACACCGAGCACCAATCCCGACATACCCGCCGCCGTCGTATCAGACGCATGATGCGCCTGAGCGTGATCAGCGTCAGGCGCCATGTGCACGAGCATATGACAGTGAAAGAGCCAGTTGCCGGGGCGCTCGGGGACCCATGACATCGCGAACGTGCCCCCCGACGGCACCCGCTCCGTAACGGCACGGGACGCGCCCGCCGCACGCCGTGTGTCGCTCGTGCCGTCACCGGTCGACTCCACGTCGAAGTAAAAGCCGTGAAGATGCATCGCGTGCGCGGCCAGGCTCAGGTTCACTACCCGCCAGCGGACAGTATCCCCGACGGCATGCCGCAATCGCTCGCTCAGTGGCCACGATCGGCCATTCACGACCGCTAACTCCGTTCCTCGGACGCCAGGATCCCTGCGAATAATTCCCACCACGAAGATTCGGTCGCGGGAATCAACACCTGCGTCGTCGGCGACGATGACCCCGCCCAACTGGCTGTCGGCGCCGTCACGAGTCGGCAGCGGCTGATCGGTGGTGGTCGCCCAGTAGTGGAACGTTCCAGCAGCGCCGAGCTTGAACTGCGCTTCGCCGGTGGTTCCCGGCGCAATTGTAAGAGGCTGGCAGGTGCCTGGCCGATCGCACAGGCCGCGCACCCGCACTGGTGCACCGAGCGTGTTGCGGATCGACATCTTCACGACTGTTCCAACGCGCGCACGGATGAGCGGCGAGGGCACCATCAGCGGCTGTCCTTCTTCACCAAACGCTTCGATGTCGCGCGAGGGCGCCGCCTGGCCCTCAGGAGACCATCGGCCGACACCGACACGGAGCGAAACCGAAAGCACTCCGTTCTCGAATCGTCCCGCGGATCGGACGTTGTCGTGCGTGATGACCGACGCCGGCCCGTTCGCCGCACCTGTCTGCGCAGCAGCCGGAGCAGCGACGGTCGTTAGGACGATAGCGAGAAGGTGGAACGACTTCATGCGACTGCTCCGTGCTCGTCTTTTGGGCCTGCCACGTCTGGTCGCTCGAATCTCCAGCCGACTACCCTGCGGAGTCAACTCCAAGCCGGCTGTCCACTCGCCGAGGCAGTCCACGCGAGAGGGATAGGCACAGCCTGGTTGACACCGGTACGTGATCGCCCGGTCGGCCCTTGTTAGCGCCCGTTGAGTTCCGCCCGCGCTTCGCGCCACGACGGACAGAACTCGTTCATCATCGCAACAAAGCGGGGGCCATGATTCGGTACGATCAGGTGCACCATCTCATGGACCACCACGTACTCGAGCAGGTCCCTCGGCTTCGTGACCAGTTCCGTGTTGAGCCGGATCTGCTTCGCGTGGTAATTGCAGGTGCCCCACCGGGTTGTCATTCGCCGCAGGTAGTAGCCCTTCACCTGCACATTCAGCCGCTGCTCCCATTTCTGAATCAGCGGCGGCAGAGTTTCCCGTAGGATGGACTTGTGCCAGGCGTGCATAACGTGAGCGCGCCGCACAGAATCGCTGCCAGGTAGAGTAAACAGCGTTATGCGGCGGTTATCGATCGTCACCCCTTGCCGCCCCTCACGCTCCACAACCGAAAGCAGGTGCCGGCGACCCCAGAGGTAATGACTCTCGCCGGAGGCGAACTGCTTCGGCGCCGCTCCAGTCGCCTGCTCTTTCACACGCTGCTGCTGCCGTCGGATCCACTCCATCCGCGAGGCGGAAAAGGACTCCAGGATCCGAAGCCGGGCAGAAACCGGCGCCGAAATCGTGACACGCCCATCGGGAGCATGCACCCTGAGGTGGACATGCTTGATGCGTTTCCGCAAGACCGTAATGCGGAGGTCGCCTAACTGCAGAACTTCGCCGTTAGGTCTCGCGCTCTTCGCTCTCGCCGGCCTGCTCCCGTAACATCTCAAAACACTTCGCGACCAACGATTCGGTTGAGTACTCAACCCCATCCGTCGCGCGCCAGATATTTCCACCCTCCGGCGGCTCGATCGGTTTCAGCGTCAGCTCTGACACAAGCTTGGCGCCTTTCGTGTGGCGCGTTGCGCCGCGGCGGGCAACCGTTCCGCTCCACACCATGATGTGCAATTCACCAAGCGTGGCACCCTTGGACTCGTCGCCAAACCAGGACAAGCTCAGCGCGTAACCTGGCCCTTGCAGCACACAGCCGTTGGGCGAGCGGTGTGCCTCCAGCGCCTCCGGGATCCGTTCTGCCCGCGTCAGCGATCGCTCGGGAGCGAGTTCGTCCAGCAAGGCCGTCACCGACCGTTGAACCGCGCCCTTCTCCTTATAGGTCGGGGCGGGCTTCCGCTGGGTGGTCTTTGGTTTCGAGGAGTCTGGCATGCCCCTGAAAGCTATCCGGTGCACCAGCAGTCATCACGCCGAGTTGTCGCGGTCTACCCGACCAAACCGGGAAAAATGGCCCTCGAGGACGGGTCAGCTGCTGATTTTGCCAGCCACCGGCTGAACCACCGCGGCTATGGAATCGAGGTCGAGGTGATCCCCGATGTGTTTTCCGTAGCGCGCGAGAAGAATCTCCCCGTTCGGTGACACCAGGAAATCGGCAGGCATCGAGTGAAAGCTGTCGTCGATAAGACCGCCCCAGTATCCCAACACGCTCGCACGCACGAAGCGCCAGTAAAACGACGGAGCGAGCATCGTGATCACCATTCCCCACCAGGAGCGCCCAACCCCGAACAACTCGTACAGTCGCCGGCCAGGATCGGCGATGATATGGTGTGATGCATCTCCATGGAAATGACGCCCAAGCCTCGCCGCCGGCGAGTGAAAGACCGCCACCCAGGTCACGTTATGAGCCTCGAGCTCCGCCGTTGCGAGCGACAGTTCGCGCACGCGAAGGTTGCACATCGGGCATGAGGCGTAGCGGAGAAACGAGATGAGGATCCACGACTCGCCAGGAGGTACCTGGATCGCGCTGCCGTCGAG
>DASRPK010000328.1:0-25074 GCA_035646395.1 Gemmatimonadaceae bacterium | reverse complement strand
CGCCGAGGGAACGGCAACGGTCATGTCGCAACTCTACGGTTTGTCGCGGCCCGCGCATGGCTGGGAACGGGATTACCTGCCGGCCCGGGTGCAGCCATATGAGCCGACGTCGCTGAGCGCACTCGCAGCAAGCGGTCAACTGGTGTGGGCGGCCGAGCGGGTGGCCGAGCGTCCGACGCCGTCGGATGTCGCGGTGACCGGGGCGCCCGCGGCATCGGTTGGGAAGGTCCGGTTCTTCGAGCGAGGCACTGGTCGACTGTGGCTGGCCGCGCCCGATGATTCCTCACTGGGCGAGACAGCGCTGACAGTACTGAATGCGTTACGGCAACTCGGCGCCTCCTTTACGACCGACCTGGCCGCAGCCACATCGTTAGGCCCACAGCGCCTGCGCGACGCGTTGCGGGAGCTGGTCGGGGCGGGGCTCGTCACCAACGACACGGTCGACGCGTTGCGCGACGTCAATCGGCATCGCCCGGCGTTCCCCGCCAAACGCGCCAACGAACCGGATCCGACGCGCTGGCTCCCGGAGGATTTCACTCCCTCGCCCAACCGGTACGTGGTCCAACGGCGGCCGAACGTGCGTCGCCTGGCGCGCTGGAAACGACCGGACCGACCTGGTGTAGCGCAATGGGGCGGTCGCTGGTCGCTGGTCCACACGCCCGGCGCGTTAGGCATGGAGTCGGCCGACGAACAGGAACTGGCTGAGGGAGTGGCCCGGCAATGGCTGGCGCGGTACGGCGTGGTGTCACGGGACTGGTGGCGGCGTGAACGCCCGCCGGTCTCGTGGCGCGCGGTCTACCACGAGTTGAAACGCCTCGAGTTTCGCGGGGACGTGCAGCGCGGCTATTTCGTCGCCGGACTGGCTGGTGCCCAGTTCGCACTCGCCGACGCGGTGGAGATGTTGCGGGCGCCGGCTTCAGAGACGCCTGAAGAGCCGGTTGTCCTGGCGACGTCTGATCCGGCGAACGTGTATTCCCTTCCGCTCGAAGGCGTGGAGCGCGACCGATTCACGCGTCCCCGGGGGACGGGAGCGTACATCATCACCGTGGGCGGTGTCGTCGTGCTCGCTGTGGAAGGGCGCGGACGCCGACTCAGCAGTCGACCCGACGTCGACGAGCAGTTACTGCGCTCCGCGATCGCGGCTTTTGTCGAACATGCGACCAGAGGCGAAGCCGTCGGTCGCCGCCAGGATCTCATTATCGAAACGATCAACGGGGAACCAGCCGGCGGTTCACCCGTTGCGCCGCTCCTCATGGAGCTTGGCTTGAGGCGCGAGGGTGGAGCGCTCCGTCGTTATGCGACGATCAGATGATTTGATTAACGCTGAACGTCAACACCTGGGGTACGGATTACGCGAATTGGGTCGGATCAACTCCGAGTCGTATTCCATCGACTGTGCGATCCTCAGCCAAAAACAAATGGGTTTGGATTTTCGCAGCGGCGCATGGAAAAGACGAGGAGTGATTCGCGTGATCCGGAGCTCGATTCGTATAAATCCGCATTCCCAGGTGTTACGGGATCGTCGGATACACAGGCCTCGTTAGGGACACCCAGGGATCTGCACCTGCGCATCACGCTGCAGCCGGTACGGACCGAGCTGAAACGACGTCTCGACCGTCAGCTGCAGGACATCACCGTCGAGTCGCCCATTGAGGATTACGGCCCGGCTTTCCGTACCACCGGCGCCACCCTGCGAATGGATGTTGCCAATCGCGGTGAACTGCTCCCCGTCAACAAGGATGGGGATCGCCATGTCACCCGCCCAGCACGATGTCTCGAACCGCGCCTGCGTACTGGACAGGGTGAGCCTCGCGCCGTCTCCGCCCCAGACCGCGTAGAAATCCTCCGGGCTCAGTGATTCTGAGCACCCGGCGATCAGCGCGAGAGCGACCAGTGACCTGAAAATTCGGTTCACACGTTACCAGGAGTATGTCACGGACTCGAAGCCGCGGATATTCAACCGGATAATACCAGTGGTCGATTGGTACGCCGCATTATATGCAGCCTTGAGCGGCGAGAGGTCGAACCGAAGCATGCGCGATAGCAGCGCCTTGCAGTTATCGCCTTGGGCGTCGCGCGCGACCCGGACCCCCACCTGCAGCGGGAACGATTCCATCCAGGCGGCATCAGACAACAACAGGAACGACTGCGCCCGGCACCCACCGCCGTAATTCACGACCAGCTCGAGCGAGTCACCTTTCACTTCGGCTGACACGACCGTCACCGGATCGGAGGGCCATTGCGGAGCGTCAATGTTCTCCGCGATCACGATCTGCCCCGACCAGATGCTGCTCAGGGACCAGACGCCGTTAGGCTCGAGTGTGTCGGTCGCGGTGTCGTTGCAGGCCGTGGCGGCAAGCAGCGCGAGGCCTGCGCAGGAGCGGTTAATGAGTCGCATGCGGATTAGACACGCTCAGGTGGACGAATCCCTGAGCCCAGAATCCTACTTCGCCGCGGCCGTGATCACCTGAGAAAAGAGGTCGAACGGAACCGCGCCCGGCACCACGCGGCCGTTGACGAAAAACGTCGGAGTTCCCCTGATGAGCAGTTGTTGCGCGATGGCGTCGTGACGCTGGATGCGCCGCTTGATCTCGGGATTCATCAAGCACCGTGAAAACGGGGCGGGCTGCAGCTTCAGCTGCGCGCCGTACTTGGTGATCAAGGAACGGATGTCGGTTGAGGCCATCCACTCCTTCCGTTTCACATACAATAGATCGTGCATCTTCCAGAACCCGCCCTGCTCGGCCGCGCACTCGGCGGCTTCGGCGACGTCGCGGGAATTCCGGAACATGCCTGTTACGAACGGCACCATTTTCCAGCGGACGGTTCCAGGCTTGATGTGCGCGGAGTCGAGCTTCGGGTAAGTCTCCACGTTGAACTTGGCGCAATAGCCACAGCCAAAGTCCGCGAATTCCACCACAAAAACTTTCGCGCCGCTCGAGCCTGTGTCGTGCCCGATACCGGCGAGCGAAACGCCTCCCTTCTGAATGGGAGCCTGGGCTACAGCGGCCCCGGAAACCAGAACCAGGGCGAACAACGTCTTGGAAAACGACATTACCATTTCAAATAGGTCCGGCGATGACGGCCTACAAACATAATGTGTTGCGGTACCGACGGTTATCGGCTTGTCACAGACGCGCTGTCCCAGGCGAAGTCATCCAGCTCGGACCCCAACGGTTTCCCGGAAGATCGTGTCGAAGGTAACGAATGACATGACACACGCCGCACTGGCAGCCGAGGCCTCGACTGTTCCTGACGAGCGTTTCCTGATCGCCCGAGCACAGCAGGGAGACCGGGACGCCGCCCGGAGCTTGTACGACGCCCATTCGCGACGTGTTCACCGCCTGGTTTTCCGGTTGTGTGGCGGTGACGAGGAGATGGCCCGGGATCTTACGCAGGACACGTTCATCCGGGTCTTCGACAAGCTGTCGTCATTCCGTGGTGAGTCAGCGTTCGCCACGTGGGTACACCGGATTGCGGTCACCGTCACGCTGAACGGACTTCGGAAGGAGCGGCGGCTCAAGCGGGGCGCGGACGATCTCGATGTCGCCAACGACCTGCCAGCGCCGTCGAACGATGTGGACCCCGACCTTCGAGCGAAACTGCGCTCGGCGATCGAGTCCCTGCCGCCGGGAAGCCGTGCGTCAGTGATCCTGCACGACATCGAGGGCTACACCCACGCGGAAATCGGGGCGATGCTGGGCATCGCCGAGGGCACGAGCAAGGCACGGCTGTTTGATGCGCGGAACCGTTTGAAAAAAATGCTGGTGGCGTATCGGAACAGCTAGCAACAAGCAAGAAGCAAGAAGCAAGAAGCAAGAGAAGTAACCCGAGGATATGCAAATGACTGAAGAGCGACTCAACGAACTGCTGGACGATGCGCGGCGCACCTGGCCGTTGCCGCCCGAGCCGGATTACACGGCGATGTGGGGGCGGATCGAGCGAGAGGCGTTTTCCGGGATTCGCCCGGGGCAGGCGCGCACGCCGTCCTGGCGTACGTTCTCGTTAGGCCTGGCGGCCACGCTGGTGATCGGCGTAAGCCTGGGCCGGCTGTCGGCGCGGGATACGGCGGCACCAACCGGTGCGGCGGTAGCGGACGCCGCGACGGAATCGGCAACGCCGGCATCGAATGCCTACGATAAGGTCGCGCAAGATTTGTTAGGCCGAACCGTCGCCCTCCTGACCTCACTCCCGGTCGAGTCGCGCAACGTGGGCGCCGGCGAGCATTTCTCGAACCAGGCCATCGAACTTCTTACCAGCACGCGGCTCCTCATCGATTCCCCCGCTGCGTCTGATGCCCGCTTCAAGGACCTGCTCGAAGATCTCGAGCTCGTCCTCGCACAGATCGCGATGCTCCAATCCGGACGCACGCGCCAGGAAATCGACCTCATTACGGACGCCCTCGAAGAGCGCGACGTCGTACCGCGGATTCAGTCCGCGGTGGCGCGCCTCGCCCGTGGCGATTGACCACCAAGGAGAACACGGTCATGAAGATCATGTCGACCATCGCCGCGCTGGCTTGCAGCGTCACGTTGGTCAACGCACAACAGTCGCCACGTCGTCCTGCGACGCCGGCTCCTGCGCCAACGCCCAGAGCTCCCGCGCCAATTGCGGAGCCGTTGCTGGCACCGCTGCCGAGCGGCCAAGCGCCGCTTCCAGGTGTGGACTTGTTCGAACGGCCGGCAATGGCGCTGCTGGCGCCGGGGCAAACGCCTCTGCCGCTGCTTCCAATGGAGCCGTTTGAACCGTTGATGCCACTGCCGGGTCAGTGGTCGATGGGGGTCGAGTTTCCGCCACTTCCAGCGCTTGCGCCGCTGGCAGAATTGGCACCCCTGGCAGAATTGGCACCCCTGACCCCGCTTGCGCCGATAGCTCCGCTCACGCCGTTCCCGAGCGAGCCGTTGTTGCTCGATTTGTTCCCGGGTCAGGGTCCGGTCACGCCGCGGCCGCCGAGCCAGGACCGGCAACTCGAAGCGGAGTTACGGCGCCTTTCGTCGGAACTGGATCGCGCAGAGCGCGAACGCCAGCGCGCATTGTCGGCGCAGGATCGTGAGGCCGCTCGTGAAGCAGAATCGCTCCTGCGGACGCTGCAACGCGAGATCCAGCAGTCCCAGCGTGAACAGGTAAACCAGGAGCGTGCAGTGCAGCGCGAGCTGGCGATGCAGGATCAGCAATTCCTGCAGGAGGCGCAGCGTGCGGCACGGGAAGCAATGCGCGAATCGGAATTGCAGCACCGCATCATGACGCGTGAGACGGAGCAACACGTTCGCGAGGCGCAGATGGCCGCGCGCGCCGATCACATGTTTACGCCCCCGCATTACAACTTCCGCGGTGACTTCAATGTGACGGCACCAGCCGGGTGGGCGAAGCAAGACATCGCCGACAGCGTCTGGACACGGGCACGTGAGCTGTTGAATCGCGGCGAATGGGGTCAGGCGGTCTCCGCCTTCCGCTCCATTCCCACGCGCTACCCGAATTCCCAGTACGCGCCGGACGCGTCCTACTATCAGGCGTTCGCGCTCTTCCGTATTGGTGGCACAACTGAGCTGCGAGACGCGCTCTCGGTCATCGACGCGGCACGGACGCGATACCCTAACGCACCACGGAAAACCGAGCTGGCAAACCTCGCCACGCGCATACGCGGGGTCCTCGCGTCGCGCGGTGATGCCCAGGCAGCGGCCGAGTTGCGTGCCTCGGCAAACGGACAGTCAGCGACCTGCGATCGGGAGGAGCAGGCGGTGCAGCAGGAAGCGATGAACCAGTTGAGCCGCATGGAAGGGAGCAACATCAACGAGCTCATTAACCGTGTGCTGGCTCGAAAGGATGAATGCGCGATTCCGCTCCGCCGTACCGCAATCTTCCTGGTTGGCAATCGCCGTGACGCGCAGGCCGTGCCGATCCTGGCTGGCGTGGCGCGCAGCGACCCGAGTGTCGACGTTCGCGTCGAGGCGATCAGCGTCATCAGTCGCCTGGCGAACGAGGAAGGTGTTCCAGTGCTCGAGGAGCTGGTCCGCAGCGACGATGAGCGCATCCAGCGTGCCGCCATCCGCTCACTCGTCAGGCACCCGAGCACGCGGGCACGCACCTCGGTCCGCACGCTCGTGGAACGTGATGACGTCTCGGAGCGCGTTCGCTCCGAAGCGCTGTCGGCATTTGACTCCGAACGCGCCACGGCCGATGACGTAGCCTGGCTCCGTGCCTTGTACGCCAAGGTGACCACGCCGTCGCTCAAGACCCGAACGTTGGGGGCAATCGTGCGGGTTGGCGGCACCGAAGTGGACCAGTGGCTGGTGACACTCGCGCGAGACGACAACCAGCCGAGCGAGATCCGCGCGACCGCGATGCGCCGCATCGGGGAGACCATGTCGGTCCCTGATCTTGCCCGTCTCTATGACAGCGCGACCAATCGTCGGTTCCGCTCAGAGGTCATCAGCGTGCTCGGGAAGCGGAAGGAAGATGCCGCCACCGACAAGTTGATTGACATCATCAAGAATGGCACGGACCCGACGCTTCGCAGCTCGGCGCTCCAGACCCTGGCCAACAAGAACGACCCGCGTTCACAGCAGCTTCTGCTGGAGATCATCAACAAATGACGAGCCTTTTTCGGGCGACGACCGGACTCGCGCTGCTGACAGTAGCGGCGAGTTCGCTCAGTGCCCAACAGACCGTGGAGCGCCGGATCGCGGGCGCTCCCGCGGGGAACGTGACGTTTCATTTTGCCTCGCGCGCTGACGTTTGCGGCGACGGGCGGACATACCTTCGGGCAGACGACATGTGGATGGGGTCGTTCAACGACGGCGTGCGTTCGATGGAGTGCCAGCGGGGCCCGATCCGCGTCCTGTTGACGCGCGACGGCAGCGAAATCATCCGCATCTCGACGTTTGCCGGGCCGGTGGTTGAGGAACCGGGGGCAACGAACCTGGGGGCGGTGCCGGCGGCTGATGCCGCGGCGTGGTTGTTAGGCATCGCGGCAAGCATAGACGGCCGGCCCGGTCGCGAAGCGATCATGCCGGCGGCTCTCGCCGACAGTGCCCGGGTGACGCGCGAACTGCTGGCGATTGCCCGCAACGTGGATCGCTCTCGCGAGCTCCGACGCTCGGCGCTCTCCTGGGTTGTGAGGCGTCGCGGTGAAGTCGGGGAATTATCGGGTGAAGAAGTGAGTCGGACTCTTGTCGCGATCGCTCGTGACGAAAATGAAGTGCGCACGGTGCGCGACCAGGCCTTGAGCTCGCTCTCACGGCTCGAATCCGGCGCGAGTCTCGACGCGCTGGTCGCGATGACGACCGGCACGACCGAGGCCTGGCTGGCCCGCCGGGCGATCGAGAGCATGGCCAGCTCCGGTGACCCGCGCGCGCGAGAACACCTGCGTTCCGCGGCGGAGAATTCGAACCTGAACGAAGAGGCTCGCGCTGCCGCCATCAATGGACTGGCGGGATCGTACGCAACTTCCCGGGACGCCGAATATCTCCGTACGCTGTACACGCGCGTGACCTCGAACCGGCTGCGCGATGCAATCGTGAACGGCGTAGCCACCATCGGGGGGAAGGCGAGCCGGGATTGGGTCGTGGGGATCGCGCGCGATCCGAACGCGCCCATCCAGCAGCGGAAACGTTCCATCGCGATGGCCGAAAAGCTCGGGTTGTCGGCAACGGAACTGGTGTCGCTGTACGACACCATCGAAGACAACGAAGTGCGCGCGACGCTCATCTCGCAGCTTGCCACAAACGGCACGAAGGTGGCGCAGGACAAGTTGCTGTCGATCGCGAAGAGCGACGCGCTCCTGGCGAATCGGCGCCGCGCCATTCAGGCGTTAGGCCGGTTCGACGATCCGCGGGTGAAGGAGGCGTTGAAGGACCTGGTCGGCGCCAGTCGCGGCTGAGTCCAACGTTGTGGGGTGACAAGGGCGCCGTCCGAAAGGACGGCGCTTTTGCTTTGCAGCGCTTCCAGGCGCGTGTTTTGAGGGGTGATACGACACGCCCTCGCCAAGTGCGATGCAACAGCACAATCGTACAAGAAGCTGGAATCGCAGCTTGCGTAGCCTGATCGCCTCCCCAACGCCACATGATGCACCGCAACATCCTGACAACGCTCTACGTCGGCATCGCGATGAGCGGGAGCTGCGGCAGTGGCGCCACGGAGGTGAGCGCCGGCCCGCCGGATCCGGAGGTCGTCCACGCACCGGCGGCGATCGCATTCACGAACGTGCGCGTGGTGTCGATGATTAGCGAATCGCGGCGGGATGACCAGACCGTGGTGATACGCGATGGTCGGATCGAGTCGATTGAGCCATCCGGCAGCAATCCGCTTCCCGTCGACGCGACTGTCATCGGTGGACGCGGCCGGGTGCTGGCGCCGGCACTCATCGACATGCACGTCCATCTCCTGCGCGCTGACCTCCCCTTGTACCTCAAGGCTGGTATTGCAACTGTCCGGAACATGTGGGGACACTCGGCTGTCGCTGCCATCAAGCGCGACATCGAAAGCGGAGCCACGTTAGGACCGACGGTGCATTCCGTCAGCAACGGACTCGATGGGAGTCCACCACGGTGGCCGGCGACGCGACTCGTCAACGATCCGCGTGACGCCGAAACAGCGGTGCAGGAGATGGTGGCCGCGGGATGGCCGGCGCTGAAAGTCTACCAGCAACTGTCGGCGGAGTCGTACGATTCAATCGTCGCGGCAGCGAAGCGGCGCAACATGGATTTCATGGGGCATGTCCCAACGGCCGTTACCGTACTGCACGCGCTGGATTCCGGACAACGATCCATCGAACACCTCTCCGGATACGATCGTGCCGTCACCCGTCGCCAGGGCATGGGGACGTTTGCGTGGGCGGACGTTGATCCGTCGCGCTTTGGTGAACTCGTCAGGCGCACCATCGAAGCGGGAACATGGAACTGTCCGACGATGGCCATTTTCGTCGAACTGTCGCGGAACCACACTGCGTCGGATCGAGCGTCAATCATTGCCAACCGGCGCCTCTTTGTTGCCGAACTGCAGCGTCAGGGTGCGCGCCTGCTTGCCGGCACCGACGCAGGCATCGACGTCGTCAGCCCGGGTTCCTCGATGCATAATGAACTCCGCGAGCTTGTTGCGGCTGGACTGACGCCCTATCACGCGCTACGTGCTGCCACAAAGGACGCCGGTGAATTCCTCCGTGTTCCGGGACTCGGTACCGTGACCGTTGGCGCACCGGCCGAACTGGTGCTGCTCGACGGAGACCCGCTCGCCAGCATCGAAAACACCAGGCGAATCGCGGGACTCACCGTGCGTGGATCCTGGTATTCGGCGGCGGCGCTGGCAGCCCTGGGGTCTCGCTAGTGTCCCCGGCACCGGGGCGACACGGTCACCTGACGCTGGATCCTGGTGGTGCAGTCGCGCTGCGCTGGACAAATGCCTTTCGCGGCCTGTTGACCCTGAGTGCCAGCGATGTGCGCGCGACACATCCGCATCACGTTCACGACTACTACTCGATCGGTGTCGTGGACCGAGGAGAGGCTGAAATTGCCTGCCGTGGCGAGTCGTACAGGGTGAGACCGGGCTCCGTGATCCTGATTTCGCCGTACGAAACGCACGAAGAGGTGAGTACCTCGTCAGGCGGTTGGTCGCTGCGCGCGATGAACCCCGCGCCGCAAACCATGCGCCGGGTAGTCGGCGGGGGTGTTGATCTCGAGGCTGTTCGATTCATCAGTCCCGTCATTCACGACCCGGAGACCGCTGATTGCCTGGACCGCATGTTTCACCAGAGCGCACAGGCGTCCGACGGCAGCGTCGCCGAGCGTTTGACGGACCGAGTACGGAGCGTGCTTCGCCGCCAACTCTGTTCCATAGGTGCAACGCGGATTCTCAGAGGCCAACGTGCGGTCGAAGTTGCGAGAGCGCGAATCCTGCATTCTCATTGTCGAATGACAAGCATGACCGAACTGGCCGGCATTACGGGCATGAGCCGCTTTCACCTGAGCCGGATGTTTCGTGACGCGACCGGATTGCCACCATACCAGTACTTCGAGCAAGTCCGGATTGCGCGGGCGAAGGTCATGCTCCGTCAAGGATATTCGTTGTCGGAAGTAGCGATGGGACTCGGGTTCAGCGATCAAAGCCATTTTCACAGGCAATTCCGGGACGTCGGCGCGACAACACCAGGTCGTTATGCGCGCGCGGTGCGCGACGTGTTCTGCCCTCGCGCGTGAAGAGACAGCACAGTCGTTCAATCGCGGAGGTTGACTGAACGCAATCCTGTGAGGCGACCGGCGTGGCGCCGGATGCATGAACAGGAGTGTTGCTGATGCATCGCTGGTGGCAGGCAACGGTCTTTGCGGCGATTCTGATTGGCTGCGGTGGCAGCTCTGATCCCGGTGGAACGAACCAGCCACCGCCGTCCCCAGGGTTTGCTGGTACGTACGCAACGGCGGTGACTCTCGCGCAGAACACGTGTGGTGCGATCACGGTTCAAAGCCTGCCCACTGTGGTCACACACAATGTTGCCAGCGGAGCCATCACGCTCGTTCACGGAGGGACGACATATTCGGGCTCGGTCGCCGCCGACAGCACGTTCACGACGACACCGCGCGATGTCGACGTAGGGGACGGGTTTCAGTACCGCATCACTCTTGCCGGCAGATTCGGGAATCGAAGCTTCGTGGCTGATGCGACCGTGGATCGTTCAGGCGCCGGTGCTTCGTGTCAGTTCGTCGCGCATTGGGTGGGATCGCGATAGCGCTCCGCATTACGCGAGGGTACGTGTTGCGTCAGACGAGATCGTGGACGATGCTTTCCCCATGCGCCTGGCACCGCTCGGACTGACGTTACTGATTGCGACTTCGGCTTGCCGGCAAAGTACCGAGCCACCGGTTCCACTCACCGTTTCGATTCAAGCGAACACAACGGTCGTTCCCCGCGGCGACACCGTCACGTTCACCGTGACTGCCGCGGGGAATAACCTGTTCGGCGCAATGATCGATTACGGCGACCAGACCGGCGACCAGTATGGAACCGGCGGAGCGCTGAGCGCGCGCATCACGTTCAAACACGCCTACGATGCGGCGGGTACGTACACCGTGACTGCTACCGTCACCGACGCCGTTGCCGGTGAGCGCGAAGCGACGATCGCGGTTGTGGTGAACTGACGAAGACTCGGAATGTCCCCACACCGTTCGTCCGCAGAACACGCGCAGCCGTCCCTTTGAATCGGCTCAGGATCGGCGCCGCCTTCGCTTCTTGACGCGCCCCGCAATACACGTAACGTCTGACTCGACCCATAGCCGGGCCGGTACTCCCACGAACTGGAGACGCTCATGCCTGGATTTTCTCCGCACCGCATCACGTGGTCCGTCGTGCAGTGGACGTTTGCCCTGTTGGTGCTGGTCAGTGCGCGATCTGTTGCGCAGACAGGAACGATCACCGGAACCGTCACGTCCGAGTCAGGCCAGGCGCTGGCGGCAGCCCAGGTCTCGGTCGTCGGCACCTCGCTCGGCACACGAACCGGCATGGATGGCCGGTACACGGTCGTCAATGTTCCAGTCGGCCAACAACGTGTTCGAGTCCAGTTCATTGGACACCGACCGATGGACCAGGCGGTGACCGTCACCGCCGGCGCCACCGTTACGTCGGACTTCACGATGCGCACACAGGCACTGGCCCTCGATGCGGTCGTGGTGACGGGTACCGGCAGCGCGGCGCGGAATCGGGAGGTCGGCAACAGCATTTCGCAGATCGACATGGCGAAAGTGCAACTGCCCTCTTCGAACATCGGGCAGTTGCTGCAGGGCCGGACGACCGGCATGACCGTGATGCCCAGTTCGGCGATGGCCGGCAGCGGCTCGATGATCCGGCTGCGCGGGAACGTCAGCGTCACGATGAGCAACCAGCCGCTCATCTACGTCGACGGCGTGCGTATCCGGAGCGACGGGTACCAGCGCAACGTCCCGCCCACCGGCTCCGACCTGCGCAGCGGCAACGACGTGGCCAGCCCGCTCAACGATATCAACCCTAACGACATCGAACGGGTCGAGGTCATCAAGGGCGCCGCGGCGGCAACGCTGTATGGCACCGAAGCCGCGGCCGGCGTGATCCAGATCTTCACCAAGAGCGGCCGCACCGGCCGCCCGCAGTGGTCCTTCAGCGTCGACCAGGGATTCGTCCGCTCGCTGCCGTTCGGGCCCGATCCACTCGAGGCGCCGCCGGGTGACACGATTTTCTCGTGCACGACGCGCGTGAACAATGCCTGCACCGGCACCATGCAGGCATACCGCGATTCCTTCCCCGACCGGTTCGACGGACTGCCCACGCGTGGCGTATCGCGCGCCGGCGGCACGTCTTCGTACCTGTTCATCGACCCCTGGCTGCGGAACGGCCTCCGGCAGCGATATTCGCTCTCGGTGGGGGGTGGTGGCGAGAACCTGCGCTACTTCGTGTCCGGCGCCGCGTCGGACGAGGAAGGTGTGCTCCCCAACGACAAGGAAGCTCGCCAGGCAGTGCGTGGCAACTTCTCGTTCATGCCGATCAACAACATCCTGTTCACATTCAACACTGCCTATACGAAGGACAACATCGCCAACACGGCGGCGGGCAATAACGCGCACGGGCTGACGCTGAACGCCTTCCGGCGGGATCGCAACTACGCTTCCGACGATCGACCGGAAGTCGTCGAGAAGATGCTGAACCAGGAGATCAACAGCGACATCACCCACCTCATTACCGGCGGGTCGATCAACTACAGTCCGACGACGAGCTTCACCAACAAGTTCACCGTCGGCTACGACCTCGCGCAGATCGAGAACCGCAACCTCCGGCCCTTCGGGTTCATCTCTGCGCCGTCAGGCATCATCTCCAGCCGGCGCAATGCCTACGAGAATGTCACGTTCGATTACGTGGGCAGTTACGTCATCCCGCAACTGCTCGGGCTGCGGACCACGTGGTCCTGGGGCGCGCAGGGCGTCTCCGCGGAAACGCGGGAGACGTCAGCGTATGGTGAGAACTTCCCCGGACCCGGCAAGCCGACCGTGACGAGCGCCGGCACCACGTTAGGGTTCGAGGAACGGCAACGCGTCGTGAACGGCGGGTTTTTCGGCCAGGGCCTGTTCGACAAGGACAACCGGTACTTCCTGACCCTGGGTTTCCGCGTCGACGGCAACAGCGCGTTCGGTGAGAATTTCGGTCTGCAGTACTACCCGAAGGCGAGCTTCTCCTGGGTCGCGTCTGAAGAAAGCTTCTGGCCGGAGTGGAATCCGGAAATGAAGATCCGCGCCGCGTGGGGACGTTCCGGCCGTGCCCCCGGTGCGTTCGACGCCGTGCGGACCTGGGAACCGGTCGGGTGGGGCGGACAACCGGCGTTCTACCCGAGAAATGTCGGGAACCCGGATCTCGGCCCGGAGCGTACGACCGAAATCGAGCTCGGATTCGACGGCGCGTTCTTCGGCGACAAGCTGACCACGCAGATGACGTGGTACAGCCGGGATGTGGACCAGGCGCTGTTCAGTGCGCGCCAGATCCCGTCGCTCGGCTTCCTCAACTCGCAACAGCAGAACGTGGGCTCGATGACGAGCAGCGGCCTTGAGGCGACCGTCAACTACACGGTCCTGCGCACGTCGGCGCTGGAATGGCAGGTGGGCGGGTCGTTGTTCACGACCTCGGACAAGGTGAAGTCGCTGGGCGGGGCGGCGGACTTCTCGATCGGCAACTTCGGCTGGATCATGAAAGACGAGTCCATCCCGGTCATTCGCACCGACTTCTGCGTCATGAATCCGGAGGAGCTGGGTGCGGCGCCGGAGATCAGCACGAACCCTAACGATTGCGTGTTCGGTCCGAACCTGCCAACGAAGACTTACGGCATCAACACCAACCTGCTCCTGCCGAAGGGCTTCAACCTGATCGTGCGTGGGGAATACCAGGGCGGCCACTACATGTATGACGGCGCGGCGTACAACGCCATAACACGTGGGATCCGGTGGCCTGGGTGCTACAACTTCTACACCCTGCAGGAGACCGGAAGAACCGCCGAAATCCGGCCCCTCGACCATGCCCGCTGCACGCAGGCCGCGTCGCGCGCCGACTACTTCATCTATCCGGCCAACTTCTTCAAGCTGCGCGAGGTGTCACTCAACATGCCGGTGCCGACGCGCTACTTCCCGGGTTCGTCCGCGGCGTCGTTTACCCTCTCCGGTCACAATATCTGGCGCTGGTTGAACGATGACTTCCCGGTCTTCGATCCTGAAACAGGCAACAATGGAGGTTTCGACTCCCGCGTGCGCTCGATCCTCGAGCACGTCCCGCCACCGGCGTCCTACACGGCGACGTTCCGGATCGTGTTCTGATGCGCACCCTGACTTCTCACTCTGGGAGATTCGAAATGTCGAAACTCACGATCAGCGGCCTCGCGCTCCTGCTCGCGACGGTCTCGTGCGACACGACGGTGACCAACCCGGGCCCGGTGCAGGATGAATTCCTTGCCGACCGTAACGCAGCCACCGCCATGGTGAACGGCGCCGGACGCGCGATCTCGTCGGGCCTCAACTGGATCAGCTACACCGGCGCGGCGGTGGCCCGCGAGATCCATCCGGCCGGCTCCACCGGCAGTTTCGGGATCACGGCGCGGTGGCAGAACGGCGAGCTCAATGGGGATGACGCGGACCTGAATACGCACTGGGAACAGGCGCAACGCGCGCGGTGGCTGGCCGAGGAAACGTTGCGCCGCCTCGAGGAGGTGGGCCCGCCGCCCGTCGGCAGCCTGCAGACGCCGGCGCAGTACGCGAACCTGCTGCAGCTGGGCTATGTCTACGCCGGTTACGCGAACCGTCTGCTGGGCGAAAACATGTGCGAAGCGGTGATCGACGGCAGCGCCGCGCTGCCTAACGCCACATTTTTCACCCGTGCCGAAAGCCTGTTCACCAAGGCGCTGGCCGTGACCGGTGGCACCGCGGCCACCATGGCAACACTGAACAACGCGGCCTACGCGGGGCGGGCGAGCGCCCGGGTTTACCTGAACAAGTGGACCGACGCGGTGGCCGATGCCGGCCAGGTGCCGATCGCCTTCGTATACAACATGCCCTACTTCAACATCGGCAATGACGACCAGCGGAACAGGATCTTCTGGGCGTCCGGGAACAGCCGCGAGAGTGGCTCGGCGTATCGCGCACACACGCAGTGGAACACGTGGTACTACACGTACCGCACGGCCACGAACGACCCGCGCGTCCCGATCACGGTCACGACGCTGGAAGGCGACGCGGCGATCGAGTGTTGTGGCAAGGTGTCGTTCTGGCCGGAAGCGAAGCACGCTACCTCGGCCGCGCCGATCCGCCTGTCGAGCGGCCGGGAGATGCGGTTGATCGAAGCCGAAGCAAAGCTGCGTTCGTCGGACGTCACCGGCGCGCTGACGTCGATCAACCAGGTGCGGACGCATGCGAACACCGCCACCATCACGGCCACGGATCTCACCGACGCGTGGCGGCTCCTGAAGCGGGAACGGGGCATCGAGCTCTGGCTCGAGGCCCGCCGCCTTGGCGACATGCGGCGGTGGAAGGAACAGAACACCCCGGGCGCGCTCGATCCACTGGAGCTTCCGGGAGCATCCTCGCATTTGCAGACGCAGGACCTGTGTTTCCCGATCTCGAGGTCTGAGAAGGAGACGAATCCGAACCTGAGGGGCGGATGAAGAGTTGAAGAGTTGAAGAGTTGAAGACGCGCAAAGGGGCTCCGGATTCGGGGCCCCTTTCGTCCTCTTAACTCTTCAACTCTTCAACTCTTCAACTTCATCACGGCCAGGCGAACCGGAAAACAATCGCGTCGGTTCCGCCGCCGCCGGGCAAGGGTTCCTTCCCGGGTTCTCCTTTCAGCGCCTTGGTGAGCGTGACGCCGAGCACTACCGCCGCGCCGCCCACGATGCCCATCGTGCGCCAGCGATCCATTTTACGGACCTCCAGCTCCACCAGGTCTCCACGCGGAATCGAGACACGCTGGTTAGGCGTCCTGCCGAACTCGCGGTTGTGCAGCATGAGCGTGGGGACCTCGACGATCAACGTATCGCCTGCGCGCATGATCAACTTTCCGTCGAGCCGGCGCGCATCGGTGGATCCAAGCAGGGGAGCGATCCGCGCACTGGCGCTGGGGGATACGCGCGCTCGCACGTCGAATCCTGGCTCCACGTCTCCTGGTTCGATCGGGATGTACGTGAAGCAACCAGAAAGGAACAGCGAAATGAGAACGACCAGTCCAGGACGCGCCATGACATAAGGTGCCGTCATGCCGCAGTCGCAGCAAGCGACGAGCGGACGGAAGGTGAACCGGCGGGGTCGGGATGAGTCACTAACGCCGCACTCGACCTCAGGACAGATTGCTGTCCCATGTTTGTCGGTCATCTTGCGGTTGCTCTCGCCGCCAAGCGTTACGAACCGGACGTGAACCTTGCGTGGTTCGTGGCTGGTGTCAGCGCACTCGATCTCGTCTGGCCGCTGTTCGTCCTCGCCGGCCTGGAGCAGGTAAGCGTCGTCCCCGGCGCGACCGCGTTCACGCCGCTTGTATTCGACTCATATCCATGGTCGCACAGCCTGGCAATGACCGCGATCTGGGGATTGCTCCTGGTGACGATTGCACTAATTGCCAAAGTGCCATCGTCGGCGTGGACACTGCTCGCCATGGCCGTCGTCAGTCACTGGCCGCTCGACTTCATCACGCATGCGCCGGACATGCCGATCTGGCCCGGAGATTCGCCGAAGCTTGGCCTCGCACTCTGGAACTCGATACCGGGAACGTTGATTGTCGAAGGCGCCATGTGGCTGGTAGCCATCGCGATCTACCTGAAGACGCTGTCACAGCGTGGTCAACGACCCGGGTGGGCTTTCTGGTCGTTAATCCTCGTCAGCACGATCATGTGGGCGACTTCACCATGGGGTCCACCACCGCCGGACGGACGTTCCGTGGGCATGTTCAGTCTGATTGGATGGATCGTTGTCCCATGGGCAATGTGGGCTGATCGGGCACGAAAATCGAAGCGAGCGTCGTAAGAGCCATTGACGCGCCGTTCGTCACAACGATGTTGCGCTTCACCAGGCGGCGGGACGATTTAAACGGTCGTCACCTTCCCGGAGGCACCGTGAGTCGAGTTTCCCTGTTGTGGGCGATCGCCGCTGGCTCGCTGGTCTCTCCAGTCGCTCAGCAAGCCGACCCTCCGTTCCAGACCACCGGCGCCTTCTTCGCGCTTTCGGTTCCCGACGTCAGCGCCAGCGCGCAGTGGTATCGCGAGAAACTGGGGATGAAAGTCATCCTGCAGCCGCCACGGTCGGCCGACGCATCAGTCGTCGTGCTCGAGGGTGGGGGGTTGATCGTCGAGTTACTTCAGCATAACGACGCAAAGCCTCTGCACTCGATGGCGCCCAATGCCGGCGAAAATTTCAAGGTGCACGGGTTCTTCAAGTCGGGAGTCATCGTGGAGGATTTCGACCGGACGATCGCGGCGTTTCGTGCGCGTGGGATCCCGATTGCCATCGGTCCTTTTCCGAAGTCCGCCACTCAGCGCGCCAATGCCATCATCCGCGACTACGACGGCAACCTGATCCAGTTCTTCGGCAAATGACGGTCAGCTGGACCGGCACTTCACCGCCGGATTCCAGTCGGCGAACAGGCCCGCGCTGTTAGGCGTCCACACCCACATGTGCGTGTACCACAGCTGCAGCGATTCGCTCTTGAGCATGTCGCGTCCCATCAGCTTCGGCGGTACGGAGTCTTTCGGCCACACCCGATATGGGATGATGTACTCCACGCCGTTAAGCCCATACGAGCCGTCCGCTTTCCGCTCGTAGAGCAGGATCTCGGGCTTGTCGAGTTCAATTTTATTGTCGACGTAGCTTCGGTTTACGTGGTGGTACCCCATGGCGCCGTGAGTCGCGTCGGCCAAGCACTGCGGGACACTCGCCGGATACCCCTTGGTGACGGCCGAGTCGAGCACTCGATAGGCAGCAGTCGCGGTGCGCACCTGCTCATAGCCCTGCACGACTTCGGCGCCGTAGGCATTTGGCTCGGCGGACGACGTCGCCATTTCGTGGTGCGGCGCATTACGCGCGCATGCGGTGGCGAAAACGAGGAATAGAGAGACGCGCATCCAGCGAACTCCGGTGGTAAATAAAGTTTTTGTCAGAACTTTTCACCGCAAAGGTCGCGAAGGACCGCAAAGGTTTCTTAATCGCGCATGCATCCTTGGCGTCCTTTGCGTTCTTTGCGGTTGAGCTGTCTTGGTGGTGCAATGACGAATGCCGAATGAGGTGTTCTTCAGCGGAGAACGGAAGAGTGAGGCAGCACACTGCCGCTGGCGTGCAACCAACGGGACGAGCCGTGCAATGCGTACCTGCGCCTGACTTCCCGGGTGTCGTATTCTTGAGAGCATGAGCGAATACCACGGGACGAGCCGCGGGGCATGGTTCAACGACCGCCGCACGCTGTTTGCGATTGCGGCGGCCATCTGGATGACGCTTGCACTCGTCCAGCTGGTGCAGTCATACGTCCTCGCTCAGGCTTCCAGCCGCATCTGGACCCTGGCCGGCGCGGTGAAGGGAGGATTCCCGTGGTGGATCTCGTGGATGCTTCTCACGCCGGTCATCACGGCACTCGCGGAGCGTTTCCCGTTTTCCGGAGGGCGCCACTGGCAGGCACTCGGCAAGCATGCAATTGCCGGCGTCGTCGTCGCCCTGGTGCAGGTCGTTACGGTGGGCGCGATCTTCTGGTTCACCACTGGCCAGTTCGGTGGTGTGGCTACGTCGCTCGGGAACCAGGTGCAGCGATTCTTCGGGAATTTCTTTCTCGAGAGCATCGTGACATATGCCGGCACGGCGGGTGTGTTTGTCGCGATCGATTTTGCGAGAGCCGTGCGCGATGAAGCGGTGAGCCGCGCCCAACTCGAGACACGCGCCGCGGAGCTCGAATCCTCGGTGGCACAGGCAAGACTGGATGCGCTCTCGATGCAGATGAACCCGCACTTCCTCTTCAACACATTGACCGCGATTTCCGGCCTCATTGCCCAGGAACGCAGAGTGGAGGCGCGGGAAGTGATTCAACGGTTAGGCGAGTTGCTCCGGCAGTCACTCGGCAATGGCAACGGGGCATTCAGCACCGTCGCTCGTGAGGCGGCGTTGCTCGAGGACTATCTCTACATCCAGCGCCTGCGATTCAGTGACCGGCTCAGCGCGAACGTCGAGATCGATCGCGAGACGAACGACCTGCTCATTCCGACAATGCTGCTGCAGCCCCTGGTAGAGAACGCCATTCGACACGGCGTTGAACCACGAGAGGGGAAAGGAACGGTGCAGGTGAGCGTGAAGCGCGAGGCGGACATGGTCCGGATCCGCATTGCGGATTCGGGCCATGGATTTTCGCTCGGCCGAGACGGTCGACCCACGCGCGAAGGCATCGGCATCGCCAATACCCGTGAGCGGCTCGACCACATCTATGGACGTGGCGCGTCACTCCTGCTCGGGAATGGCAGCAACGGCGGAGCGGAAGCAGTGGTCATCCTGCCGGCAACGTCGGATTTGACGCTCACCACTCGTCAGGCATGACCGCGCTTGCCGTCCTGCCTCGCAAGTCCCTGCGAGTGGTCATCGTC
The DNA here is from genome assembly GCA_035646395.1 of Gemmatimonadaceae bacterium. Lineage (GTDB taxonomy): Bacteria > Gemmatimonadota > Gemmatimonadetes > Gemmatimonadales > Gemmatimonadaceae > JABWBJ01. Next base: position 5,483 of record DASRPK010000328.1, on the reverse strand, counting down.
GACGATGAACCACTCGCCCGCCAGGACATGTTGCAGTTGCTGGCCGCGCGAGCTGATGTCGATGTCGTCGCCACGTGCGCCAATGGAGCCGAGGCACTATCCGCCGTCCGCGAACACCGTCCGGACATGTTGCTGCTCGACATCCGCATGCCGGGACTCGACGGCTTCAGCGTGGTAGCGCAACTGGATCGGCGCGAACTGCCCTATGTCGTGTTCGTCACTGCGTTCGACCGTTTTGCGATTGAGGCATTTCGCGTCCGTGCACTCGACTATCTGCTCAAGCCGGTGCAGCCGGCGCGGCTTGACGAAGCGCTCGACCGTGCGCGTGAGCAACTCTCACAGCGATCCGAGGACTGGAGCACCGCCATTCATGCCGCGGCACGAGAACAGGTCAAGGAACGTGAGGCGCCCGGTTACCTGACCGAAGTAATGGTCCGTGTCGGCACACGCGACATCATCCTCAAGGTTGACGAGATCGATTGGATCCAGGCCGAGACGTATTATGCGCGGCTTCATATTCGCGGCCGCTCGTACCTGTACCGGGAGCGGATGCACGTCCTCGAGTCACGTCTCGACCCGAGACATTTCGCCCGGGTGCACCGGTCGGCGATCGTGAACCTCGATCGTGTGCGGGAGATCGTCCACGACAGCCGAGGGGAGCACGTGATTGTGCTGGTCACCGGGGCGCGGGTGAAGACCAGTCACCCGCGGTGGGTGGAGTTTCGGGAGATCATGCGGCAGCGGACGCGTCGGTAGTAACATTGTACTTGCAGGAATCTCGAGGCGCGCTGAGCTTTGCCCATGCGCCGGATTCTCCTCGGCTTGATCGTCGCCGTGACCGCGGCTTGTCAGCCGCCTACGTCAACAGCGCGGCAGTTCGCCGCTCGGATCGAAGCGAGCCCGCTGGTTGGCCAGCTAGGAGATACGGTGACGTTCGTCGTGAACGTGACGGCAAACAATGTGTCCGCCGTCGTGATCAACTACGGCGATTCGAACAGCGATCAGTACTCCACCGGCGGCGGACCCTTTGCGCGCGTGACGTTCAAGCATGCGTACCTCACCACCGGGAACTACCTTGCTCGCGCGACCGTTTCGGATGCAGTCATTGGAAACAGGGAAGTCTCGCAACTGATCGTGGTGAACCCACGAAGTGATTCAACTTCGCTGCGCCAGTAAAGTTGTTCACGCGGAGACGCGGAGTTCGCGGAGCTAACTGAAAGAACGGAATGGCAGTTCTATCACCCCGGCCCTTCGATTTGAGCGCGGCCACCTTGCGCGTCGGCTAGTACAACGTCGAAATCAAGAGGATCCAGATCGCGTAGACCACCGGCAACGAGAATCCACGCAGTGCCCGGATTTCACTCATCGGGCACTTGGCGTTTCAACACCAGCGGTGTGAAGACTATCGGCGCCCAGCCTTGCCGCCGGCGTCCACGGGATCACCCAGAGATTCGTTGCGAGCGTGTCCCGAACTCGCGCGAAGTGCGGTGCCTCGAGCCGCGCCCGAGCCGCAAGCAACGGGTGTCGCGTCTCACTCGCGGACAGACTTGCATTCACCACCCAGCCGAACGGCTCAATGCCGGCGCGCCGCAGATCGGCTTGCAATCGCTCCGCCTCCAGCACCGGCGTGGATTCAGCGAGCGTCACCAGCAGGACTTTCGTGTACCGCGGGTCGCGGAGTCTCGGCAACAACGCGCGCACGAACTCCGGGATGTGAGAGCCTTGAGTGCGCGCCACCTCACGGTGATAGCTCTCCGCGGCGTCGAGGAGGAGGAGCGTGTGTCCCGTCGGCGCCGTGTCGAGCACGACGAAGCCATCCGCGGCCGCGGCCACCGTGCGCGCGAAGGCACGGAACACCGCAATCTCTTCCGTGCACGGCGAGCGCAGGTCTTCCTCGAGCAGCAACAACTCGTCGGGCTCAAGCTTGCCCGCGGCAGCGATTACCTCCGCGGTGTAGCGCGCGGTCTCGGCCGCCGGGTCGATCCGACTCAGCGTTAAGTTGGCCGGTGTTACATCGCCCACGGCCTCGGCGACGTGCGCTGCGGGATCTGTGGTTGAGAGATGAACGCGATGTCCGTTGGTCGCGAGGCGCAGCGCAATAGCGGCGGCCAGCGACGTCTTGCCGACGCCGCCCTTGCCCATCGTCATCACGACGCCTTTCTCGTCCGCCGCAATGCGGGCGATCAGATCCTCGAAATCAGGGACCTCCGACGTGGCAATTTCGGGCTCCGCGGTTACAACGGGTTCAGTGGCCGCGACGGGATCGCCGAAGGCGCGAAGTGCCGCAACGCCCGTCAGGTCACTCGCCACGAGCGGGATCGTGACGCGCGGCAGACCGCGTAGTGATACGGGGATAGCCGATAGTGCGGCATGCTGACGGTTCGCGTACGCCGACGAGATAATGTCGCTCTCGTCCGACACATCCAGCACGCCGTTGATAACGAGCCGCTGATTCCGAATGCCAAGTGCGGCGAGCTCGCCGCCCGCGCGCGCGGCCTCGCGGAGGGAGCTCTCGTCGGGGCGGCTCACGAGGATCATGGTCGTCCGCGACGCGTCACCAAGCTCACGGACCGTGTCGGCGTACTGTTCGCGTTGCGCCTCGAGACCAGCGAGCGGACCCAGGCAACTCGTGCCGGTCGTGTTGGTCTCGATGAACCCGCTCCAGGCCGTGGGAAGCGACAGAAGCCTGAGCGTATGGCCGGTGGGGGCCGTATCGAAAATGATGTGGTCGAACTGCGACACGACGGCCGGGTTCGCGAGTAGTGACGTGAACTCGTTGAAGGCCGCGATCTCGACGGTGCATGCGCCGGAGAGTTGTTCTTCCATGTTGCGCAGCGCGGAAGCCGGCAGCGTCGACCGATATGGGGCAAGCATACGCTCGCGATAAGCCGCGGCCGCGGCTTCGGGATCGAGGTTCATGACCCGGAGCGTGGGAGCACCGGGCACGATTGTTGGTGAGGTTCCGACCCGCATGTCGAACACATCGTCGAGATTCGACGCGGGATCGGTACTCACAATGAGCACGCGGCGACCTGTCTCAGCCAGCGCGAGTGCGGCGCTGCTTGCGACGGTGGTCTTGCCGACACCGCCCTTGCCGGTGAAGAACAGGAATGGCGTGGTGATTCCGAGCTGAATCATGAGTCGTTGCCCTCAGCAGCAGCCGGAGCCCGGCGCGCAGCACGGGGAGTCAGGCTCCGGTGCGCCGGCTGTCCGGCTGAGCTCAGCGACAATCTCGTCGCGCGAGGGATACCGTCCGTAGCAGAACACGCCGTCGTTGATCAGCACGGCCGGGAGCGCCCCATCCCCGAACGCCTGCATCAAGCCCCCGACGCGCGGATTCGACACAAACGCGTTAGGCTCCTGCGAGAGTCCGAAGCGCTGTACCACGGCGCCTTGCTTTTCGAGCCAGCGAAGGTCTCGCGCAATAGCCATCAACGCGGGGTCGACACCTGGACCACACAGCCCGGTCGAGCAGCACATAGCGGGATCGTACACAGCTACGGTGCCGGCAAGCAGCTTCTTCAGGTGTGTGGATCCAGCAGGCTCGGTAATTCTTTCGGCCGGATTTCCCAGCGGCAAAGCGCGAGACATTTGGACTCCTCGATGTCGGTCGTTATCCGTCTTGACTGCACATTCGGCTAACCGCATAATATGCGCGTAGGCGAATATGACAGTAAGGCATTCGAGGACACCGAGGTAATCGTGACGCCGACCATTTCTGGCCCGACCATCCACCAGGTGGACGCGGTCTTCAAGGCATTCGCGGACCCGACCCGCATCCGCATCCTCAATCTGCTCGTGGCCGGCGAGCTGTGCGTATGTGATGTCGTAAATGTCTTGCGTCTGCCGCAGCCGACCGTATCGCGCCATCTGGCCTACCTGCGCCGCATGGGGCTCGTTGAAGTCACGCGCGAGACGAGATTCGCGCACTACCGGTTGGCGGAGGCGGAACACGCCGTTCACGAGGAACTCCTCGCCTGCATGCGCATTCGCTTCCCAAGCATCGTCTCACTCCATCGGGAGCGTCGTCAGGCCGAGGTGCGGGTGAAGGCCCGGGCTTCTGAGCCGTGCTGACCCACGCAGCGCCAGGACAAAGATGACATCGATCGCATCTTCCCCTTCGCTCTCCGTGAGCCGGCGCCTTGGCCGCGATGCGAGCTTTCGACAACGTTGGCTTCCGACTCATTACGGGAGAACACCTCAGTACCCGCGCGGTCTCCCATCGTGACGTGGGTCGGCGACGCCGATCCAGACGTTTCCGCGGCGCGCGATCAGGTAGAGCCGGGCGTAGCCGGCGGCTTCAGCGACCGGCACGTAGCCCATTGCCCTGACCTCTCGCAGCAGCTCCGGCGCGAAGCCGTGCTCGAGCTGCACCTGCGGATTCCGAGGCGACGTGAAGATCCGCGGGAGTTTCACCGCGTCGAGCGGATCAAGTCCGTAATCGAGGATATAGACCAGCACCTGCAGGATCTCGGTGGGAATGCGTCCGCCGCCAGGAGCGCCGATCACGACCTGGACCTGCCCGTTCTTCATCACGATCGTCGGGGCGATCGTCGTGTTACGAATGCGCCAGGGGATGCGCGACGGCGCGTTGATGTTCTGGTCCGTGAATCGGAAGCCCGAGTTGTTGAGGAAGAAGCCCTCCGCAAACCCGCCAGAACCCCACACGCTGCTGTTCGTGATGGTCAACGAAACGGCATTGCCGTCCTTGTCCACGGCCGACAGGTGTGTCGTTTCTCCATCCGGCTCAGCGGACCGTTCACCCGCGTCATCGAAATCCCGTGGCCCGGGTCCCGGAGCGCCGGGTACCGGCGCGGCCGCTCCGTACGGTTCATACGTGCCGCACTCACCGGGCGGCGCTGAGTTGTCGAAGCGGGCAGGGTCGTCCGTGGGAATGCTGTCCACCGCGATACCGGATCCAACCAGCGCCTTACGAGTGGCGGCAAACGCCGCTGACGAGAGCCCGTTGGCCGGAACCGCAACCCAATTCGGGTCGCTGTTGTAGCGCGTCTGCGCCTGGCCCGCCCGCAACGCCGACACCATCACGTCGAACGCCCTGGCGGATTGAGTGGGCAGGCCGAGCGACTTGAGGTTGAAGGGTTCGAGCAGCTCGAGCGCGTGCAGCACCTGATAGCCCGTTTGCGGCGGCGCCGCCGTCACGATCGTGTAGCCGCGATAGTCGGTGCACAGCGGGCGTTTCCACTGCGGCTCGTATTTCGCGAAGTCCGAAACGCGAATCGGGTTGCCGCCCGCCTTGAGCACCGCGACGACGCCCTCGGCCGTCGGTCCTTCGTAGTATCCCCTGCGTCCGTCCTTCGCGATTCGCCGGAGGCTGGTAGCCAGCTCGGGGTTTTTGAGCACATCGCCGGGGACGAGCGCCTTGCCGCCCGGGAAGTACAGCGCGAGTGCCTTCGGGTACGGCCGCATCCTGTTCTCGGCGCCGGCGATGAATCCCGCGAGAATCTGTCCGACAGGGAATCCCT
>DASRPK010000327.1:0-2778 GCA_035646395.1 Gemmatimonadaceae bacterium | reverse complement strand
CTCGACGGCAAGTCGACGAGTGAGATTGCGGCGACACTCGGCCTGCAACCGGTCTCCGTGCGTGCCACGCTCTCTCGCGCGCGCCGTCGCATCCGGATCAGGATGATGGAGCAGCATCCGCACCTGCTCGAGGAGTATGACCTATGACTTGCGAAACCGCCCTGCAGGCGATGCTCGACGCCGAGCCGTCGCATCTCGACGCTGCTGGTGTTGCGCCACTCAGTACGCACCTTCGCGATTGCACGCGTTGTCGTCGGGTCGCGTCCCAACTGGTTCAGGACACGCTGCTGCTCGCCCGCGAGCTGCCGTCGGCGCCAGTCAAACGGGCCGCACGGCGCGCGACGCCAACCCTCGTTCCTGCCTGTGCGCTCGCCGCGATCGTGATGGCTGTGACGTTGCGTTCGCGTTCCGCTGACGAGCTGGTCGTCACGCCAGCGCCGGTGAAAAACGCGGTAGGGGTTGTAGAAGCTTCTGCACCTGCACCTGCCCCACGACCGCCGAACGCTGCAGCAGCGTCGCCTCGGGTCACTCGCATCCATCAGGCGCCGCTTCGGGCGTTTGCACCGGCAGTGGCGGTGGTGCCGGTGCGAATCGAGCCGGCCGTCGTGCAGTCCTCAGTCCCGGTGTCGCCGGGGGCGGTGACGGTAGTTCCTCCGGCCGGGACGCGGGCGACGGTGATGCACACCAGTAACCCGAAACTTGTCGTTGTCTGGCTGTATTGAGCCCTGGAGGACTCACATGCATAGACGATTTGCCCTCATCACTCTCCTGGCGGTTGGCCTGCCCGCGCGCGCGCCGGCACAGGACCCGCGTGATCTCCCCGTCCGCACGTTCAAGCTGCAGAATCTCAGCGCCCAGGACGCCGCCAGGCTGCTGGGTCCGTACGTGAATGCGCCTAACGGCGGCGTGTTCGAAGCCGGCAACATTAACGCGATCACCGTCCGTGAGACGCACTCGGTGCTGGCGCTGGTCGACAGCCTGCTTCGGGTCCATGATCGGCCCCGGGCGGTCGTGACGATGCGATTTCAGCTGATCGCAGCACTCGACAGCTCCTATCGTGATCCCGCTATCGCCGGAATCGACGCCGAACTGCGAAAGCTGTTCCGATTCCCGGGCTACGAACTCATTGGCGAAGGCACCGCTCGCACTGAGGAACGGAGCGAGTTCACCATGAGCCTGTCGACGAAGGCGAAAGGACCCGTCAACGAACGGATGACCGAAGCGTTCCAGATTCGGGGATGGGTCGAGAGCGTCGAAGGAACAGGCGACGCTCGGACAGTGCGGATCAGCGTGTCGCTTCAGAGCGCGATGCAAGGCAAGGATGCGCCTGACCTCCTCCGAACTGGTCTCACGATGCCCACCGGCCAAAGCGTCATCCTGGGCAGCGCGCGGCCCACCATGACGTTCGGTTCCCGTGCCGCGCTCATCCTCGTCGTGCAACCCGAAGTCGTGGACAGTCCTCGGCGCTGAACGTCGGGGTAACGCCGCGCAGAGTCGCGACTCGCGTCACCCTGATATGGGAGCGACGGCAGCGGAAGATTCCCCGGCAAAATTGTGGGATAATCCCCGACGAACGGGCTGCCCGTCTTCCGTATCGTGACGACATCGCTGGTGATCTGAAGAGGTGATGTCGTGGGAACGATCCGTTCGGACTTCCGCATGGCGCTGCGCGTGATGGCGTCGCATCGCGCCGTTACCGCGGTGGCGATTGCGACGCTGGCGCTGACGATGGGCCTCAACTCGGCGGTGTTCAGCATCGTCAACGCGGTGGTCCTGCGCCCACTGCCGTTCGCGGAGCCCGAGCGCCTCGTGGCGTTCTGCGAACGTGACCGCGGCGAGAACGGTGATCGGTGCGGCGCGTCGGTGCCTAACGTCTACGAACTGGCAGCGCGCGTCCCTGGGATTGCGGTGGCCGGTGCCGCTCGCGAGTGGGCGTTCATCATGAAGACGGCCGATGGCGTCGACGGGGTCCGTGGCGGACTGGCGACGCCCGGCGCCTTCGCGGCGCTGGGAGTGACACCGCTTCTCGGGCGGTTCATCGAGGCTGCAGATCTCGGCGACAACTGGCGGCGCGTGGTCGTGCTCTCCAACGAGACGTGGCGCACGCGCTTCGGCGCACGCACCAGCGTCGTGGGCGAGACGGTCGTGCTCGACGACGAACCCCACACCATCATCGGCGTCCTGCCGGCCGGCGTTCGCGTGCCACTGCTCGAGAACATCCAGATGTGGCGCCCGATTCACTTCGATCCTCGCGCCGAGGACCGGCGCGACTGGCGCGGCTTCCTCGCCTTCGCGCGCCTGCGTGATGGCGTGAAGCCGGAGGCTGTGGGCCGGGACGTGGCCAGCGTGGGCGCCGACGTACAGCGCGCTCACTTCAGCGACCGCGAAGGGTGGTCCATCGTCATGCGGACCTGGCAGGATGTCGTCGTCGGTCCTGTGCGGACCACGATGTTCCTGTTTCTGGGCGCGGTGGCGTTCGTTCTTCTCATCGGCTGCGCCAACGTCGCCAACCTGTTGCTGGCGCAGAGTGTCGTTAGGCGCCGAGAACTGGCTGTACGCGCTGCCCTGGGTGCGTCACGAGTTCACCTTGCTCGCGGGCTTCTCATCGAAAGTCTCATCCTGGCAGCGGCCGGCGGGTTCGCCGGGCTCCTCATCGGCGTATGGGCATCGCGGGCCGTCGTTGCGCTCGCGCCGCGTGGCATTCCACGGATCGATGAAGTCGGGCTTGATCCGGTCGTTTTCCTGTTTGTCGCCGCGATCGCGATCCTGACCACCGTA
>DASRPK010000326.1:0-3026 GCA_035646395.1 Gemmatimonadaceae bacterium | reverse complement strand
TCTCCCGCGCGCGCTCGAGCGCTCGTTCGACGCTCGGCAACAGATTCTCATCGCCGATGTGCTGATGAAACTCGGCGCGCTGCATCATACGGGCAGGCTGATCGCGCATACCGCACAGCAGGAGCGTGCGCCCGCTCGCATGCAGGACGTCGGCAAAGTGCTCGAGCGCGTGCAAACCGGTGCCGTCAATCGCCGTCATGTTGCGCAATCGCAAGATGACGACCTTCGGCAGGTCGGGCACCTCGTCCTCCAACTCCGCCAACTTGTCCGTCGCTCCGAAGAGAAACGGGCCGTGAATGCGGTAGATCGCCACGTTCTCGGGAATCCGCTGCAGTTGGAGACTGTGGGGCTGGCCACGCCGCACGTAGTCGGGCGTGACACGCGTCACCGTCGTCGTGGTCGTCACGCGCCGAATGTAGAGCAGTGCCGCGAGGATCATGCCGGCTTCCACCGCGACCGTGAGATCCGCAAAGACTGTGAGCGCGAACGTGATGAGCCACACGGCCGTTTCGGCCGAGCCGAGTCGGATGACGTCTGGAATCTCCGACCACTCACCCATGTCGTACGAAACGATGATGAGGATCCCCGCCAGGATGGCGAGGGGAATGTGCCGGGCCAGCGGCGCCGCAAACAACAGGATCAGGAGCAGTGTGATGGCGTGGGTCATCCCCGCGATCGGCGTGCGGGCGCCTGAGCGAATATTCGTCGCCGTACGCGCGATGGCACCCGTGGCGGGAAGACCTCCAAAGAGCGGCGACAGCAGGTTCGCGATTCCTTGGGCCGTCAGCTCGACGTTGGGGTCGTGCCGATCCCCGGACATCCGGTCGGCGACGACGGCAGACAGTAACGATTCAATCGCGCCAAGCATGGCGACCGTCAACGCCGGCGAGACTAAGGGCAGAATCAGGTCCGGTCTAAAGGCCGGCAGGTGCAGCGCGGGAAGGCCGCTCGGCACGCCGCCGAACCGCGTGCCGATCGTTTCCACCGGGAGGCCCACCGCAAGGGCGACGGCCGATCCGACGAGGAGCACGAGGATGCTCCCAGGGATGCGCCGCGAAACTCGTCTGAGGCTCAGTATCGTGACGACTGTGACCACGGCGAGGGCAGTGGCCACGACGGATGCCGTTCCTGCGAACGCGACCAGTGCCTGGGCGCGGCCGAGGAAGTCGCCAGGAACCTCGGGAGGCTGCAGACCGAAGAAATCGCGGATCTGAGTGCTCGCGATGAGCACGGCAATGCCGTTGGTGAATCCGATCACGACGGGCCGTGGAATGTACTTCACGGCCGTTCCGAGGCCGGTGAGGCCTAGGAGTATCAGCACGGCACCGGCCATCAGCGTGCACATGAAAAGGCCGTCGAGTCCGTGGGTCGTGACGATGCCGGCCACGACGACGACGAACGCGCCTGTCGGGCCACCGATCTGGACTCGGGATCCCCCCAACGCGGAGATGACGAAGCCGGCGACAACAGCGCAGTAGATCCCGTTCTGCGGTGGCACGCCGGACGCGATGGCAAACGCCATCGCAAGCGGAAGGGCCACCAACCCGACCGTGACGCCGGCGACGAGATCGCCGACAAACGCCTCGGTGGAGTAGCCGCGCCGCAGGCTCTCCACGAGTTTGGGCATCGGCAGCGACGGACGAGGGCGCTTCACCATGGCGAACTTGACTCTGGTGCTGTTGGGACGCATACCAACGGCACCTCTTCAGTGATGCTCAGCGGCTGCTAAGGGCGTCACAAGCCGTGACGCCCTCTCTCCGTCGCTGGAGCCCCGGCATCCGGCGAGCAGCCTAATTTGCAGGCCGTGGGTCCCGGAAAGGTTCCACCGGACACGAAACATGCATATATTGTAATATATGAGTCCCATGAGGCTATCGAGCGGCCCGGTCAGCCTCTCGTCCTCCATCGCCAGGCAAGTCCTCGAAAACCCGCAACGCACCCTGTTCGACGATTCGCGGACTGAGCCTGCGGATAGATGTGGCCGTGGCGCGGGCCGCGACGTGGCAAGATCAGTAGAATGGCGCGCATGACGGACGTCCCGACCGAGGAACTGCAGGCCTTCAAGGCCGCGTTCTTTCGCGCACTGGCACACCCGGTGCGCATTCGGATCCTCGAACTGTTGATCCGTAAAGATCTGAGCGTGCAGGAGCTCCAAGACGCACTCGGTGTCGACCAGCCCGTGGTCTCCCAGCAACTGGCCGTGCTCCGTGGTACCAATATCGTTGCCGGCAAGAAAGAGGGGGTCAGCGTCCGCTATGCGCTGCGCGACCCGCTCATTGCCCAACTGCTCGACGTGGCCCGCCAGATCTTCAACAACCACCTCGTCGGGACCCAGGACCTCCTTCGCCAGCTGCAGCGCGAAGGCCGTCGGCGATAGCCACGCGTCGCCGACCTGAATAGCGGATCACTCCAAGATCTCGTGGGCCGCCCGGTTCAGAAGCGCCGCCTCCCGAGACAGGCGAGCGGCATGAGGGCTCGCCCCCTGCTGTGCCAGTGCGTCTGCGTGCTGCATTGCGGCGTCTGCCATCAAGCGCAGCAGGTGCGGCGCTCCCAGCTCGGTGACGAGCCGCTGGACGAGGGCAAGGTCGTCGTCCCCCTCCGGAACCCGATCGGGTTTCCCCGCCAGGGCGGGTCTGGATGGGGGACGCGCCCTCCGTGGGGGTGACATTCAGACGACCGGCCCGGCCGCTTTGACATCGGCGGTCCCGTCGCGCTCGAACGTCTTGAAGTTGGCGACAAACATTTCGGCCAGCGTCGTCGCCGCCCGATCGTACTGGTCCTTGTCCGCCCAGGTCGTTCGAGGATCGAGCACACTGTCCGGCACGCCTGGGCAGGTCACCGGCATGTCCAGATTGAAGATCGCATGACGCTGGTACTTCACCGCGTCCAACTCTCCATTCAGCGCCGCCGTGATCATCGCCCGCGTGTGGGCAATCCGCATCCGGGATCCCACGCCGGCGGGTCCCCCTGTCCACCCGGTATTCACCAGCCACACCTGAACCCGATGCGACGCAATCCGGGCGCCG
>DASRPK010000325.1:0-14610 GCA_035646395.1 Gemmatimonadaceae bacterium | reverse complement strand
GGCAACCAAAGTGTTCATGGAGGCCCTTTCTCCCACGATGGAAGAAGGGCGCCTGGTGAAGTGGGCGAAGGCCGAAGGCGATGCCGTGAAAAGCGGCGACGTGCTCGCCGAGGTCGAGACGGACAAGGCGATCATGGAGCTGGTCGCTCGTGGCGACGGCATACTGCGGAAACGACTGATCGAAGAGGGCGGGACGTCGCCTGTCGGCACCTTGATCGCCGTTATCGCCGGCAAGGACGAGGACATTGAGTCGCTCGTTGCCGGCGCGTCCAGCGCGACTCCCGCGGCAGCGCCAGCACCCTCCGCGCCCGCACCGTCAGCACCAGCAGCACCCGCACCCTCCGCCATGGGCATGGGGCACGGGGCACGGGGCACGGGGGAAACCCCGGTGATTCAAGCCCCAAGCCCCATGCCCCATGCCCAACCCCCAGCTCCCCCTGCACCCCCGCCACGCACTCAGGCGCCGGCGGCCGCACCTGACGCCTCGCAACGCACCCGCTCTTCCCCACTGGCCCGGCGCCTTGCCGCCGAACGTGGCGTCGATCTCGCTTCGTTAGGCGGCTCCGGACCTGGCGGGCGGATTATCAAGCGCGACGTCGAGGGAGCGCCTGGTGTGACCGCGACGCCGGCCGGCGCCCGCGCACCCGTTCGCGCCGACACCGACGGGGATTATCGCGACGTCCCGCTCACGCAGATCCGGAAGACCATCGCTCGGCGGCTCTCCGAGTCCATCGGACCGATTCCGACGTTTTACCTGACCGCGGAGTTCGACCTCGAGCGCGCATCGGAAATGCGGACCGCCATGGCTGAGCTCGGAGACGAGTACAAGGTCTCGTTCAACGACATCGTGCTGAAGGCCGTCGCCACCGCGCTTGCCCAGCATCCCGAGTGCAACGCGCACTGGTTAGGCGACCACATTCGCTACTTCAATCGTGTCCATATTGGCATGGCGGTGGCCATCGAGGAGGGCCTCATCACCCCGGTGATTTTCGATGCCGACCAGAAAGGACTGCGCGAAATCGCGGCCGAGGCGCGAGAGCTCGCGGGTCGCGCGCGCGAGCGGAAACTCAAGCCGGAGGAATACACGGGGTCCACATTCTCCGTCTCTAATCTCGGTATGTTCGGCATCGATCATTTCACGGCAATCATCAATCCGCCGGAGTGCGGCATCCTCGCGATAGGCGGTATTGAGCCAAAGCCTGTGGTCGTCGGTGGCAATGTCGTGGTACGTCGCCGGCTGCGTGTCACGATGAGTTGTGATCATCGCGTCATCGACGGCGCGACCGGCGCAAAATTTCTCCAGACACTTCGCCGTTTGTTGGAACTTCCGCTCCTTCTGGCGTACTGAGCGTGGCCGCAAATTGGAGACGTGGTTCAGCTTTGTCACCGCCATCTCCCATCCCCCATCTCCCATCTACAACATGGGTTGCCGAGACGAGCCGCGACGCGTCTCTCTCAGATAGGGTCGCGGCCTAAGCCGACTCCCGAATTATTCACCGCAGGTTAAGGCAGTCCCATGTCGATTCGCAGTAATTCCTGGATACCTCGCAGGCCTGCGCGCGCCCTGTTGGCCGCGGCCGCATTCGTTTTTGCCGCCTGTTCTGGCGACGGACCTTCGGATCCTGGCCAGCAGCGGCAGTACGGATCATTGCTCGTCACGATCAATGGTCTGCCGGCGGGTGCCCAGGCAGGTGTAACAGTCACGGGACCGGGCGGATTTTCGCGCACGGTGACCACCACCACTACGTTGACCCAGCTGGCGGCCGGCGAGTACACGGTGGCGGCATCCGATGTCACCCACGACGGTTCGACCTACGCGGGTGCACCGGCTTCGCAATCGTATACGGTCGCCGCTGGCGCGTCGGTCACCACGCCGGCGGTGAGTTATGTGCTTGCATCCGGCGCCCTCTCGGTCACGATGGCCGGACTCCCGCAATCTGCCAACGCCGACATCCTTATTTCCGGCCCGGCGGGTTACAGCCGGACACTGACGGGTGCCACGAATATCACGGGACTGAAGCCGGGCCAGTATTCGATCGACGCCCGCGTGGTGCAGCTCAGCAACGCTCGTTATGCAGGGACGCCGGGCACGCAGGTCGTCGATGTCACCGTATCCACCACGCCCGCTCTCGCCCACGTCGTCTATGCGCTGGCTTCGGGCATCCTCCAGATCAACATCGGCGGATTGCCGGCGGGAGCGGCGGCCTCAGTCAACGTTTCGGGACCGGGCGGTTACTCGCGGACCCTCACCGAAGAAACCGTCCTGGATAACCTGACGCCAGGCACGTACCAGCTGGCGGCGCAACATGTCGTGTCGGGGTCTCTCTTTACCCCCGCGCCCACGCTGCAGCAGGTCCAGGTCGCGGCATCGGCCGAAGCGACCGTCGCAAACATCACGTACATCTCGGCGGGAACATCGCTGAGCGTCCAGCTCGTGGGACTGCCCGCCAGTGTTGCTGGGCGCGTGACGTTGACGGGACCTAACGCTTACTCGAAGCAGATCACTGGATCGGACGTCATAAGCGGCCTCGCCTCGGGAACGTACACGGTAGCCGCGCAGGCGGTGAGCGCGTCCTGCGCCACCTATACCGCGACGCCGGCAACGCAAAACGTCACCCTCAACCCCGGCCAGGGGGCGGCCGCGACCGTCACGTATTCTGCGGGCGCCGGCGCGAACCTGTGCATCGAAGGCGCGTACATCACGCAGGCGGTGCAGACGATCGACAACTCCGTGCCGCTCGTCGCGGGCCGGAATGGCCTGCTTCGTGTCTTCGTCCGGGCCAGCGGCGCCAACGCGGCGCAGCCTCCGGTTCGTGTCCGCTTCTACAACAGCGGCGGCACGCTCGTCAGCACGACCATTCTTCCGGCGCCTTCCGCTTCGGTCCCGGCCAACCTCGATGAGGGCTCACTGGTGAGTAGCTGGAATACGCCCCTCACCGCGGCGTTCCTCCAGCCGGGTCTCCGCATGCTGGTCGACGTGGACCCCAACAACACCGTCAGCGAGCCTAACGAGACGGACAACACCTGGCCCGTCAACGGGCAGCCGGCGGCGCTGGACATCCGGACCGTCTCCACGATGTTCGTGACAATGGTGCCGGTGGTGCAGTCGGCGCGTGGCGATACGGCGCGGGTGGACCAGAACAACAAGGCGAACTACATCCTGCCCATGCAGCGGATGTTCCCGGTCGCCGGGATCGACGCCGATGTCCGGGCGCCCTACACGTTCACGGGTGCGGAGCTCCAATCCGGCGGTGCCAACTGGAATCAGCTTTTGATGGAATTGAATGCGCTGCGTATCACCGAGGCGACCGGCCGGATGTATTACGGCGTCGTTAGGGTCGGATACACCTCGGGCGTGGCCGGCCTCGGTTACATCGGCGCGCCGGCGGCAATCGGCTGGGACCACCAGCCCAGCGGGCACGAGGTCATGGCCCATGAGCTGGGCCACAACTTCGGCCGGCTGCACGCGCCGTGCGGTAACCCGTCTGGAGTCGACAACCAGTATCCGCACTCCGGCGCGAACATTGGCGTGTACGGCTACGACGTGCTTGCGGGTAGCCAGAAGGCTCCGACGGTTCGCGACCTGATGTCGTACTGCGATCCGTCATGGATCAGCGATTACACGTATCGCGCGATCCTCAACTTCCGGTCGACATATTACCCGCCGGTTGGCGCGTCCGTGCAGGCCCGTGGTGTATCGCAGCGGGGACTGCTCGTCTGGGGCCGCATCGAGCAAGGACGTCTCGTGCTTGAACCAGCCATTGAGGTCGACGCACCGGCATCGCTGCCAACCCGGAGCGGCCCACATCGTGTGGAGGCATTCGGCCCCAACGGCGAAACGCTGTTCTCGCTCAGTTTCAACGGCGAGCGCGTCGCGGACGCGCAGGACCCTAACGATGAATCGTTCGCCTTTGTGGTGCCGGCGTCGCAGCTGCGGGGCGTTGATCTGAACCGGATCCGGTTCACGGCACTTGGCCGCCAGGTCGAGCAGCGCGGCACCGGCGGTGGCGCGGCCCCTGTCGCCCAGCGAACGGCGCCCGGTCGAGTACGCGTGACCTGGAATCCCGCCAATGCCCGGGTCGCGATGATTCGGGACGCCCGCTCGGGTCAGGTGCTCTCGTTCAGCCGAAATGGCTCAGTTGATGTGCGCACCACAAGCGACGATATCGAGGTCACTCTGTCGGACGGAGTGAAGAGTACTCGGTCGCGAATCAGGCCTCGGTAGGTACACGTACTGGGCATGGGGCATGGGGCATGGGGAATGAATCACCCTATGCCCCATGCCCCGTGCCCCATGCCCTATGGTTTCCCGAGGCCTGGCACCGGCTTACCAAGAAACAGCTCGAGTGGCTGTCGTCCGCTGCTATCCATCCGGTGATCGTCCATCAGGTTGATCTTCCGGGTATGCGTCAAAGCATCCGCTGGCGAGACGCCTTGCTGAATGAGATACGCTCCCCACAGGTGGCTGGCGCGCCAGGCAACCGTGCAATGCAGGAGCACCTTCCCGTCGTTGGTGCGCATGACTTCCGAGAACTTCTCGAGGGCGGCTGGCGAATAGGGGAATTCGGCGTCGCCGCGCACCGGGATGTAGACGTACTTCATACCCAGGTCGGCGACGAGCTTCGCCTCGTCGAAACCGATCCGTGCCATTTCCGATGGCGACCGGAGATTCACGACCGTGGTCACGCCCTGTGCCTTCATGTCGCGCAGCGCTTTCTCGGTAGGCTGACCCGCGATCACGAAGTCGTCACCAACCCTGGCGTATTTGTCCTGGAACATCCCCGCGATGTCGAGCAGGACTGGCGCCGGCAGCGACTGAATCGACTCCTGCTTCACAAACTTCTGCGCGTCGGCGCGCCCGGATACGAGCGCAGCAATCAACAGGGCAGCGGCGAAATGACGGCGCGGCATGTCTTATCCTCGAGTAAGCGGTAGGGCTGAGCGGGTCGTAGTCCAGCGACCGTACGGGAAAATTAGACCGTGCGACCTATATCAGTTGTGTTGGAGTTGTGTGACCACACCCCGCCCTCCCCCTAGATTTCCCCTCGAGCGCACCCTGTGCACCCTTCGCACCCTCGCACCCTGAACTATGGCTCAGTACGACGTCATCTTCATTGGAGGCGGTCCGGCCGGCTACGTCGGCGCTATCCGCTGCGGCCAACTCGGCCTCTCCACCGCGGTCATTGAACGGGAAGGACTCGGTGGCACGTGCGTGTTATGGGGCTGCATTCCGGCCAAGGCACTCCTCGCCAGCGCGGCGCTGGCAAATCAGGTTCGTCACGCCGCCGACTTCGGCGTGAACGTGGGCGAGGTGTCAACTGATTACGGCGTCGCAATGAAGCGCTCGCGAGCCGTCAGCCTGCAGAACTCGAAAGGCGTCGAGTTCCTGTTCAAGAAGAACAAGGTCACCTGGATCAAGGGCAACGCCACGTTAGCAGGCGGAATGTCGGTGGCAGTGAAGACCGCCGACGGAAAGGAAGAAAAGCACGAGGCAAAGAAGGGTGTCGTGATCGCGACCGGGTCCCGAGTGAAGGGCTTGCCGCAAGCCGGGCTCGAACTGAACAAGACCACGGTCATCTCATCGGACGAGGCGCTTGTTCTGGAAAAGGCGCCGAAAGCCATCGCGATCGTCGGCGCCGGCGCAGTCGGTTGCGAATTCGCAGACGTGTTCAACGCGTTCGGCTCGCAGGTCACCCTGCTCGACGTGATGCCCACGATTTTACCGCTCGAAGATTCCGATGTCAGCGCCGACCTCGGACGCTCGTTCAAGAAGCGCAAGATCGACGTCGTCCCGAACGCGAAGATTTCGAATGTGAAAGTCGGCAAGGATTCGGTATCGATGTCGGTCGACGCCGGCGGGGCGAAGCAGGACCTGACGGTCGACGTGGTGCTGGTGGCGGCGGGCCGCGCGCCTAACGTCGACCAGATCGGTCTGGAGAAGGCGGGTGTGAAGCTGACCGATCGCGGCTTCATCCAGGTCGACACGAAGACCTTCCAGACGACGGCGAAGGGGATCTACGCGATCGGCGACGTCATTGGCCCGCCCATGCTCGCCCACAAGGGTTCGCGCGAAGGTCACGTGCTGGCCGAGCTGCTGGCGGGGCAGAAACCTCATCCGGTCAACTACGGGAACATTCCGAACGCGACTTACTGCCACCCCGAGGTGGCGTCGATTGGACTGACCGAGGCGCAGTGCAAGGAGAAGAAGCTCGAGTACAAGGTCGGCAAGTTCCCCTTCTCCGCCAGCGGTCGCGCCCGCACCGCGGGAGAGACCGAAGGGTTCGTGAAGATCATCCGCGACACGAAGTACGGAGAGATCCTCGGTGCCCATATCATCGGCGCGCACGCAACCGAGCTGATTCACGAGATCGCCGTCGCCCGCGAAAACGAATACACGGTCGAGGAGATCGACCTCGCGATCCACGCCCATCCGACGATGGCGGAAGCGGTCGCCGAGGCGGCACTCGACTCGTTAGGGAAGATGATACATGCATAGGGCACGGGGCATGGGGTACGGGGCATGGGAGGAACCATGGGTCCTTTGCCCCCATGCCCCATGCCCCATGCCCCATACCCGCGTATGAAACTCACCGTCGTCGACCTCGGCACCATGGCTTACGGCGCCGCTCTGGAGTTGCAGCGCGCGGCCGCCAGCGCCCGGATCGCCGGGGTCCTGTCCGACGACCTGTTGCTCCTCGTTGAGCATCCGCCAGTAGTTACACTCGGCCGTGGGACAAAGCCCGGTCACCTCATGGCGTCAGAGGCACAGTTGCGCGCGCGGCAGGTCGAACTCTTCGAGGTTGAACGTGGTGGCGACATCACCTTCCACGGCCCGGGGCAACTCGTCGGCTATCCGATCGTCGACCTCAAGGCGCACCGGCAGGATCTGCACTGGTACCTGCGGCAGGTCGAAGAGTCCATCATCCAGGCCATGGCGGCCGTGGGCCTGCCATGCGCGCGCAACACGGGACTCACCGGTGTCTGGACGTCAGGTGTGCATGCGCCGGATGGCGCGCGTCTGCGGAAGATCGCATCGATTGGAGTCCACGCGCGGGACTGGGTCACCTGGCACGGCTTCGCGCTCAATGTGACAACCGACCTCTCGTACTTCGACCTCATCGTGCCGTGTGGAATAAGCGACGTGACGATGACGACAGTTCAGAAGGAGCTCGGCGCGGACTTCCCGGGGGCCGAGCGCATTGCCGGTGAGGTCGAGCGTTCCTTTGCCTCGCTGTTCGGCCTTGAGCCGATACGTCAATCGCAGGCCTGGCTCGAGACGCAGCTCGCCGCGGCAGCCACGTCCCCGGCTACGCCCGCCTAACGCCTCACGGCCCGGACGGAACGTCCCGTCGATCGCACGCCGTTCGAGAACTGCACGTCAAATTCCTCGGCGCGAGTGCGGACACGAACCGGTTGCGTCCCTGGCCTGACAAACGCGAGGATGCGTTGAGTAGCGCGGTCGCGAACAATCGCCAGCGACACGTCGGGATCGTCGAGGCGGAAATGCACTGCGCCCGTTGCTTCGTGCGTTGCGTCGAAGCGTGCCGCTCCTTGAGATGCGGACACAGAACGCTCTGTCCTCGCCCCCGATGCTGACGTGAGCACAATCCTCGCCAGCGATGACGTCGCGCTGTCATCAAGCGGAATCGCGAACGCGAAACTGCGAGCGGTCAGGTCAGGTACATCTGCCGGCCGTTCGCCTTCGAACGCGTAAGAGAACAGCACACGTCCGGCGGATGTCCTGCCTTCGATGCGATAGGCGCCAGACCTCGACGGAAGCACCGGTCGCGTTGTCGCGGAAAATGCCGGCTCGAGAATGAGTCTCCCATTCTCCACCCTGCCCCACACCACCAGGGTCTCCCGGACGCCCGCCGATTGGACGAATGGTTCCGTTGCCACGCCGGCGAGATGCGACAGAACGTTAGGCGAGATGGCCGAGTTGTTGGTCGACAGCCGGTAATTCAGGATGCCGAGGTAGGTGTAGTCGCTGATCCATCCGAAACCACAATATCCCATGAGGTCCGAGGTTCCCGGCGACTTCAAGCTGCCGGTGGAAACGTCGTATCCGTAGACGCCAATCGTGCCTAACGGGTGGGGGTACTGCGGGTCCGGCGTTGCCACTCCCCCGCACGGCGCATGCAGCCGGCTGAGACTATGGGAAAGTTCGTGGGCCGCCAGCGGCGCCGCCGAGGGGAGCTTGTCCCAGACGACGGATGATTTCCCGGGCGTGAACGCCATGCCGGCAACGCCCGACGTGTAGTCCGTGCCCACCACCCCCATGTAGTAATCCGACGTCCCCTCGGCCACGCGGAGCGCGTTGATTTCGCCCAGAACCTCCAGCCAGGCGTTGTTGCCGTTGTCGGAGAACAGCTGCTTGGCGGACGAGGTGAACGTCTCGTGCAGCGTCACGCGGAAGTCCTTGATCGGAAAAACCTTCCGCGCAAAGGTGAAATAGTTGTCGAGATTCGACAGGCTCACATTACCCGTCAGGCCGGTCGACGGCAGAGCCACCGGAACTACTGTCACGTTCAGTGGCGCCGTGAATTCAACGCGTGGGACGAACGGCGTTCCATCGCGCGGGAAGGTGTTGTCGCCTTCGTCCGTTTCCGCCACCGCATTTCCGGGATCGACGTCGACCAGGATCCGCAGACCCGGTTGGATCAGCGACCCCGGAATGGAGGCATTCCAGGTCGAGGACATCGTCGCTTCCGTGATCGAAGTCGGGACGCCGGGGACGTTAGGCTGCAGGGTGATGGTTTGGGCCAGGGTAGATCCCTGGTACAACTGGAGGCGCGCGGTCGTCCCCACCGTGTTAGGCGCCGAGGCCTTCACGAAGACCCGCAAAAGGCCTGGCAATCCGGCCACCAGTGGAACCGATCCGGCGTAGGTCTGCACCGCCTGGGTGAGGTACATCCCATCGATCGTGAGGTTGAACTGGGCCGGAGGCGGCTGGTTTGCTTCCACGTAGGTGACGGTCGCCCGGGCAGCGGTCAGCGACGCGGTCACATCGACGTTCTGGGAGGGCGGATTGGGCGCGTAGGTCATCCCGGCCGTAACCGGGGACCCCAGTACCGAGTACGACCCCGGGAACAGTCCCACGAGCGTCGTGGTGGCCGTTACGGTCGCACTGAAGCCTCCGGGGCCACTGACGGCGACGCTGCCTCCCTGCTGCCCGGGAAGGCCCGCT
Source organism: Gemmatimonadaceae bacterium (assembly GCA_035646395.1). Lineage (GTDB taxonomy): Bacteria > Gemmatimonadota > Gemmatimonadetes > Gemmatimonadales > Gemmatimonadaceae > JABWBJ01. Next base: position 5,423 of record DASRPK010000325.1, on the reverse strand, counting down.
ACCGTGACCTCGAGGGCACCGGTTGAGAGGGTGTATCGCGCGTTCACATTCCGAGGCGACTCGGCAGCGAAAACGTTTATCGTTTGGCCGAGCGGGGTACCGGAGTAGACGTGGCCATTCGTGGCCGACACGCTGCTGGTCGAGACGGAATAGCTCCCCGGAGTGAGCCTGGAGAGTGTGCCTGTGGCCGTGACCTGCTGGTAATAGCCGGAGGGTCCGGTGACCGTGATCGCCGCCGCACTCCCCTGGGGAAGGCCGGTGACGTCGATCGCGATGCTGCCGGTGACTATCGCATAGGCAACGGTGATCGCCGCTGGCGTGAGGGAGGCCACGACATCCACCTGCTGTGTCGCCGTCGCCGGTTCATAGATGCCGCTCGGCTCTGATACCACGTTCGCCACGACCGTGTATCGGCCAGGAACCAGGTTGTCGAGCGTTTCCGACGCGTTTATCGTGCGCGAAAAGCCACTCCCGCTGGGCCCCGTGATGGTGAGCACGTTGGCCGATCCAGCGGGCACGCCGGCGATCGTGAGCACGAGAGATCCCACCCGTGGTCCGGATGGTGAATCACTGCACGCGGCAGCGAAAAGACTGGCGGCAACAAACAGCCAGCGCGCTTTCTCGAACTTCATCGACAACGGTGTATCGGGAATGGCGTGTGACAGCGACGGATCAATATCACCAGCAACGGGTCACAGGGGCAGCACTCCGGGAACGGCTGAAGGCCACGCCAAACCGCGGCGGATATAGTTTTGGCAGGCGCCGAAGGCGCCACGCGAGTCTCCAATCAGACACCCCGAACGAACCATTCCCTCATGACCAGTTTTTCACGCTCCGGCAGTGGCTTCATTGTGCTGACCGCCGCGCTGGCGGCACTCACCGGATGCGAAGACAAGAACATCCGCAACCTCACCGTCGGCATCCCGCGCGACTCCGTCATCAAGGTCCTCGCCCAGGGCAGCCCGGCGACCGACAGCACGCCTAACGTCTACCGCGAGGAGCGGTACCTGAACGCCGGCCACTTCATCACCATGCTGATGTACTCCAGCACGGGAAAGAAAGAAGCAGAGCAAACGATCCCCGAGGAGGAGCTGATTCCGGTTGTCCTCGTCAACGATACGTTGACCGGCTGGGGATGGGAGCATCACGACAGCGTGGCAACTGCGAACAACATCGTGATCAAGCCGCGCGCCAAGTAATCACATCGCTTGACGAGCAAAGGGCACGGTCCAAACGGACCGTGCCCTTTTCACTCGTGAAATCGAAAGGGCCCCGTGTTTCCACGGAGCCCCTTCGAACTGCTTACCGCTTGCTCAATACCCTGAGCTTACGGGACGATGTTGACAGTGATACCGGTCGTCGCGACCGCATCGCCCTGAGCATCGACACCAATCGCCGTCACACCAACAGCGCCAGTCGGAACTGGAGCGGCCGGGTCCCACACAAAGGTGTAGGTGTAGGTGCGGTTCGTCAGCGTCTGAGCCAACGTGACCGAGCCCGTACCGATCTTCACCAGGTTGCCTGCCCCGTTGAGATAGAAGAAGTCAACGCGGCTGAACGGATCCGCCGAACTGTTGAGCGGAACGTCAGCAACTGCAGTCAACGTCACGGACGTCGCCGAGCCGGTCGCGACTGTTACACCGTCGAGATCGACCTGCGTGTTGCCCGTGCCATAGTTCGGCGGGTTCAGGACGAACGAGTTCGGCACAGCCGTGCCACCGAGGTTACCCACGGTGCCCGTGCAAGCCTGAGCGTTCGCGCCGAATGCACCCGACGTCAACGTGGTCACGTTCTGGTTAATCGTCGTCTGATCCGTAACTGACAGCGTGATCTGACTCGGCGGATTCGCTGCCGTAGCGAACACGCCCGGGCCGTTCAAGCACCGAATCCAGTTCGCGACTGCATAACCGAGGTTAGCCGACGACTGCTCGAGCGGCGGACCAAACGTGCCGATCTGCTGCGTCGGGTACTGAATGTTGAGACCAACGCCAGGATACGTGACGACACCAAAGATCGAACCGAGATCGAGTTGGTCGCCAACCGTCGTGGTGAAGGTGTTCGTCGCAGCGCCGGTGATGACTGCCGGGAGCGAAATACCACCCGTAAACGTTGGAGCAACCGCGTCAAGCTCGTTCAGCTGAGCCGTCACGAGGGTTGCCGCATTGCCTGCCTGGTCTCTCAGGGTGATCGTCGTCGTGTAGTAACCGTTGGTTGTCGAACCGTCCGTACCGGGGAACGTCAACGGCCGCGCAACAGCTGTGCAGCCGCTACCGCTGCCGACGACGCAGGACGTCGTACCATCGGCATTCAGGCGCGTCATCGAGACACGCAGCGGACCGGCTGGGTCAGCTGTGAAGCCCGAAGCGTTATCGGACGCTGATACTGCCCACGCCGGGACGAGACCCACCGCATTGTAGCCGGTGTTTACGGCCGGGCCGGTAATGGTGGCAGTCGGAGCCGAGAAGTCCGCACCGATCGCCGTGTTACCACCGAACGCACCGAGATCAAAGCACGTGCGATTTCCTAACGCATCCTTGACCACGAAACGGATCGGGAAAGCAGAGCTGACCGTTGTCTCTGCCAGCTGGCTACCCGTCGTTACAGAAGTCAAACCAGTAAGGTTGCAATTCGGCGTGCTGGTGCTCGTCGGCAGCGTCTGGCCAGCCGCTGGCACCCAAACTTCGATCGCCAATGCATCAACGCCTTCATCAACGTCCGTGGTGGCAGTTGTCTGAGTGTTCAACGTCGCCAGCGAAGGCAGACCGAGCACGTTAAAGCCCGTACCGGTTGCTGACGGCGTCAATGTAGACGTCGAGTTGACCCAAGGCGTCCGGAACGGCGAGACGAGTGGATCGATAGTGGCAACGACGGCGCTGAGCGGATTCTGGGCCACACCGTTCGCGGAGGGGGTAACACCCGGAGCGACGTTGTCGTAACGAAAGACTTGCAACACCGGCATTGCAGCGTTGCCGCCCGCTGTCGGGTTAAGCGGCGAACCGTAATTGAGCAACACCGACGTGGTCGTTGTCGGCATCGGCTGACCATTGCTGAGCACCGCCGACGCGCAGAGAACCGTCTCTCCGGCAGGCGTGACCGCAAGATTGGTCATGTAGTTACCGACGTCGTTATCGGTGAGCGACCAAGTCGAGCCATCCTCGTAGGCCTGCGTAGCAACACCGTTTGTCAACGTGAAGTTACGAGCGGTCTTGCCAAAGATGCTGCAGTTGACACTGGCGACTGTGGTGCTGGGCACGTAGCTGACGCCAACGAGACTGAGCGTCGCATCCCCATCGATCCACTGAAGACCACTTTGGGTGTTGATTGCGCTGGCTGGATCGCTGCCGTTGTTGTTCGCAAGCGTGGCAATGACACCGCTGATGTTGTTGAAGATGAGCGGGGTGCTCGGCGTGGCGATATCGCTGCCACCGGCGATAACCGCGCGGACGCTGAGCGTGTGGGGACCGTTGAAGAAGTCCGCGATGCCTGTCGCCGCCGCGAATGCTGCGGTGTTGACCTGGCAGCTCACGATGACGTCTTCGATGTCATCGAACGCCGCCGCGATGCGCATCGCTTCGGACTGCGCGCCCGACAGGTTCTGCGTGCAGGCAACTTTGCCGTCGATCAGCACTTCAACGCGCTGGACGACCTGCTCGCCCGGATCGACGTTCATGTTGACGTCGATGGAGCCGGCGATGTTGTTCACGTTGGCGGTGACGTTATTCGTCCCCGAAACCGTGATGTTCTGCACGCTGATCGTCGCCGGAGTCGGCTGACGAACCGTCACCACCGCGGAGCCGCTCACCGTCGTAGCGACAGTGGACGTTGCGGTGATCGTCGCGGAACCGGGCGTGACAGCGGTGACGACGCCAGCGGAGGTAACCGTGGCAACCGCGGTGTTGCTCGAGCTCCAGGTCACTGTGCGGGCGACACCCGCATCAGCATCGACGTTCGCCACGAAGCCTAACGAACCGCCTGGAAGCAGGACGGCGTTTGGCGGCGAAACCGTCACGTTGCGTACGGCCGAGGAGACCGTGATCGTGACGCTCGCCTTACGATCTGGATTCGCTGTTGACGTAGCCGTGATGCTCGCCGAGCCCGCGCCTACCGCGGTGACGAGACCCGTCGCGTCAACTGTAGCGACGTTGGCGGCGCTCGACGCCCAGGAGACGGCTTCATTCGCCGACAACTGGACCTTGGCGCCAACCGAAATTGCCGTCACCGGCGCGCCCGAGATAGCTAACCCCGGACCCGCGATGGAGACGTCGTCGCCGCAAGCGACGAGCCCTGCCAGGCCGCCGACCGCGATCAACGATCGAAAGAGTTTCTGCATCCTTTCCCCCTTCTGGAGTGTGAAGTTCCTGCACGTACAACGAAAAACTCGGCTTGCAACTTTTCCTGGAGTCCACGGCATTCGCCGGCCAGGTCCTGCACCCGCTACCGACAGAAGTGCCGTCGACATTGAACGCAATGCGGCCTTCGTCTCACGACAAAAGACCCCACCACGTGTTGCCCCGTCACCTCCACCGCCTGCACAGCCAGGCGGGCCATCATCCACCGATTTTTCCGGCTGAGATAATAGGAGCGTCCAGAAAGGGGGTCAAGCGAATGCCGGTTACTTAGGCTGTTCCCAGTCCTAGACATAGCTCACGTCTGCTCGCCTATGACTTAAAGGTCTTTTGCCAAAACAGACCGACACTCTCTTCACTCCCATCCCCAAACCGTTTCAGAGACGACGACTTTCCACACGGAATAACCGTCATGGATCATCGCGAGTCTCCTCAAACTCCCTGCCCGACCGTCACGACGAACCAATGCGCTTCGCGTCACGCGCGAAACGAGATCGACACCACGCGTGACGTTCCCCTGACCCGCGAGCGTTAGGTAACCCCGACCTAAATCCGAGGCTTCGTGCTGATTGCTGATTGCTGGGGCCAATGCGATTCGTGCTGGTGCTGGTGCACAAGCCCAAGCACGCAGCATCAGCCCCAGTAAGAAGCAATCAGCACGCAGCCAATGCTTTACCTTGTGTCTATGGCGGAGCCCCGAGTTTACGACCGCTCGACCGATATCGAAGCACCTAACGCACGGGATTTCGCCCAGGAGCTGAATCCCGAGCAGCATGCGGCGGCCACATTTGGCAACGGTCCCCTGTTAATCGTCGCCGGCGCCGGAACGGGGAAAACCCGGACGCTGGTCTACCGGGTCGCCCACTTGATCCAATCCGGCATCAATCCGGAGCGCATCCTCTTGCTCACTTTCACGAGGCGCTCTGCCCAGGAAATGCTCGCCCGGGCGGTCCAACTCGTGGGAGGCATGAGCCGTCAGGTCCACGGCGGAACGTTCCATGGGACGGCGCATCGCCTGTTGCGGCGCTTCGGTCCCGCCGCTGGTCTCTCGGGAGACTTCACGATCATGGACCAGGG
>DASRPK010000324.1:0-43608 GCA_035646395.1 Gemmatimonadaceae bacterium | reverse complement strand
GACGAAGGCGCTCAATCGGCGCGCGTTGAACGAGCGGCTGGCAGCGGAAATGGAGCGCGTGCGCCGGTACAACACCACCTTGTCGCTCCTGTTGATCGATCTCGACCACTTCAAGCAGGTCAATGACACGCATGGACACCTCGCCGGCGACGACGTGTTGTGTGAGGTGGCGGGGCTGCTGCTGCGCGTCGTCCGCGCGGTCGATATCGTCGCGCGTTATGGCGGCGAGGAGTTCATCGTGGTCCTGCCGGAGACGGGCGCGCAGGGCGCCGAGGCATTTGCCGAACGACTCCGGGAGCTCATCGAAGCCCAGCCCTTCGTCGCGTCGCGTGCGGTGCCGATCCGCCTGACGACGAGCATCGGCGTCTCGACGTTCCCCGGATTTGGCGTGGACTCGGTCGAGGAGTTGCTCACCAGCGCCGACCAGGCACTCTATCGCGCCAAGTCCGAAGGCAGGAATCGCGTCAGGGTGTAGGCGGTTCGCGCGAAAAAGCGCCGTGCGTGTGGTAAACCCCACAACGGTTTGACGCGAATTTCCGCTAAAACTGAACGGCAATCAGCGCGAATCAACAACAAAAAAAGATTAGCGAAGATTGTTCTTCTTTCTTCGCGAACATTCGCGTCCAAAAACTCGTGGGATCTTCCGAAGAGCAACGTCGCGTGATCGACAGGTGCGAGTTATCGTGCGAAGTCCGCCAAGGTGACGCCCATGGCATCGATCGTGGCCCGCGCGTTCCAGCGATCCTTCCCGTTGTAGAGGAACGCGAACGCGAGCACTTCCCCGGTGCGGGCCGCAACGTACCCGCTCAGCGCGACAACTTCATTGGTCGTGCCGGTCTTGGCGTGCAGGTTCCCCTGGGCCGGCGTCCCGCGCATGCGGAGGCGCAGCGTCTCTTCGCGACCGGCGACGGGGAGCGATTCGTGGAACTGCTTCGACCACGGCGCCCGATGCGCGTACGACAGGAGCTGGACGAGCGACCGCGCCGTCACACGGTCCAGCGTGGAGAGTCCGCTCCCGTCGGCAGCGTAGACGTCCTGGGGAATGGCACCCACCCGCAGCTGGAGAAAATCGCGAAGCAGCGCATTGCCCATCGTGGCCGATCCGACGCGATTCGGGCTTGCCTGACGAGCAGCGTTCCGGAAGATCAGCTCCGCGAAGTGATTGATGCTCTCGCGGTTCATGACCCCGGCAAGTTCAGCCAGCGGTGGCGAAGGGAGTGACGTCACCTTCACCGCGCTCGGCGGCGTGGGGCCGACACGGGCATTGCCTTCGACCATGACGCCGGCGTCACGGAGCGCGCGAACAAACGCTCCGGTGGTAAAAAGCGCCGGCTCCGGCACGACGAGGCCGTAGACGCGTGTTTCCGAAGATGACCCGATCCATCCGCGGATACGAATAACCCCATCTTCGCCGCCGGTGACGGTGAGCTGCGCGCCGCGGCTCTTTGAGCGGGTGATCGACTGGTTGGTGACGGTGAATGCGGTCGTCGCCGGCTCCAGTCGCACCGATCCCGCCTGGCCAGCGCGCGCCGGCGACACCACGACGTGGACGAGATTTTCGTTCAGCGATAGTGCGGAAACGCGCGCGGCGTACGACGCATGGAGGTACCGCTGCAGCCACCCGTCCGGCACCGGCTTCGGCTCGAAGGCCCGGTCGTCACCGATCACATCTCCCGTTATTCGGCGGATCCCGGCGTCGGCGACCTGGCGCGCGAGGGCCCGCATGGGTCCGTTGCCGTCGCCATCGAAGTACCGTCGCGACAGGGCAGGGTCTCCTCCGCCACGGATGATCAGGTTGCCGTTCAAGGTGCCGTTGGCCACGGCCCCATAACGGTACACGTCGGTAGTGAAGCGGTGATCCGGTCCCAGCTGTTCGAACGCGAGAGCGGTCGTGTACAGCTTCATCGTGGACGCAGGGTTGAGGCTGGTTCCAGCGTTGCGTGAAAAGAGCGTATCGCCGGATGTAAGCGACACGACCATGGCCCCCCACGTGCCATTTCTGATCTTGGACGACAGCAGCACCGCCAGGCGATTGGCGAGCGGCACGTCAGGCGCGCTGGACCCATCCGCCTCGACCGACCCGTTCGATTCCGGGCGAGCGTTATTGCCCCCCTGCGCGGAGCCTGGCGAGGCCATCGCGAGGGACAAAAAAAGCGTGATTTTGAGGCTCCCCGATGGTCTCATTCCGTCACGGTTGCCGGTTACCCGCGCCTTGCCATACCCTCGAAACCGCTGGGTGGGTTGGCGAGGTGAAGCGCTGGGGAGGTGGTCACATCCCGCATGACGACAGTCACACAGGAGTGCAACCGGGTTTACCCGCATCCATCGTGCCGCTGAGGCCGAGCAGGCGCTGGCGTAAGGACTTAGCAATAAGGACCCCACGCGAAGTTCCTGAATACCAAGGTTTGAGGGGCAAGCCTTTGAGAGAGCTCACAACGGAGGGGCAATGGATCGCCATGGTACCATTCGTGAGGGCGTAATTGCAGGCGTCCTTGGCGCCACGGGCGTGGCCGCCTGGTTCCTTATCGTCGATACAATTGCCGGCCAGCCGTTTTTCACCCCTCGCGTACTTGGCGAAGCGGTCAAGAGCATTGTCGCGCCTGACAGCTTTGCGTCCCCGGCGGTGGTGGTCGCGCTGTATACGGTCTTTCACTATGCTGTTTTCATTATCGCCGGCATCGCGATCATTGCACTGGTGCACGGGTCGGCCCGGCACATTGGCCTGTTGACCGGATTGGCGATCCTGTTTGTCGTCCTGGAAGTCGGGTACTACTTCTTCGTCCTCTTCCTGCAGCAGGCCACTCGGCTCGACAACATCGCCTGGTACCAGGTGGGTGCCGCCAATCTTGTCGCGGCGGCCTTGATGGGCCGGTACCTGTGGCTCAAGCATCCTGAATTGACGCACCGGTTGAATGAGTCGCTGAGCGGAAGGCCCTAACGATAAAGACGGGAAGCAGGAGACAGGAAGCAGGAAACAGGGAATGACGGAGAGCCCGCGGCTGACGCCACGGGCCCTCAAATTGTCTTGAACGTTTCGTCCACCCCTGCTTCCTGCCTCCTGCCTCCTGCTTCCTGTTTATCCCACCGCTCCCTCGGCCCGATGCTTGGCCAGCAGGAAGAGAAGACTGATCAGCGTCGCCATTGCGATGATCAACGGCCCCGTGAACAGCGCCTTGAACAGCCGGTGATCGTATTTCAGGTGCATGTAGAACATCACCACGATCACGAACTTCGCCGCCGACATGATGAGCAGCAGCGGAACGAAGAACGGCGACGCGACCAGTGCTGGCACGTAATAGGCCCACACTTCGAGCGCCGTAATGACGGTGAGGATGAGCGCGACCCAGCGGTACTGCTTCCAGGTCGGATGCTCATGTACATGATCGGGGGTGTCGTGCGCGGCCCCGACCCTTGGGTCTTCGTGCGCCATGGGTTCTCCGCTACTGAATCAGGTAGACGAGCGTAAAGATCGCGATCCAGACCACGTCGACGAAGTGCCAGTACAACGCGGCGATGTCGACCCACAACGCGTCCTTTGGTTGCAGGCCGCGCTTCATGTCGATCGCGAGCAGCGTACCGAGCCAGATGACACCGGCGGTCACGTGGGCGCCGTGGAAGCCGGTCAGCGTAAAGAAGGACGAGCCGAACAGGTTGCGCCGGATCGTGAGGCCCTCGTGCACGAACGACGTGAATTCATACGCCTGGAAGCCGAGGAAGGTCGCGCCCATCAGGCACGTCATGAACAGCCAGAGCTTCGAGCTGTTTTCCACCTTCCACCAGAACGCCGGATTCGCCGGCCGCGGCTTGTTCCGGTTCTCGACCGCCGCGAGCGCCATCACCATCGAGAACGACGACATGAGCAGCACGAACGTCGAGATCGACGTGATCGGGATGTTCAGGATCGCCTTCATCGCCTGGCCGGTCTGCGGATTCGTCCACACCTCATGGGGCAGCGGACCGACGACGTTCTTCCCCTTGTAGATCAGGTAAGTGGAGATGAGCGACGCGAACAGCATGCACTCCGACCCGATGAACATCCAGATCGCGACCTTCCGGTTGTCGAGACCCGTGGTCGTGTAGTGGTGCTGGGGAGCGTGAGAGTCGGCGGTGTGCGCCATCTACGAATGGGTGATGGTTATTGGTTACTGGTTATTGGTACTGGTATTGGTACCGGTACTGGTATCAGTACCAACAACCAACAACCAATAAGCCGTGTTAGTGATGAGGATCTTCCATCGGTGTCGTGAGCCACGCGTACAGGAAGCCGACGAACATTGTGCCTCCCACCGCCATCATCAGGTACGCAATCGCATTCTTGTCGGCATACATCACCGGCAGTGACGAGAACAGGATCAGGATGCCGGCGGCGACCCACAACGGCTTGATCGTCGGGTTCGGCATCGGGATGCCTAACTCTTTCGCCGTCTTCCGTTCCGACTCGATGTGCATCGGGGCCACGTCGGCTTCATGTTTGCCACCGGTCGTGACATGTTCGCCCGTCCGGCGTTTGGCCTCGTCCCAGCCTTCCATCGAGTGCGGGACGCCTTCCATTCGCTCCGGGTGCGTCAAATCCCACATCGGGTAACGGGACGTCACCATCGGGATCTGCGCGAAGTTGTATTCCGGCGGCGGTGAAGGGATCGACCACTCGAGCGTGGCGGCATCCCACGGATTGTCACCCGCAACTTCGCCACGCTTCTTCGACCGCATGAAGTTGTACGCGAAGAGCAGGAAGGCAGGTGCCATGAGGAACGCGCCGAGGCTCGACAACAGGTTGAACGTCTCCCAGCCCTGGCCCGCGTCGTACGTGTAGATGCGGCGCGGCATCCCTAACATGCCGGCATAGTGCATGGGGAAGAACGTCAGGTTGAAGGCAATGAAGTTGAGCCAGAAGTGCCAGGTGCCCAGCCTCTCGTCCATCTTCCGGCCATACATCTTCGGGAAGTAGTGGTAGATACCGGCGAAGATGCCCATGATCGCGCCGCCGTACAGCACGTAGTGGAAGTGCGCGACGATGTAATACGTGTCGGTCTGCTGCAGGTCCGACGGTGGCGACGCGTGGGTGATGCCGGAGATGCCGCCGATGGTGAACATCGCGATCAAGGCAATCGCGAATTTCATGGCGGTTGTAAACCGCAGCGACCCGCCCCACATCGTGAAGATCCAGTTGAAGATCTTCACGCCGGTCGGAATCGCGATGAGCATTGTCGTCAGGCCGAACACGGTATCAGCGATCGGGCCCATGCCGACGGCGAACATGTGGTGCGCCCACACGCCGAAGCCCAGGAAGCCGATCAGGATGCCGGAGTAGACGACGACGGCGTATCCGAACAACGGCTTCTTCGAGTACGTCGGCAGCACTTCGGAGACGAGGCCGAAGGCCGGCAGGATGAGGATGTACACTTCGGGGTGGCCGAACACCCAGAACAGGTGCTGCCAGAGCAGGGGGTCAGCGCCCGCCGAAACCGCGTAGAAGTTCGTACCGAAGAAGCGGTCGAACTGCAGGAAGAACAGCGCGATCGTGATGACCGGGAAGGCCAGGATGATCAGCCACTGCACAACGAATGACATCCACGTGAAGACCGGCATGCGCATGAGCGTCATGCCAGGCGCCCGCATGTTGATGATCGTCGTGGCGAAATTGAACGCCGCCGCCAGCGAGGAGATGCCCAGGATCTGGATGCCTAACACCCAGAAGTTCATGTTCTGCCCGAGCGAATACTCGCGGCCCGTGAGGGGGGTGTAGGCGAACCAGCCACCGTCCGGTGCCGCGTTGAAGAAGATCGGGACCGTGATGAACAGGCCGCCGAACAGGTACACCCAGTAACTGAAGGCGTTGAGGCGCGGGAACGCGACGTCGCGCGCGCCGATCTGCAGCGGGATGAGGAAATTGAAGAATGCGGCCGACAGCGGCATGATGACGAGGAAGACCATCGTCGTGCCGTGCATGGTGAACAGCTGGTTGAAGACCTCGGCGGACACGAGCTTGCCGTTCGGTCCGATCAACTGGGCTCGCATGATGATGGCTTCCACGCCACCGACGACAAAGAAGAAGAGGGCGGTGTGCAGGTACAGCGTCCCGATCTTCTTGTGATCGACGGTCGTGAGCCAATCCATGATGCCGTAGCGCGGAGCTCCGGTCGTGGTGTAACTCGGTGAGGCAGCGACTGTGGCCATTGAATTCGTGACTGGTGACTCGTGAACTCGTGACCCGGCGATGGTGCGGCCGGGTAACTCGCTATTTCAGTGTCCGGAGATAGGCGACGATGTCGGCGATCTGCTGGTCGGTGAGGCCGCCTTGTGCACGCCCCACGGTGACCTTCAGCTTGGGATCGTATTCACCCACGCCTAACGTCGGCATCACCGCTGAACCCATGAACTGCGGCTTCATCTTCTGCGCGTTCTTGATCCAGAGCGCCATGTGACGCGCATCATTCGGGAACAGGCCGGCGGCGATGGTGTTGCGCGAGGCGATGTGGGTCAGATCAGGGCCTATGATGCCGAGAGACCCACGGTGTCCGCGAATCCGGTGGCAACCGATACAGGCGCTCTGGCTGTACTGCTGGTAACCGCGCTGTGCGTCGCCACCGGCCAGTACTGCTTCGTCGAACGTCAGTCCGTCCGGTATCGGCGTATCGGGCACGACGTGTGCTGGGAGCTGATCGAACGGAAATGAATACGCGGCCGTCGTCGGCGCAGGTGCGGCCGGTGGCGTTGCTGCTGCGGCGGGTGACGTTGCTGATGCCGCCACTGGGGTTGCCGTAGCGGCGGAATCTGTGGATGCGGCGGCACCTGGAGCGACTGCGTTTGCTTGCTGACCGGCGACCCAGGAATCGAATTCCGACGGCGACACCGTATACGCACGGAACCGCATATTGGCGTGCGAGGTGCCGCAGTATTCGTTGCAGCTGCCATTGAACGCCTGCGTGCCAACGGAGTCAGGCGTGAACCAGATGAAGTTGGTGCGGTTCCTCATCAGGTCGCGCTTGCCGCCTAACTGCGGGATCCAGAACGAATGGATCACGTCCTTCGAAACCATTGAGAAGTTCACCGGCCGGCCGGTCGGGATGTAGAGCTCGTTCGCCGTGGTGATGTTCTGTTCAGGGTACCTGAACTCCCACCACCATTGATGGCCGATTACTTCGACCTGCAGCGCGCCGGCAGGTGCACCAGTCTGGTACTTCCAGATCTGCTGTACCGTCGGAACGGCGATGATCGCCAGTACGAATGCCGGCAGGATCGTCCACGTCAGCTCGAGCGCCGTGTTGCCATGCACGTGTTCTGGTTCAGGCGAATCCGGCCGGCGCCGATACTTGATCATGACGTAGATCAGCAGCGCCTCGACCAGGACGAACACGGCTATGCCGAGCCAGATCATCAAATTCCACAACGACGTCGAGTCCCGATTCATATCGGTCAGGCTCGTGAACGTCGAATTCGGATACTGGCTGTTGGAGCAGGAGGCGAGCAGGAGCGGTAACGCCGCCGCAATCGCAATAAAAAGGTGACGCGGGCGAGAAGTCCGTGTCATTCGCAGTTCTGAAATGGGGTCGACCAGGGCGCCTGGAAAATGGCAGGCTACAGACCGCGAAAAGGTAGGGGTGATGCACACGTCGGGCAAGCGTCGGACGCTTCTTGCCCCCGATGTGGTAAGGGTTTAGCCCACTTGTCGTCAACAGAAGCAGTCAGGGCGGGCGAGTAACTGGTGCTACGAGTTTTCGCTGGATCCGTCCGCTTCATCGGTCACGGTGTGCTGCTTTCGAACCCGTGACTCGGCGGAATCGAGCTGCACCTTGATTTGCGCTACCGCCTCGCGGAGTGATCTCACCTTCTGCTGATCCGAGCCGCCTCGCGTCGAGATGAGGACGACGTTGGTCACCATGTCCGAGATCGGCTCGAATTGGGGTTTGAGCAGGCTGGCCGCCGGCGCCGCGGCGCGCTGGACCTGCTGACGGAACCCTGCCAGCGGTTGGTTATTGCGCTGTGATTGCGCCATCCGCTCGACGACGGTGTTCAGCCTCTGAATGAGCGTGACCGCCTGCTCGAGTGTCTCGAGCTTGGCGAGGCCGGCACCGTCAATTTTTGAAGACATATCGGATGTCGGATGTCGGATGGCGGATGTCGCTAAAAGCAAAGAGCGGAACGGTTCGTTCGTAATCCCCCATCCCCCATCCCCCATCCAGTCGTTTAAACCATGGATTTCGGATTGAGCACACGATCGAGTTCTTCGCGGCTCATCAGCTTTTTTTCGAGCACCACATCGTACACCCCGCGCCCACTCTCCAGCGCTTCCTTGGCGATCTGTGTGGCTTGCGCGTACCCAAGCGACGGCACCAGCGCCGTCGCGATTCCAATTGACTGCTCGACGAATTGGCGCAGCCGCAGTGGGTTGGCCGTGATCCCGACCACGCAACGCGTGCGGAGAACGACGCAGGCATTCCGCAACTCGTCGATGCTTCGCAGCAGTCGATAGGCGATGATCGGTTCGAACGCATTCAGCTGCAGCTGTCCTGCTTCAGCCGCCATCGTCACTGTGATGTCGCCGCCGATCACATCGAAGCAGACCTGGTTCATCACCTCGGGGATGACCGGGTTCACCTTGCCGGGCATGATCGACGAACCGGGCTGCATGGGCGGGAGATTGATCTCACCAAATCCCGCCCGGGGCCCGGAGCTGAGCAGTCGAAGGTCATTGCAGATCTTCGAGAGCTTCACCGCGGAGCGCTTGAGAACGCCCGACAGCTGAACGAACGCGCCAGTGTCCGATGTGGCCTCGATGAGATCCGGCGACGTGACCAGGTCGAGTCCCGTGACTTCCGACAGCCGCTTCCGAACCTGCTCCGTGTACCCTTTGGCCGCGGTGATGCCCGTGCCGATTGCGGTGGCGCCCATGTTGATCTCGCGCACGAGCGTCAACGATTCGCCAAGGCGGTCGACATCTTCGAGCAGTGTATGGCCGAACGCGGAGAATTCCTGCTCGAGGGTCATCGGTACCGCATCCTGCATCTGCGTACGACCCATCTTCAGCATTCCGCCAAACTCGCTGCCCTTGTCCTTGAAGGAGTCGGCAAGGTCGCGCAGCGCGACGCGGAACGATTCGATTTCCCCGTGCAGGGCGATTCGGACGGCCGTCGGGTACACGTCGTTGGTCGACTGACTCAGGTTGACGTGATTGTTCGGGCCGATGCGGTCGTAGTTCCCGCGCTTGTCGCCTAACAATTCCAGGGCGCGGTTGGCGATCACCTCGTTCGCGTTCATGTTGGTCGACGTTCCCGCGCCGCCCTGGATCATGTCCACCAGGAAGTGCTCGTGATGGCGTCCGGCCCGGACTTCGCGCGCGGCGCGCACAATCGGGTCAGCCAGTTCAGCGGGCAGCAATCCGAGGTCGGCGTTGGTCTGCGCCGCGGCTTCCTTTACCGCCGCCAGCGCCTCAATCAGCGACGGAAATTCGCGGAGCGGCGTTCCGGAGATCGGGAAGTTCTCGAGCGCCCGTAATGTCTGAACGCCGTAAAGCGCGTCCTCCGGCACTTCGCGTTCGCCGAGGAGGTCTTTTTCCATGCGGAAGCGCGCACCGCCGAAGGACAGCGTGCGTCCGCGTCCCACGAGCGTCGCGTCGGTCGCGGCCAGTCGCTGCGAAATCGCTCTCGCGGCGCGTCCCACGAGCGCGGCGTACAAGGTGGCGTGCTCCTTCACCATCTCCTGCACGCGTTCCCTGGTGATCACGTACGCTTCCGTTGGCGACAGCGTTCTGGCCGTCGTTCCGTGCGGCGTCTCGTCGAGCAGCAGTCCTTCACCAACCGAATCACCGGGCCCGAGTGTCACGAGCCGCACCGGCCGTCCATTGACGCTCTTTTCAATCGCCACTGCGCCCAAGTGGATAATGACTGCCACTTCGCGGGGGCCTCCTTCCTCGAAAATCAGCTGGTTGCCCGCGTATGAGACCTTGGTGACCATCTTCGCCAGCTGATGGATCGCCGTGTCAGTAAGGCCCGAAAGAAAGCGCGAGCCGCGCAGGTGTTCCCTCGTAGTGGACGACATGACACAACGATAGCGAGGAAGCAGGAAGCAGGAAGCAGGAAGCAGGAAGCAGGAACTACAGCGCTCGTCTTGCGGAGAGCCCATCAGCGACCACATTCCAAGCGCTACGCCCGGGTCCTGGCTGCTTCCTGTTTCCTGCATCCTCTTCCTATCATGCCTCACGCGCTCATGTATCACGGTGGTTTTGAAGCAAACTTCTCACACATGAAAGCCGGCGCGACGACCTTCGTCGGCTCGGACGGGGCGGAGCATAAGATTCCCGAGTGGCCCGCCGAGGCCAACGGGCTTCGCATCGGCTACATGGAGAAAGCCGGAAAGAAGTTCGTCGCCGTACGCGTAATACACGGCAAATCCGATGTGATGCTGGAGAACGAGATGGTCATCTCGCCGGCGTCGCACATGGGCCATGGGAAGCGCTTCTCGCCCGAGCCCACGTTGATCGACGACGAGCCGGCGCAGCAGCTGCTGAAGGACATCGCCAAGAAGAACCCGAATCAGCGAGCCGAGCTGAAGGCGATTCGTGACAGGATGCCCTGGGCAAAGAAATAACGGGGCTGCGTGCTGATTGCTGATTGCTGCTGCACGTTGCACCGTGCTGGTGCTTGTGCGGGCTATCGCTGGCACAACGGATCAACGGCACCAGCGCCAGCACGTAGCAGCCTGCAGTAGCAATCAGCAATCAGCACGCAGCCCTCTGTTATGGGTTGAGCCAGTAGTTCATCTTCACCAGGAAGATGTTGTCCGGCCGTGTGCCAAAAAGCGCGCGCCGGTCGCGGCCGAAATCGAAATCGCCGTACGGCTGGAAGTCGCTCCGTTGCTGCTGCCACGCGACGTACATCGTCGAACCTTCGCGCCACTCCCAACGCAGCACCGCGTTGCCGCGCAACGATCGCAGGTTGAAGTCCAGGCTGGGCACCTGCCCTGAGTACGGCTCGAAGTCGTACGTCTTCGGCGCAATGAACTGGCGCGCGTCGCCGTAGTCGGCGCTCGACAGCAAGGGCTGCGCGTATGTCTCGAGCGTGAGCGTGGGCGAAAATGTGAAGTTGAACCGTGTTTCGAGACCGAGACTCGTCTGCCTGAGCGGGGCGAACACGTAACGGCGACCGAACGTGGGCGCGTACGTCGGATCGGCGACGGACTGGACGAACTGCGCCGGCGTGTACGCACGCGAGAAATTCGGGCCGGCGGTGAGGTTCCAGCGCGATGACGTCTTGAGGCCGACTTCAACCCCGACGTTCCACGCCCAGCCGCCAAACTCCAGGTCCTGGCCACCGCCGAAGGTGCCGACCGTGACCGGCTTCCGGCCATCCGAGGTGATGCTCAGGTTGCCGGCCCATTGCCGCGGTCGCAGCGCGAGTGGGCCGCCCCTCGTCAGGCGGTCATCATATGCCTTGAGAAAATGCTGCACGTTCGCCGAGATGCCCCAGTAGCCGAGCGTCTGGAAGAAGGTGTTCAGCCCGACGAAGTTGAGGATCGACTGCCAGTCGTAATTCCGCTCCGAACGTCCCTGGACATTCACCTGCCAGCGCCGCCACAGCGAGCCCGGACGATTCTCGAGGTACGTCACGCCGGCTGCGAAGTCACGACGATCCGTTCGCACGGCGAAACCCAGATCGTTCACTTCGTACGTGGGACTCGTGAACGCCGACCCGATGAACCCGCGCCAGTGCGTACCGCCCTGTTTGGTGAGCCGGAGATTGGCGGAGTATCCGTTGAGTGACGTCGCGGACGAATCCACTTCCAGGTGATCGGCATCGGGGCGCTGGAAGAAGTGGTTCGACCGGCGCTGCGTGGCGATCATCGCGCTCGTCGATCCTTCCACGCGACTCAGCTCGACGTCGCCGTTGATCGCCCATCCCCGGCGGGCGAACTCATGACGGAAGTCCATACCGGATGCATAGGCGGCGCGGTGCATGGCGCCGCGCTGCGGGTCGCTGCTGAGCGCGCGGTGCACCGACGTGAGGATGCCGCCGAAATACGTCTGCCCGCCGCGCCATTCGCGACGGGCCCGTCCCACGAAGTAGTTGGCCATCGGCTCGACCGGGAAGCGCTCCGTATCGCCCGACGTGTTCTGGAATCGCGCCTGTTCTTCGGCCGTGACCGCCTCGAGCATGCCTAACGACCATCCGCCGACCTTGCCCGAGAGCTTGGCCGCACCGAGGATGGTGGTGGCGGTCGGCATGTCATTCGGGCCAGGCGGCGGGCTGAGGGACGGCGCCCGGCCGATCCGGCGGCTGTAGAAGATCTGGCCGCCGCTCGTTCCCGCGGCGCCGAAGCCGAAGATCTCGCTCCCCTCGATGAAAAACGGGCGCTTCTCCTCGAAGAACGTTTCGTAGACACCGAGGTTGACCACGGCCGGATCGACTTCCACCTGCCCGAAGTCGGGGTTGATCGCGGCGTTCACGGTGAGGTTCGAGCTCACCCGGTACAGCAGATCGAGCCCGAATTCGGTGCCGAGGTCCGGCTTGTCGCGATACGGGTTGTTGCCGGGGTCGACGTACGACGCGCGCTGCACGGTGTACGGAAGCACCTCGATCCGCTTGCCGGGGCGGATGTCTTCCACGCCTAACAAGTGGCCGTATTGCGGCACGCCGCCGCGAATCGATTTCGGAATGAAGGTCGAGACGGCGTATTCCCGGTTCCGGCCGATGATCCGCTCGAACTGTACGCCCCACACCTGTTCGCGCGCGCCCGAGAACCGGAGCTGGCTGAAGGGGATACGGTATTCAGCCGTCCACCCGGCGGAATCCACGGTCGTCGCCGCTTCCCAGACGGGATCCCACGAGTAGTCGTCGACGTCGATCGTCTTGATTTCATCGTGGCGAACCCCGGCCGGATTCACGTCGAAGCCGAACGCGGTGCGATGATCGAGGTAGCTGTCGATCATGACGCCGAACCAGTCGGAATCGCCGAAGTCCATATCGCGGCGTCCGAGGCGACCCGTTATGCGACCGGTGTCGTGCAGCCGCGCACCCACGTACAGGAACGTGTCGTCGTAGAGCACGCGCACTTCCGTACGCTGGCTGGCCGGTTTCCCCTCGTCAGGATCGATTTGCGTGAAGGAATCGGTGACCGGCGCCGAGGCCCAGGCCGACTCGTTCAGCCGCCCATCGAGCTCGATCGGCGCTGTGGTGCGCGCGGCCCGCGAAATCGTGATCGGCCGATCGTGCTGGCCGGACACGGACGAGCCCTGGGCGAAGAGCCAGGACGGCAACAGCAGCAGCGCCAGCGCGTGACGTGGAGACACGACCACTCCGGGGGAAGGGCGGTTTCGGCCTGAATGCGACGTGGAAAGTAAGGCGGCGCTCGTCGCTTCCCGCTCTGGTCGCGTGATCATCCGCGTGACCGCCGGGGTAGTCCGAACTGCGGGTGGATCGCCGTTCGGTAACGGGGTAACTGCCGCCCGCTGTTCGCCTCTCGCGACCCGCTTGCTGCTCCCTTGTCGCTACTCGCTACGCGCTGAACCTCACGCAGCTACAGAAGCAACCGGCTCCTGCGTGTTCTCCGGTTCCGTCTCGGGAGTAGCGGCCATCGTTTCCGCGGTCACCATCGCGCCGACGCGAATGCCGGAGAGCACGGCGGTGGAACGCGCCGCTTCGCGAGCCAATGCGTTTGCGGCAACCGCGATGTCCTGGATGCGGCCCTGCTGTGCGCCGGCGACGCCTGACGCTTCCTTCAAGGCTGACGACAGCGATTCCGCCTCACGAGCAAGCTGCTGCAAGGGGAGGGCAATCGCGTCGGCCGCTGAGCGGATACCGGTGATGTCATCCTCCTCGGCGACGGCGGCCGCCGCGGCTTCCCGCGCCGCGCGCTCCAGTTCCTCGAGGTTTACCACGCTCGTGGTGGCTGCTGCCTTGGCGAGCTTCGACGATTCAACGGCGCGAAGGCTCGCCTGCCTGACGCGCTCGATGCGTTCCAGGACGTCCGTCACCAGTTGATCCGTGCGGTCCGCCGCATCGTTGGAGCTGCGGGCCAGGCGCCGCACTTCACCGGCAACGACGGCGAAACCGCTCCCGTGTTCGCCGGCACGAGCTGCTTCCATTGCTGCATTCAGCGCGAGCAGCTTCGACTGACGCGCCATCTTCCGCACGAGCAGCACGAACGAACGAATCTCGGCCGATGCTTCCGCCAACGCGGCCAGTTCGTCGGCGTTGTCGCCGATGTTCGTCGCCACCGCGCCAAGCGCTCCGACACTGCCCCGCAGAGTCGTCAGGCTCGACTCTGACAAATCCTGCATTCGACGTTCGTGCGTCCGGACCGCCTTGGCTTCTTCCGCGATCTGTGCGGCGTTGACTGTCATGCGCTGCACCTCTTCGCGTGCACGTCGCGAGAGCTCTGCCATCGACTGTCCGGCGCGAGCGGCGACACTTGCCGATTCGGCCGCGCGTTGGGCAACGCTGAGCGCTGCGCTTCCCTGCAGCGCAAGATCGTGTGCGCGGTTGCCGATCTCCTGCGAAGCGTCCCGCGCGTCGATCACGATCTCGCGCATCGTCGACAGCGCGGCCCGCGCCGAATCGGCCAGGCGTTCTTCGTCGACATCGATCGCGATACGACGCGGCTCACCGGTCAAGTCACCCTGCGACACGTCGCGCAACAACTCGGCCAGGTCGGCGCTGCGTTCACCAACCATTGGTACGATGACCAGGCCGGTCACGATCGCGGTGAGGATGATCGCGCCGCCGACTGCGATCAGTGCCACGGACGCCATGTCGCGCGCGTTGGCAGCTGCGATGAACGTGCGCTGGAACCAGAGGCCGGCGAACAGGAGAATCGCGCCGGCAAAGCCAAGGCGGGCGACAAACGTCTCGAGGTAAGGACGTTGCGCCGTGGGCGGTCGGTGCCTTGGCTCCTGCCTTGGCACTTCGAGCACGGGCTCGCCTGTCCTGACGTTTTCCGGGCCGCTAGATTGGCTCACAACGACTCTCCGCAGAACAGCCGGCATCACCTGCACGCCGGCGTGACCCCTTTACATGACCCGGTTTCCCGCCTCGTCGGACGCCCCCCCCCCAGCGCCGGCGGACGACATTTACGACCCCACCGCCGTCGAGGCGAAGTGGCAGACACGTTGGCGCGAGCGCGGCACGAACGAGACTGACCTGGCCGCGGGCCCCAACCCGTTCTTCGCCTTGATGATGTTCCCCTACCCGTCGGCGGAGGGGTTGCATGTCGGCAACCTGTTCGCCTTCACGGGGAACGACATCTATGGACGATTCCAGAGGCTTCAGGGGCACACGGTCTTCGAGCCCATGGGGTTTGACGCCTTTGGCATCCACTCGGAGAACTACGCCCTCAAGGTGGGCGAGCATCCGATGCGGCTTATCCCCCGCAATGTCGCCAACTTCCGCCGCCAGCTGACCCGGGCGGGGTTGATGATCGACTGGCGATACGAAGTCGACACCACGGACCCCGATTACTACCGCTGGACGCAGTGGGTCTTCGTCCAGCTGTTCAAGAAGGGGCTCGCGTACCGGAAAAAGGCTGCCGTGAACTGGTGTCCGGCGGACAAGACCGTGCTCGCCAACGAACAGGTGATTGCGGGGCAATGCGAGCGGTGCGGAAGCAAGGTTGAGCAGCGGTTCCTGGCCCAATGGTTCTTCCGCATCAGCGACTACGCCGAACGCCTGCTGAAGAACCTCGACTACATCGATTGGTCGGAATCGACGCGCACCGCGCAGCGGAACTGGATTGGGCGGAGCGAAGGCGCCGAAATCCGGTTCGAGCTGGGCATCCAGAGTTCAGGGTCCGGCGCGACGTCGACGTCGGAATTCGGTCCGATCAACTCCGACATCGTTGTCTTCACCACCCGCCCTGACACGATCTTCGGCGCGACATACATGGTGCTCGCACCCGAGCACCCTCTCGTAGACCGCATAACGACTGCCGATCGCCGCGATACGGTGCAGGCCTACCGGGACGATGCCGCGCGGCAGGACATCGTTGCGCGGAAGGTCAACAAGGACAAGACGGGCGTCTTCACCGGTGCGCATGCGATCAATCCGGCGACCGGCGCCGAAATCCCGATCTGGATCGCCGACTACGTGCTGATGGACTACGGGACCGGTGCGATCATGGCGGTCCCCGGTCACGACGAGCGCGACTTCGAGTTCGCGTCGCTCTTTCATCTGCCCATCGTCCGGGTCATCGCTGCGGAAGGCGATCACGCCGACACGGCGCTGGCCGCCGCGTTCGTCGATGACGAGGGCGCGCATCTCGTCAACTCGCAGCAGTTCGACGGAACACCTGTCGCGGAAGCGAAACGCGCCGTCACCGAGTGGTTGGCGTCGCGTGGTACGGCGCGTCCGATCGTGAATTACCGCCTGCATGACTGGTGCATCTCGCGCCAGCGCTACTGGGGGCCGCCGATTCCGGTCATTCATTGTGACCAGTGCGGCCCCCAGGCTGTGCCTGAGAAAGACCTGCCCGTCGTATTGCCGGACATTCCCGACTTCCGGCCTGACGACACTGGTGTCTCGCCGTTGGCCAGGCTCGAGACGTGGCACATCGTGGCGTGTCCGAAGTGTGGCGGAGCAGGGCGCCGGGAAACCGACGTGTCGGACACGTTCCTCGATAGCGCCTGGTATTTCCTGCGGTATCCCAGCGCCAATCGTGACGACGTCCCGTTCGACGCGACGATGACGAAGAAGTGGTTGCCGGTGCACTCGTACATCGGCGGCAATGAGCACGCCGTGCTGCATCTCATGTACTCGAGATTCATCACGATGGTGCTCGGCGACATGGGACACCTCCACTTCGAGGAGCCCTTCACGAAGTTCCGCGCGCACGGCCACATCATTCGCGAAGGCGCGAAAATGTCGAAGACGAAGGGCAACATCGTGAATCCCGACCAGTACTTCGAGCAGTGGGGTGCGGACTCGTTCCGCATGTACCTGATGTTCCTCGGCCCCTTCCAGGAAGGTGGGGACTTCCGCGACGCCGGCATTTCCGGCGTGCGCAGCTTCCTGAATCGCCTCTGGCTCGGCGTCATCGACGCCAGACACGACGGCTCGCCTGACGCGGACGTATTGCGAAAACTCCACCAGACCATCCGCAAGGTTGGCGAGGACACTGCCCGCCTGTCGTACAACACGGCGGTCGCGGCGATGATGGAGTACATGAACATGCTCCGTAAAGGCGACCGGACGCCACACGTCGACGAGGTGCGGCCGCTGGTGCAGCTGGTCGCGCCGTACGCGCCGCACATCGCCGAAGAGCTGTGGGAGCGGTTAGGCAGTGACCGCTCGGTCATGGACTCCGGCTGGCCCGCGTTCGACGCCGCGATAGCGCGCGAGGATTTCGTCCAGCTGGCGGTGCAGGTGAACGGCAAGCTGCGCGGAACGGTCAGCGTCCCTCGCGAGATCGACCAGGAAGCAGCCGTCGCTGCCGCGATGGCCGAACCGCAGATCGCGAAATTCGTGACGGGCTCACCACGCAAAGTTGTTTTTGTGCCCGGACGCCTGCTCAATCTCGTCGTGTGACTCGGGGCACGGGGCACGGGGCACGGGGCATGGGGGCTTCGCGTTGCGACGTTCTGCCCCATGCCCCATGCCCCATGCCCCATGCCCCGATTTTTTAGCAAATGAGAACCCTGCTCGTATCACACCGCGAAGTCGCCGGCCTGCTGCCGATGAAGGAATGCATCGAGGCGATGGCCGATGCATTTCGGGCGCTCGCGATTGGCGAAGCGCAGTTGCCGCTGCGGCAGGTGATTCCGCTTCCCAATTCACCCAACCTGCTCGCGCTCATGCCCGGGCAGCTTGGCAGTGTTACGCGGGAACGACATCGGTCCTCGATTGGCGCGAAGGTCATTACGGTTTTTCCAGGCAATGACGCAACGCCACTCGATTCACACCTCGGGGTGGTACTCCTGTTCGAGGCCGATACGGGGACCCTGCTCGCCATCATCGACGCGAGCTCGGTGACGGCGATACGCACCGCGGCCGTTTCCGGCCTGGCGACACGACTGCTGTCGAATCCCGAAGCGGGCGACGTCGCCATCCTCGGCGCCGGCGTACAGGCCATGACGCACCTCGATGCGATGCGCTCTGTACGCACCATCCGTCGCGTCAGGATCTGGAGTAGAAGTCCGGAGCGCCGGGCGCGATTCGTCGAAAAGGCGCGGCAGCAGTTCGGCATCAGTGTCGAACCCTCAGCATCCGTTGAATTGTGCGTGGAGGGAGCGGACATCATCTGCACGGTGACCGCTTCCCGCCAACCCGTGCTCGAGGGCACGTGGATCGCTGAGGGTGCACATATCAACGCGGTGGGCGCCGCCCTGCCGACGGCTCGCGAGCTGGATTCTGCAACCGTCGCCAGGAGTCGGTTGTATGTGGATCGTCGCGAGTCTGCGCTGGCGGAAGCAGGGGATATTCTGATTCCCATGTCGGAAGGGGTGGTCAACGCCGATCACATCCGGGGCGAAATTGGCGAGGTCCTCCTGGGCGTGGTGCCGGCTCGCGAATCGCCCGGCGAAGTGACGCTCTTCAAGTCGTTAGGCCTCGCCATCGAGGACCTGGCTGCGGCACGGCTGATCTACGACAAGGGCGTTGCCCTCGGCACCGGGGTGTGGGTGTCGCTCGGCGGGCTGCGGGAGACGTGATCTCGCGACCGGCGCTCCGGCTTCCGAGCCTCGCCGATATCCACGCCGCGCGTGAGCGATTGCGGGGTTTGGCGATCCGAACGCCCCTGATCAAGCTGGCAGTGCCGAGGTACGAGTCACCGGTTGCGAGTCATGAGCTCTTCCTCAAGCTCGAAAATCTCCAGCCGATCGGTTCGTTCAAGCTGCGTGGGGCAGGGAACGCGATGCGCCGCCTCGACGCGTCGGCGTTACAAGACGGCGTGTGCACGGCGAGCGCCGGCAACATGGCGCAGGGCGTCGCCTGGTGCGCTCGCGAACTGGGAGTACCCTGTCGGGTGATCGTACCGGACAAGGCGCCCGCCGCCAAGCTCGACGCCGTCAAGGCGTTAGGCGCGGAAGTGATTCCAGTGCCGTTCGCCGACTGGTGGCGCGTGATGGAGACGCATGACACCCGCGGGGTGCCCGGCATGTTCATTCACCCGGTGGAGAACCACGACGTCATGGCTGGCCATGGCACGATCGCACTCGAGATCATGGAAGACCTGCCCGACGTGGACGCCGTGATTGTGCCGTTCGGCGGTGGCGGCTTGATCAGCGGGATCGGCGCGGGAATGGCGGCGTTAAAACCGAACGCGCGGGTGTTCGCCGCCGAGGTCGAAACGGCGGCGCCACTCCGCGCGTCGTTTGACGCCGATGAGCCGAAGGCGATTAACCGTATTCCTACCTTTGTAGACGGCATTGGCGGCGCCTCGGTGCTCCCGGCGATGTGGCCGCTCGTCAGGCAGGTGACCGAAGACTCCATAGTCGTCACACTCGAGCAGATCGCTGAAGCCGTACGACTCCTCGTCAGGCACGGTCACGTGGTAGCAGAGGGTGCGGGTGCGGCGCCAGTCGCTGCGGCCCACACGGGGCAAGCCCCCGGAGCGAGAATTGTCTGCGTGATCTCAGGTGGCAACATCGACCGGTTGGTTCTGGCAACGTTGTTACAGGGCTCGTTGCCGTAGCCGTAACTCGCCCGCCACTCTGGCCTGTGGCCTCTGGCCTAACTCCCCAGCATCCCCGCCACCCAATCTCCCGCGAGGTACCCCACCACGGCGACGCCCAGTCCGACCACGAACATGTCGAATCCTGAGCGGACCAGGCCACGCCCGGTGAACACCGACCGCGCCGCGCCGACCAGGAAGTGCATCGCCATCGCCACCACGAATGACGTGATGATCGCCGGCATCCCCCGCATCACGAAGAACGGGAAAACCGGCAACAGCGCACCAACCGCTGTCGCGATCCCGGTGATCCACGCTTCCCGCATCGGCGATGACGTCGGCGTGCCGATGCCCAGCTCCGCCACGACCTTTTCCTGCAACATGCGTTCGGGGTCCTTCATCGCTTCGTCGGCGAGCGCGCGCGCCGCCGCGGGCGCCATCCCCTTCGTCTCGTAAATCAGCGCCAGCTCGTCGCGCTCGAGCTCGGGCATGTACGCGATCTCGTCCCGCTCCATTGCGATCTCGTGGGCGTGGACTTCGAGTTCGCTCTTCGCGGCGAGATAACCGCTCGATCCCATCGACAGTGCATCGGCGATCACGCCGGCGACGCCGGCGACTACAACTGCCTCGTGCTGTTGCGTGGCCGTGGCGCCTAACACGCCGGCGACGAGCCCGAAGTTCGCCGTCAGTCCGTCGTTGAACCCGTACACCACGTTGCGCAGGAAGCCGCCGGACTCCACACGGTGCCACGGTTCGCCGGCATCGGCCACGCCAGCGAGGTGTGCAAGCTCAGTCGCGTGCTCGGCGCTTTCCTTCGCCAGCTGCAATGCCTCGGCGCGACCAGCGGTTTCCGGCGCGGTCTCGCGGTGCATCGTGAGGTACTCACGCACCTCGCGTCCTTCTTCGCGCAGCAGCAGCGACGTGAGCGACGCCGTGCCGAACTGTTTGCCAAGAAGCGCGAGGATGCGTGCCCGCGCCGACGGCCGGAATGTCCCGGGCGGACGGCCGTGCTCCTGGAGGAGATTGGCCCAGATCCGCGCATGCTCCACTTCAATGTCGCGCAACTTGCCGAAGACCGTGGCCCGCTTCGGATCCGACTCCAACTGGGCGAGGATGCCATAAAGGTAGGAAGCATCACTCTCGTCCTGCCAATGCTCCTGAAACGTCCGAAGATCAGGTCTCCGCGCAATTTCGACCGCTGTAGTCATGCTTGAAAACTACGAGGCAGAGAC
The DNA here is from genome assembly GCA_035646395.1 of Gemmatimonadaceae bacterium. Taxonomy (GTDB): domain Bacteria; phylum Gemmatimonadota; class Gemmatimonadetes; order Gemmatimonadales; family Gemmatimonadaceae; genus JABWBJ01. The sequence continues at coordinate 22,780 of DASRPK010000324.1, read as the reverse complement.
AGCGATCGCACTTACCACTGTAGTTGAGGTCAGACCCGAAGTCTGGTAAACCGTTCCGGCGGCACTGAGTGACGTACAGACGAAACCGAATTGAATCGAGGAGTTCTTATGAGAGCTTTGTTGTTGCTTCCCGCGCTCGCGATGGTGGTGTCTGACGGAAGCGCGCAGGTACGTGTAGAGCGCGTCCCCCAGGGGGGCTTTGCCTACAGCTTCGCCACCGATCCGGACCGGCCAATGATTGGCGTCTCGACGCGCACGTCAGGCAGGCGTGACACGCTGGGACTGCTGGTCGAGTCGGTCACCCGCGATGGGCCGGCCGAAAAGGCGGGGATCGAAGAGGGTGACCGCCTGGTCTCGGTGAACAGCGTGAACCTTCGTCTCTCCCCGGCAGATGCGGGTGAGACAGACATGGAAGGAGTCGCGAATCGCCGCTTGATTCGCGAGCTCGAGAAACAGAAGGCCGGGGACGAGGTCGAGCTTCGCGTCTATCGCGATGGCAACACGCGCACGGTTCGTGTGAAGACCGTCACCGCGGACGAACTGAACAATCAGACGTTTACGACGTCCACCGGCATGTCGCGCCGACGTGCGGCCGACCGCGCCGTGCTCGGGATTTCGCTCGGTGGAAACGGCAGCCGCCGTGACACGTTAGGCGTACTGGTGATCGGGGTCGCCGATGAAGGTCCCGCCGCCAAGGCGGGCATCGACGAAGGAGACAGGATCACGTCCATCAACGGCGTTGACCTGCGTGTCGCAAACGAAGATGCGGGCGACTGGCAGGCGAGCAACGCCCGGATCAACCGGCTCAACCGCGAAATGGAGAAGGTGAAGGCCGGCGACAACGTCGAGCTGCGCGTCTACAGCGGCGGCCAGACACAGACCATCCGTGTCGTAGCCGCGAAGGCCTCCGAGGTTGAGGGCGAGAACTTCTTCTTCAGAAGCGGGAGCCTCGGCCCGGTGCGGGCAATCACCGTTCCTCGCGGGGGCCTCATCCGTACCCGTCCGCCGATGGTCGAATATGACCTGGATCCCGCAAAGACCACGTTGAAGGCGGACATGGAGCGATCGGTAAAGACGTTGAAGGAGTTGCTGAAGGAGAGTGCCCCGCAGGCCAAGCTCAAGTCCGAATTGATGAAGAAGGCCATAACAGCACGCACGCTTCGTATCGCATAACACGTTTTCCCCGCGGCCGGCGGCTGGGTGACTCTCGGGTCCCAGCCGCCGGTCTTGCATTTGGGTACGGGTCTCCAATAAGTTAGGCATACCTAAATCATCAGATTGGTATGCCTAATAATTCGTCGGGGCGGGGATGGCCCCGCGATGTGAGTAAACGCGGCTTGTGGGGCGTGGTCGCCGTCCTGGCGTTCACCCTCGCCGCCTGCAGTGACCTGTTGACCTCGGCTCCCGATCCGGGAGATGTCTTTGACGGTCCGGTCGATGGGCTGTCACCGGCGGAGCTGTCGGCATTCATTCGCGGCGACGAGGAGTTCGGTCGCCGGTTCTCTGCGTCTACGGGACTCGGTCCGATCTTCAACGACGTCTCCTGTGCCGCGTGCCACAGCGGCGACGGCCGCGGGCGTCCCGAGAACGCGCTGATGCGCATCGGGTCCCCGGACGACGGCATGCACGCTTCGTTAGGCGGCCCGCAGATCCAGGATCGTGCCATTTCCGGCGCCGTCGCCGAGCCGCTGCCTCATGGCGTCCCGGTGTCGCTCCGCCTGCCTCCGCCGGTTTTTGGTGCGGGGCTGATCGAGGCAATCCCGGAATCGGAGATTCTGTCTCGTGCTGATCCGAACGACGCGAATGGCGATGGAATCTCGGGCCGGCCGAACTGGGTCACGCCACCGGCCTGGGTGCCGGAATCGGAACCGGGTAGCGGAAGCACGCTCCGCGTCGGCCGGTTCGGCCGCAAGGCACAAACGAGCTCCATTCTGCAGCAAACAGTCGAGGCGTACCTCCAGGACATGGGCATCACTACCGATTTCCTGTCTGTCGAGAACCGGAATGTCGTCTCGGGGCATCCCTTCGACGCGGTGGACGCCGTGCCGGAACCCGAAGTGCCCGCCGGCACGGTCTTCGCGGTCGTGAACTACCTGCGGCTGCTGGCCCCTCCAGCGGCCGGTGCACCTAACGCCGCGCGCGAAAGAGGTTCAGTGCTCTTCAGCGACGTTGGCTGCGCGTTGTGTCACGTTCCGGTCCTGCATACGGGAACGGCCACCGTCGCGGCTCTCTCCAACAAACCGGTGCAGCTGTATTCAGACTTGCTGCTGCATGACATGGGTGACGCGCTCGCCGATCACAGGCCCGACGGTCAGGCGACCGGTCGTGAGTGGCGCACGACTCCTCTGTGGGGGATGCGGCTGATCCGCCAGTTCCTCAACGGCGAAGTCTTCCTGATGCACGACGGCCGGGCACGGACGATCGAAGAAGCAATCCTGCTGCACGGCGGTGAAGCGCTGCGTGCACGCAACCTGTTCGAGGCGCTGAACGTCGCTGATCGGGCGGCGCTCGTCGAATTCGTCGGGTCACGTTGATGGGCTGTGATCGACGCGCCTTCGTGCGCTCGGGGACGGCTGCGCTCGCGGTAGTCCTGCTTCCTTCATGCGCGTCGCTGGTAACCAGGCGCGTGCCGCTCGAGAACGGGCGCATCCGACTTTCGCTCCGCCAACATCCGGAACTCGCCGAGCCACGTGGTTCGCTGCGTCTGATGCCGGAGGGGTGGGAAGATCCGGTGTATCTGCTCGTGCTCGATGGCGGTGGTTTTGCCGCCGTCTCGTCGATCTGCACGCATCGCGGGTGCACCGTCGATCTGGGAGGTCCGGGGCTCGCCTGCCCCTGTCACGGCAGTCAGTACGACCGCGAGGGCCGCGTTATGCGCGGGCCGGCGAGTCGCTCGCTCACGCGGTATCCCGTGGCAGCGAATGGTGATGAGCTGGTTATCGAAGTGGGTGCCGGATGAAGTACACCCTCCTGGCAGGCGTTCTTCTGGCAGCAATGTCCTCATCGGTCATCGGGCAACAACGGGACACCGTTCGCGCCGACACGACGCGCCCGTTCGTGCGGGGCGGTGTCTACGACAAGCCATACCAGACACGGTTACTGGGGCGCACGGCCATCGGCGGCTACGCCGAGGCGCACGCCCGGTACGAGCGTGTCGATGGTCTGACTGCGGAGTCCGGGTTCGAGGCGAAGCGCTTCAACATCTTCACGTCGACTCGTGTCAGCGACTTTGTGCGGATGGCCGCCGAGCTGGAATTCGAGGAAGCGGGTGAGGAGATCAAGCTCGAATACGCTGCGATCGACGTTCGCATTCATCCAGCGCTGACGATACGAGGCGGAATGCTTCTTTCCCCGCTGGGCCGCTTCAATCTGTCGCACGACAGTCCGCTCAACGAGTTCACCGACCGGCCGCTGGTCTCCACGGAGATCCTCGGCGTTGCGCTATCCGAACCGGGCTTCGGGGTGCTGGGACAGGTCCCCGCCGGGCGGCAGGGACGGCTCACGTGGGAGGCGTACCTGACCAACGGGTTCCACGACGGTCTCGTGACGCAGTCGCCCGAAGGAACACGGATCCCGTTAGGCAGGGGGAACAGCGAGGACCAGAACAGTTCACCGGCGTTCGTCGGCCGCCTGGCGTGGAGCCCGGCCGTGGGCTACGAGGTCGGCGTCTCCGGGCACCACGGCGCCTGGAACCAGTTCAGCATCGACGGCACGGCGGTGGACGAGCGCCGCGACCTCACGTTAGGCGTCTTTGACGCCGAGGTGACCGTCGCCGGGTTCCGCTTCAGTGGCGAAGGCGCGCTGGCGCGGGCCGACATTCCGCCGGGCCTGCGCGGCACGTATGCCACCCGGCAGGCGGGATGGTACCTGGACGTGGCGCGCGACATCGGCGCCGGGCTGATTCGCACCGCACCGGGAAGCACCTTCACGCTCAAGGCGCGCGTCGATGCCATTGACCTCGATTCCGACGCCGTCGGGCAGCACGTGCGACAGGCGGGTGCGGGCATCAATTTCAGGCCGACAAGCGAATCGGTGATCAAGTTCGAGTTGGTGCGGGGCTGGGAATACGACCGGTTCAACAACCGCAGCGAGTTTGCGCGTCTGCTCGCGTCCTTCGCCACATACTTCTGAGTCAGTCGCCGTCGCTCTGGGACACGACCGCCGCTGCCGGCGCGCCATATCCGGCGCTGCGCGGCGAGCACCATGCTGACGTCTGTGTCGTGGGATTGGGCGGCAGTGGACTCGCGTGCATCGATCGCCTGCTGCGCGAGGGAGTTTCGGTCATTGGCGTCGATGCGGGGAGTATCGGAAATGCGGCCGCGGGGAGAAATGGCGGACTGCTGCGCGGGGGGACGTCGTTGTTCTACCACAAGGCCGCCGAGGCGTATGGGGTGGACCGTGCCGCCCGCATGTACTCCGGCACCATCGTGGAACGCGAACGATTGGTGCACCGGTTTCCATCGATCGCCCGCCGTGTTGGCTACCTGCGACTGGCGCACGATGCAGAAGACGAGGCCGATTGCCGCCAGCATTTCGCCATGTTGCGCGAGGCCACGTTTCCCGTCGAGTGGTACGACGGCCCGTTAGGCGTTGGCGTCCATGTCGTCGACGACGCAGTGATTGATCCACTCACCCGGTGCCGCCTCGAGGCCGAAGCCGTTGGCGCTGCCGGGGCGCACCTGTTCGAAGACTCGAAGGTCGAAAAGCTCGCGGAGGGAAGGGTCGACACCTCCGATGGAGTGGTGCGCTGTCGCCTGGTGATCGTGGCGGTCGACGGCACGCTTGCGACGATCCTGCCGGAGCTGGCGGGGCGCGTGTGGCCAATGCGGCTGCAGATGCTGGCCTCCGGTCCTCACCCTGCCGGCTTGCTGCCGCACGCCATCTCGGCGAGAGGCGGATGGGACTACGCCCAACAACTCCCCGACGGCACGATCGCATTCGGCGGCTGCCGCGACGTTGGCGGCGACGCCGAGCGAACGATGGACACAACCGTAACCCGTCCGGTGCAGGACGCGCTCGAGCGCCGTTTCCGCGAAGTGATCGGCGTCGAGCCACGCGTGACCCACCGCTGGGCCGCCACGGCCGGCTACACCGAAAATGGCTTGCCGGTGCTCGAGCACGTCCGGCCCGGCGTCTGGGCGACCGGTGGTTATTGTGGAACGGGGAACCTGTTCGGAGCGGCCTGTGGACGGGCCATTGTCCGCTTGGCGTTAGGTATCACGAATGACACGCTGATCGATTGAGCTCTTCTCGTCGAATAGCTGCCGTTGATCGTCGAGGGAGCTTGGGGAAGCGCGGAGCTCAGCCACCGACTGTGTGGCTAGAATTCGATCTGCGCTCCGAGCTCCACGACGCGATTGGGCGGGATGCCGAAGTATTGCGTCGCCGATTGCGCGTTCCTTGACATGACGCTGAAGACCTTCTTGCGCCAGCGCGCCATGCCGCTCCCGCCGACCGGGATCAGCTGCTCTCGCCCGAGGTAATATGTCGTCTCCATGCGCCGGGTACGGACCCCGGCCTCGGCGCAGCGGGCGCGGATCTCCTCCACGTTAGGCTGCTGCATGAATCCGTAGAATGCCTTCACCCGATAGATGCCGCTCGTGAGGTCCTCGACCATGATGCGCTCCGCAGCCGGCACCTCGGGTTCCGCGCGCACGATGATCGACAGGAGCAGCACCTGGTTGTGCAGGACCTTGTTGTGCTTGAGATGATGTAACAACACCACCGGCGTCCCCTCGGACTCGGACGTCATGAAGACTGCCGTGCCGGCTACGCGCACGATCTTCGATCGCTCCAGGCTTTCGATCAGCTCGGAGACCGGCAGCGACCGTTCGGCGAGGATCGAGCGCAAGTGGGCCCGGCCGCGTTTCCATGTGGTCATCAGGATGAACACACCTAACGCGATGGCGATCGGAACCCAGCCACCCGTCTTGATCTTCAGCAGGTTCGCGGTGAACAGCGCGAGGTCCAGGGAGAGGAAAAAAGTGAAGAAGGCCCCGATCTGTAACGGTGTCCAGCCGAATCGTTCGCGAGCGATGGCGCAGAACAGGACAGTGGTGATGGCCATCGTGCCAGTCACCGCCACGCCGTAGGCGCCACCCAGCGCAGTCGACGAGCCGAATCCGAATACCAGGAGTAGGGTGCCGACCGCCAGCGCCTTGTTCACCTCGGGGATGTAGATCTGACCAGCTTCCTGCTTGGAGGTGTGCACGATCGTTACGCGCGGCGTATACCCGAGTTGCACGGCCTGATGGGTCAGGGAAAACGCGCCGGAGATCAACGCCTGCGATGCGACGATTGCGGCCAGCGTCGCGATGATCAGCATCGGATACAGGAACCACGATGGCACCAGGCGGAAAAACGGGTTGTCGACCGCTGTCGGCTCGGCGAGCAACAACGCTCCCTGCCCGAGATAATTGAGTAACAGCGCCGGCAGAACCATGGCGAACCAAACCACGCGAATGGGGCGTCGTCCGAAGTGACCCATGTCTGCATAGAGCGCCTCCCCGCCGGTCACGACCAGCACAACCGCGCCGAGAACGAGGAATGAGGCGAGCGGATGCGCCGCGAAGAAAGCGACCGCATAGGTCGGGCTGAATGAAAACAGGATCTCGGGGTGTTGGGCGATGCCACGCACTCCGAGCGCGCTAATGCTGATGAACCAGAACAGCATGATCCAGCCGAACAGTCCTCCCACTTTCGCCGTGCCGTGGTCCTGAAAGTAAAAAAGGACTGCGATGATGAGCGCAGCGATTGCAACTATGGCTCCCTGTGGAAGTCCCGGTGCTGCGACTTCGAGACCCTCGACCGCGCCGAGCACGGAGATCGCGGGAGTAATGATGCCGTCGCCGTAGAGGAAGGCACCGCCGAACAGCCCAAGCATGATGAGGGTCGTTCGCCGGAATCGCTTACCCTTTTCCACTGGGCGCTGCAGGACCAACGCCAGGAGCGCGAAGACACCTCCTTCTCCCTTGTTGTCGGCCCGCAGGATGAAGCCGACGTACTTCACTGTCACAATCAGGATCAGTGACCAGATGATCAGCGACAGGACGCCATAGACGTTCGCGTTCGTGACGGCCAGGCCGTAAAGCGGCTTGAAGCACTCCTTGATCGCGTACAACGGACTGGTGCCGATGTCCCCGTACACGACGCCTAACGCGGTAAACGACAGGATCAGCAGTCGTTTGCCGGTAGGGTGCTCCTCGAGGTGAGGCCGGAGCGGAGCAGCGGCGAATTCGGTCGTTGCCGCCATGCCGGTGCCCGTGTTCTGCGTGCCGCCGGAACCCCCGCCTCGGGCGGGTTCGGCAGTCATGTGGTCGGGGGTAGTCTCAAGGGGACCAATATGGAACTGGCCATCGTGCCCAGAGAAACCCGTTCAGGGCCCGGAAAGCCGAATGGGCCGCCTGTTGGCGACCCACTCTAAGATTGATCGGGGACGGTCTGGGGTAAAGCCGAACGAACCCCTTGCTCAAGAGGTGCCTTGAGCTACGCCGGTTTCTTCCTCGACAGCTCCTCGATCTCATTGGCAGCTCTTTCGAGGATCTCCTTCAACGAAGAAGTAATTGATTTGTCGCCAGACTGCCACGGTACTGTCGTGTAAGTGGCACGAGCAAGGCGACCGAAAGCGCGATTTACGTCCATCATCGATTCGCTCAAAATGCTCGATCCGAAGTCCTGGATACGCTCGAAGATGTCCTCGACGGCGCCTTTGTTCTCATCCAGATACTTCTGCCCTTCGGGAGTTATCGAATAAACCTTCTTGCCCCCTTCCTCGGGGGTCACGCTGGCATAGCCGAGGTCCTCAAGGAGGGCCAAGGTCGGATAAACCGTGCCCGCGCTGGGGGCGTAGGCGCCGCTGAAGCGCTCTTCGAGCTCCTTGATGATCTCGTAGCCGTGCCGGGGCTTCTCTGAGAGAAGCCGCAGGATGACGTACTTCAGGTCTCCCTGCTCGAAGACCCTTCCGCGCCGGAATGGACCACCTCGGCCCCGTCCGTGACCTCCCCAGAACCAGGCGCCGCTCGGATCGAATCCCCATCCGCCACGCCCAGCACCATGTTTCGGGCCACCACCGCAATTGCCATGCATAAAGATACCTCTAAGATATATCGGACGGACTAAGATATATCGGGCGATATAGCTTGGGGCAAGGGGTAGGGGGGGTAGAGGGTAGGGGCTCAAAAGGCGCAGAGCTCGAAAGGCGCAGGGCCCAGTACCCGAGCGCCTGACCAACTCCGCAGTAATTCGATTCAATCCGGGTGAATCCGAGTTCCCATGGTTTTCATGAATCTCTCGAGTTCACCACCAGCATTTCCCGAGTGGCAAAAAAAAACGAGGAGCTGGAGGCTCCCCGTTTTTTTCAGCTGAGTGCTGTTACTCGTAACGAAGCGCCTGAATCGGATCTAACGTGGCGGCTCGGCGGGCTGGCCAGACGCCGAAGATGAGTCCAACACCGGCCGAGAAACCGAACGCGAGCCCAATCGACTCCGGCGCGACCTTCGTGGTCCAGTTGAACGTGCGATTCAGCAGCTCGGCGCCGCCGGCTCCGAGGGCCACGCCGATAGCGCCCCCCAGGAGGCACAGCACCACCGCCTCGATCAGGAACTGGAACAGAATATTCATCCGGGTCGCGCCTAACGCCTTCCGGACACCGATTTCGCGCGTTCGCTCGGTGACCGACACCAGCATGATGTTCATGATGCCGATGCCGCCAACGATGAGGCTGACCGCGGCGATACCGGCCAGGAGCAGCGTGAAGACCTGCGTCGTCTCGGCCAGGTTGGTCAGGAAGTCCGACTGGTTGCGGATCTGGAAGTTGTCGGGCCGGTTGGCGCGCAATTTGTGCTCACGCCGCAGGATCCGCTGGATGTCCGCCATCGCGAGCGGGATGCCGTCTTCGTTCTTCGCCAATACGCCGATCTCGTTGAGTCGATCATTGCCGAAGATGCGGTACCGTCCCGTCTGCAGCGGAATCAGCAACTGTTCATCCGGATTGCCGAAACCCGTGCCTGACCCCTTTGACGCGAGCACGCCGACGACCGTGAACTGGATGCCGCGAATGCGAATGGGCTCGCCGATAATTGCCTCGGGACTGGTGATCTCGAGGTTGGTGAGGACCGCCGGCCCGAGAACCGCGACGCGCTGCTTGGCGTTGTCCTCGGAGGGTGTGAACATCCGCCCGAACTGCATCTTGTAGTTCCGCACCTCGGGATAATTCGCCGACGTCGCCAGTACGCGCACGTTCGTGTTCCGGTTCCGGTATTGCACCTGGAAGTTGCGCGACATCTGTGGCTGGACCGCCGCGATGTTGGTCGCTCGCTCCTCGAGGGCCGCAGCATCCTTCATGGTCAGCGGTGCGCGATCGGCTTCCGATGCGAACCCGCCACCCGTACGCTGCTGTCCGGGCTGAACGGTCAGCAACGTGGTGCCTAACGCCTTGATACGGTCGTTCACCTGCTGCTGGGCGCCGTTGCCGAGCGCAATCATCGCGATGACGGCGCCGACTCCGATCACGATGCCGAGCATCGTGAGCATGGAGCGCAGCTTGTTGGCACGCAGCGCGCCTAACGCAACCGCGATGATTTCACCGAACAGCATCTGTCGTCTCCTATTGACCGCGGCCGCGACCCGGACCGCCGCCACCAGGGCCACCCGCGCCCGGGGCGCCCGGCAGGCCACCGCCGCTCATGCTGCGCATCCGCTGCGTGGCGGAGTCGCGACGTGCCTGCATGGACAGCGCGGACAGCAACAGCACCTGCTCCCCTTCCTGGAGTCCGCTCGACACCTCGGTGTAATCGAGGTCGCTCATCCCCACGCGGATGACGCGGGGCACGAACGATGTGCCGGACGAGACGAAGACCAGCGCGGGCCGTGAGGGCCGCGCGATCGCCTGGCTGACCGGCACGTCCAGGCCGGCCATCATGGCCGCCGCCGACGTCCGCCGGCCGCCGCGACGGCCGCCCGTGTTCTCTCCGCCACCCGCGTTAGGCGCGTTGGAGGCGGTATTGCCGCCCGTCGTGCCGCCGCCCTGGCCACCGCGTCCACCCTGGCGCCCGCGGAACTGGCAGGCACGCGCAACCTGCGAATCCAGGCCGAGTGACTTGTAAATCGAGTCGGAGATCGCCCGCGACCGCTGCTGGTCGATCTCCCCGGCCTGCACCTTGGCGCGGAGTCCCTGCAACGTCGGCTGGGCCGTTGGCGCCTTGGCGAATGCGTCGGTCACCTGCTTGCACTGCGCATCGGTCACCTCGGGCAGGCTCTGACGTCCACTGCGGCCACTCTGCTCACCACCCTGGATGACGGCGATATCGACGTCGCCACGCGACTCGCCGCGGCGCCCTCCGTTGCCATTGCCATTGCCATTGCCGTTAGGCGCGCCCATCCCGCCGCCGCCCATCGCCTGCATCTGTTCCCGCACCGCGGCGACGACGCTATCGGGGTTCAATCCGATGAGCGTGGCCGTGGCGGCGGCTTCACGGGTCTGGCGGACCGCATCATTCGGCACGGCCAGGACGTCTTCGCGACGCTCGACCAGCACGGTGACTTCGCCGTTCATGCCTGGCTTCAGCAGTCCCTCGCGATTGTCGAGGGTGACCAGCACCGGGAACATGGTGACCGAGGACTGAATGACCGCCGACGGCTCGATCTTCTCGACAATGCCGCCGAACGGCCGATCGGGAAATGCGTCCACGGTGACGTTCGCCGGCTGTCCGGGAACGACCGCACCGATGTCCGTCTCGTTGAACAACGCGCGCACGCGCACCCGGGTGAGGTTGGCCATCTTGAGCAGGACCGTCCCGCCGCTGGCGCTGTTGGTTGCCGAGGCGATGACCTGACCTAACGAGACGGGCTTCTCGATGATGGTGCCGGCCACCGGCGCAACGACCCGCGCTTCCTCGAGGCGCTGATCGGCAATGTCGACCGCCGAACGCGCCCGGATCATGGCCGCCACGGCGTTCGCGTAGTCGATCTGCGACGCTTCATACTCCTGGGCGGTAATGATCTTGTCGGCGAACATCTTGTCGTTGCGCTCCTTCTGCGCCTGCGACACCGCGAGCTTCGCGCTTGCCGCGACCGAATCGGCCACGGCTTGCTGCAGCTGCTGCTGCACGTCACGGGGATCGAGCTGGATCAGGAGCTGCCCACGGTTCACGAGGGAACCCGTTTCCACGGTCATTTCGATGATCTGTCCTGAGGATTTGGACTTCACCTCGATGACGTTGATCGGCTCCACCTGGCCCGACGCGGTGGCCTCGGACACAATGGTCCGGCGCGCGACGGCGGCCGTTTCAATCGGGACGGTCTGTTCCTTCTCCCGCCGGCACGCTCCGGCGGCAAGAACGAACATCACCAGCACCAATCCCGACCGGCCCCGGCGATAAAGAGCCGCACCAAGGCGGACGATGGTAGGCATCGAAGTGTTCACAAGTTCAGGGTGTTGGTTATCGGATCTCGCGCCCGAGCAACTGCTCCAGCTGCGCCTTGGCAATGCGCACCTGGTAACGGGCATTCACGAGATTGTACCGCGCACTGTTCAACTGGGTCTGCGTCGTAAGAAGTTCCAGCTGCGTCGACGCACCGAGCGCATAACGCTGCTGCTGCACACGAAGGTCTTCCTGCGCCGCTTCGAGCGACGCCTGCAGGATCGCGATTCGCGCCTGCGCGAGCCGGAGCTGGCCCAAGTACTGCACGAGCTGTTGCTGGGCGAGCAACTGCGCGTCCCGCAACGTGGCGCGCGCGTTCATCTCGGTGATCTTTGCGCGCTGTACCGTCTCCTCACGACCCAACCCGTTGAAGATCGGGACGCTCATCGACAGCGAAAACGATTTGTTCTGCAGCGTCCGACCCTGCCAGAACGCGAAGCTGGTGTCGGCAATGTTGTTCGTCAGGCCGTAACTCGTCGTGATCGACGGCCAATAATCAGTTCTCGACGACCGCACACCGGCGCTGGCGGCGGCGACGCTTGCCTGCGCCGAACGCATCGCCGGTGAACTATCCAGAAGGCGCGCCAGCTCCACGCTATCCACCGAGACGGGGGACAGCGCGGTGTCGGATTCAGCCGCAGTCACCGTGAAAGGCGTGCCGACGAGTCGCGTCAGCGCGGCGTTTGCATTCTGCAGGTCATTCTCGGCGGTCATGACCGCGAGCTGCTGGTTCCCGACGGAGATCACCGCGCGCAACGAGTCCGAGCGTGTCGCGGCGCCGCTGGCGATTCTGGCATTTGCGGCACGCTGGTTCTGCTCGGCCTCGGCCAGCGCCGTCACGGCCGCGGCGCGACTTTCACGCGCCGCCAGCGCGGCGTAGAACTGCTGCGAAACGGAATAGGCGACGGAAAACTCTGTCGCGACCGCGTTGGCCTCGGCTGCGTCGACGTTCGCGCGGGCGGCGCGCAGCTGGAAATTCCGGTCGCCGCCGTCGAACACCAGCCAGTTCGCCGAGACACGACGGCTCCAGTTCCACGGTGTCACGTTGTTGCGGCTGACGATGTCGCCCTTGTTGTCGAACACCTGACCGGCGCCCCACGACGAGGAGACGTTACCGCTCAACGTGGGCAGGAACGCAGACCAACGCGTGCGGACCGTCGCTTCGTTCGCATTGATGTTGTTCCGTGCCGCCACCATCTGCGGCGCGTTCTGTTGCGCGAGCTGAACCGCCTCACCGAGCGAAATCGGGCGCGCTGAGTCCTGTAATGGCTGTGCCGAAAGCGCCGCCGGTACGAGCGCGGCTAAAACGAAGTAACGCATTAGTTGTCGTCGTCGCGGGTCTTGGTGTTGTTATTGCCGTTCATCTCGGCGAGCACTTTCTCGAACTCCGCCAGTTGCGTGGGGGTGAGGATGAGGCGGATTTCGTCGCGGGCCCGCTGCTTGATGGAATCGAGCGTGGGCCGGACGGGCGCCATCACCAGGTCCATCCGGCGATGCCGCTCGTCGATGATCGAGTCGAGGCGCGCGCGCTGCGTGACGTCGAGCTGGAGGCGGTCGGCGAGTGAAGGCCGCCCACCTTCCGGTCGACTGATGCGATCGCGAAGCATGACGCGGTCAGCAGTGAATCCCAGGGCACCGCCAACGACGACGGCGCCAAGGAGAAATGCGATCGCGAGATTCTTGGATTGTTGCATAACGACGCGCACTCCTAGCGCGTGATGAGATAGCGCAGGGTGGCTTCCCGCCGGCTGGTACGCTCCCCACCGGCGGATTCGATCATCGGCATTTCGTTCGGCGACTCCAGCAGTTCCTGCCATGCCACCAGGTCCTGGGCCTTTCGCGTCTGCCACGCCGCCACACCGGCAACGGCCAGCGCAAGCGCCGCCGCCGCCAGGCCGACGCGGCTCCAGCTGGGGAAGTAGGACCACCACTCGCGCGTTCCCTCAGCGGTGATGCGCGCCATGATGCGGCGCTCGAGGAATGCCCAATACGAACCGTCGCCGGGTGAGGCGTATTCGGTGCGCAAAGCGGCGTGCAACTCCTCGTCGCGAGGATCGCGGTCGTCGTCGTGCACAATGTTCATAGATGGCTCCGGACTGAACCCAGTTCCTGGCGCAACCGCGCCCGTGCGTGGTGAAGGTCGGACCTGGCTGTCCCTTCGGGGATGCCGAGCATGCGTCCGATCTCGGAATGCTTGAATCCTTCAATGTCATGCAGGACGATCACGGCGCGCTGCCGTTCGCCCAGTGTGGTCAACGCCTGCCGCAACCGCCGCCGCAGTTCATCCGATTCGCCCGGATCGCGGAACGGCGAAGCGATCGTATCGGTCAATGCATCGGCGTCGCGGACTTTCTTGCGGCGCGTGATGTCGAGTGCTGCGTTGGCGACGATGCGATGCAGCCATGCCCCGAATGCCTGATCAGGCAGGAACCGGTCGAGGGCGCGATACGCGTGGAGGAAGCCCTCCTGTACCGCATCCTCCGCATCCTCGTGGGTGAGCACGATGGCACGCGCCACCGCGTACGCCCGCCGCTGATGCAGCTTCACCAGCTCCGCAAACGCCTCCGTTTCGCCGCGTTGGGCCGCGACAACAAGCGCGTGCTCGCGCTCGCGCGACGCATCACGCGACGCGTCATTAGACACGGTGCGGGCACGAGCCGGCGCCGCGTGGGCGTCCGGGCTGACAGGGAGGGCGATAGCGGTCACTGATGGGTTGCGTAATGTCCTCCTCAGAACGCGCTCGGGGGGTGAACCGTTGATTTCTGGCGTGGTCACGCGGGCGCTGCGCTCATTCCGCTTAGACCCAGCAAATCTGCCCGCGTCCGCATCGCGTCGAGCACAAACTGAATGTGCTCCGGGAGGTCGATTCCCAACGCCGCGGCGCCTTCGACGATGTCCTCGCGATTGCAGCCGCGGGCAAATGCCTTGTCCTTCATTTTCTTTTGGACAGAGCGAACGTCCATATCGTTAAGGCTCTTCGAAGGACGCACCAAAGCGGTGGCGGTGATGAGGCCGGTCAGTTCGTCGACGGCGAACAATGTCTTCGCCATGAGCGTTTCCCGCGGGACACCGCTGTAGCGCGCGTGACCGAGGATCGCCTGGAGGATCGGCTCCTGGACGCCCAGCCCACGGAGGATCCGAACGCCTTCGGCCGGATGTTCCTGGTCGGGGGAGTGCGCATCGTTAGGCCAGCGTTCGTAGTCGAAATCGTGAAGGAGACCGGCAAGTCCCCATTCCTCGACGTTCTCACCGAATCGTTCGGCATAGGCACGCATTGCACCTTCCACGGCCAACATGTGCTTTCGCAGGGAGTCGCTCGCGGTGTACTCGTGCATCAACTCGAGAGCCTGGTCGCGCGATAACATCGGGGTAAGCGGGTAAACGGGTAAACGGGCAGGCGGGCAGGCGGGCAGGCGGGCAGGCGGGCAGGCGGGCAGGCGCCAAAACTACCACGTCCCGATCGCTCAGGCTGCGGCTTGGGTTACTTACCCTTTCCCGAGTGGAATTCTCTCGCGATTCGTCCCACTGATTTCGCGGCCGCACTCAGTGAGGTTGACGGGGCAACGAGGTAGCCAACACGGGCCACCTGGAAGATCGGGAGGTCGGCCTGACTGTCGCCGATATAGTCGAAGTCGTTGCATGACAACGACTTACGTATATGGACTGTTTTCAGGCTTCCTTTGATGTTTGCGCCTGATTCTGTGGCTACTACCCCATCAAACAACCCGAGGTGGGCCACGATAACGTCTGCGACGGCCCGGTTGGCTGCGGTCGTGAGGATGATCCGGCGGCCGCGGTCGCGTTCAAGCTTGAGGAACTCGAGGACCTCGGTGCGCCAGACCAGACCCGCAGGGTCAGGGATGTATTGGCGGGCCACCCAGGCCTTCAACGCCGGACGTCCCCGGACGAGGATAAATGGCAACGCGAGAAGCTTCCACGGTGCGGTACGGACCAGGTGGCGCAAGGACAGATGAAGCGTGTCACCCTCGATCAGAGTGCCATCGAGGTCAACGCAGAGCGGCGGTTCTGTCCTGGGATCCGGCGTCATGACATCGGCTCCGCCGGGAGACTGCCAACCGGCTAGTGCTTTGTGGTCGTTTCCCCGTGCGATTCGGCGCCCGCGAACTTCGAATTTGTCCACTGCACGATGCCGAACGCAAAGATGAAGAGGATTACCGTGGTCACGATCATGCCGAGAAACGCGGAGCGCTTGTCGCCGGGTTCGAGTTCAGACATTTGGAGGGTGCGAAGGGGGCGGAGGGTGCAATGGGTGCTAAAAACTATTCGACGCGTGCTGAGGTCAACTCATCATTCTGCCTGATCTGCGGAATAACGTCGAGCCCCTCGGTGACCTGGCCAAAGACGGTGTGAACGCCATTCAAATGGCGCGTATTCGATTCACTCAACACGACAAAGAACTGGCTTCCGCCGGTGTCCTTGCCCGCATGCGCCATCGACAGTGCTCCGAGCTTGTGCTTGTGTGGGTTTCCGGCTGTTTCGCACTTGATCTTCCAGCCCGGGCCGCCCGTTCCTACAGGCCCTTTGGCGTGCTCGCCGCCCTTTGAATAGGGATCGCCGCCCTGTACTACGAAGTCGGGAATGACGCGATGGAACCGTGTTCCATCATAAAACCCACTGTTGGCGAGCTTCTCGAAGTTGGCGACGGTGTTGGGCGCTTCCTTGTCATACAACTCGGCGACAAGCGTGCCTTTGGAGGTAACGATCGTTGCTTTCTTCATGGGGCGTGGTGAGGGACGGGCTGGAATCTAAACGACGGGTAAACGGGTAAGCGGGTAAACGGGCAGACGGGTAGACGGGCAGGAATTGCCTGGTAGCTCAGACGCGGAATGCGGACGGGCAAATCGTATTGAGGGCGCACTCGGCGCAGCGGGGCTTGCGGGCATAGCAGACGCGACGGCCGTGCCAGATGAGCAGGTGCGACAGCAGGGTCCAGCGATCGCGGTCGTACAACGCCATCAGGTCGCGCTCGATCTTCCCGGGATCGGCCTGACTCGTTAGGCCCAGCCTCGCCGACAGGCGCTGGACGTGCGTATCGACGACCACGCCTTCATTGATCCCACAGGCGTTGCCGAGTACGACATTGGCGGTCTTTCGGCCGACGCCGGGAAGGAGGACGAGCTCGTCCATCGTGGCGGGGATGTTGGCCGCGTGGCGATCCACCACGGCGCCGGCCATGCCGATCAGGTTCCGCGCCTTGTTGCGGAAGAAGCCGGTGCTGCGAATAATCTCTTCCACGTCTTCCTGGCGCGCGGCGGCGAGTGCGGCGGCATCGGGGTACCGCGCGAACAGTGTCGGCGTGACCATGTTCACGCGCTGATCGGTGCACTGCGCGCTCAGGATGGTCGCAACGAGCAGCTGAAACGCGTTCTGGTAATCCAGCTCGCAGTGAGCGTCGGGGTACAGCGCAAAGAGTTTCTCGAAGACCTCGGCCGCGTGCCGGCCGAGGTTCGCCTGGGGAATGCGCTTTGGAGCGCGACTGCGTTGTGGTGCTGTTTGGAGCGTTGTGGGGATACCCGGTTTTGGAGCTGCCGGACGTACTTTCGATGTCGGGGGGCTCTTTTTCGGGATGCGCGACGATGGCGCGCCCTTCACCTGCGCGATCTTTGGCCGGCGCTGCGAGAGTGGCTGCCGCGGCCCCGGACCCTTACGAGCCACGCTTCGCCTTACGAGCAGCGCGTCCTGCGCGACGCGCGCGTGCAAACTGGATCACCTCGTCGGCGCTGCGCGTGTTCAGCACGTCTCCCTTCTCGAGCCATCCTTTCCGCGCGATCTGCATGCCGAAGTCTACAAAGCCCAGCTCCGACGGCGAGTGCGCGTCTGGTCCGATCTCGATGGTTACTCCGCGCTTCAGCGCTTCCTGAACCCAGCGCCAGTCCAGGTCCAGCCGATTCGGGTCGCAATTCAACTCGAGCGCGATGCCTTGTTCGGCCGCCAGCTCCATCATCGCGTTCATGTCGACCGCGAACGGTTCCCGCCTGAGGAGAAGTCGTCCCGTTGGGTGGCCGACAATCGTCAGGCGCGGGTCGGACATCGCTTTCAGTACTCGCTCCGTCATTTCCTTTTCGCCCATGCCGAATCGCGAGTGAATGGAACCGATCACGTAATCGAACCGATCGAGCAGGTCGTCGGCGGCAAAATCCACCGTGCCGTCGGCGAGGATATCGGCCTCGATGCCCTTGAGCACGCGGAAGCCCTCCAGATTCTCGTTGAGCGCGTCGATTTCGTCGTGCTGTTTCAGGACGGCGTCCCGCGTGAGTCCACCCGCGTATGAGGCGGCCTGCGAATGGTCTGATATTCCCAGGTACGCCCACCCGCGCTCGCGCGCCGCTTCCACCATTTCCGCGATCGTTCTGGAACCATCCGAATATTCGGAATGGCAGTGCAGCACGCCCCGCAGGTCTGCTGCTTCGATCAGATCGGGAAGCGATCCTGCTTCCGCGGCCTCGATTTCGCCACGTCCCTCGCGCAATTCGAGCGGAATCCAGGCGAGACCAGCACGTTCATAGATCGCTTCTTCATCAGCATCGCGGACGACGCGCCCCTTCTGGTCGATGAGACGGTCATCGCGTATCGAAAAACCGTGTTTACGAAGTCGCGCGACCACAGCCTCGTAGTGTTCCTTGTTTCCCGTGACGCGCCAGTGGGCGAGCGGGAACGCGGCCACCGGCACGCAGTGGAGCTGGGCGCGCATGCCATTGATCAGCCGCAACGCGAGCGAACCTTCCGGTCCTGCTTCAACCTTTTCGACGCCGGGGACCTTCATCAGGCCGGGAGCGATCTGCGCGGGTTCGCCGCTGCAGCCGGCAACCAGGTCGATCTCGCTGACGACTTCCGCTGTCCGCCGGACCGCGCCCGCCACCTCGACGCGATCGATGCCGTCAACCCTGCCTAACGCGCGCTGAAGCCGGCGTGCTTCCGGTCGGGCGACGGTGTGCAGCACCTGGCCTGACGTTTCCCGGAACGTGATAATGCCGCGCAGGATCTTGTCGGCCGTCTTGGGGCCAAAGCCAGACAGCTTCGCCAGTCGTCCGTCGCGGGCGGCCGCTTCGAGCTCCTCGACTGATCCGACGCCGAGTCCCTCGTGGATCCGGTGTATGCGGGTGGGACCGAGCCCCGGAATGCGCATCATCTCGATGAGTCCCTTCGGGGTGGTCTCCCTCAACGCGTCGAGATACGACGAGTCGCCCGTCTCGACGAGGTCAGCCAGGACCGCCATCGTCGTGGCTCCGATGCCCGGAAGCTTGGCGACCTCCTTCGACCGCACCATCGGCCCGATATCATCCTCTTCCAGTTCGCCGATGGTTCGCGCGGCGTGAACGAACGCGCGCGACTTGAACGGGTTCTCGCCGCGAACTTCCAAGAGCAGTGCTATTTCGGTGAGGCAGTGCGCAGCGACCTGCGGATCCACAATGAGGGTGCGAAGGGTGCGAAGGGTGCAGAGGGTGCAACGTTCCTGCCCTCCTGCTGAACGGAATATATCCGTCCCCGTCGACCTCAGTTCGCGACGCCTGCGTACAGGCGCAGCTGGCCGATCATGTCGTGGAGTCGCTCTTCAGTATTGGCGATTTCCGACGCGGCCTCATCGACATCCAGGAGGCCGGCGCGCATCGAGGTCGCGACTTTGTTGAGATAACGGATCTGCGCGAGGACGTCCTGCGTCAGTTGACGCAGACCACTGAACCGGCGACGCTCGGACACTGCGCGACGATGCCGCAGGAACAGTTCGTGGTTGGTGAATCCGCGCGCCGCTTTCTGGATGTCCTCGCGAGTTCGGCCCGGGATGGCGCCATGGTCTCGAATGCCCTCGTCATCTTCCCATTCTGAATCGCGGAACAGCAGGCAGCCCACGTGTTCGATGCCATCGAAATCGATCTTCACGGTGACGCTGTAGGCGTGTCCATCGATTTCCGTCGTGGTCACGAACAACTCGTCATCGTTTTCGTCCAGGTTGGGCATCTTGCGTCCCGCCGTTCAGGGTCGTTTCCGCGAGGTATTGCTCGATGGCTCCGAAGAGCGCGTCTGGCTGTTCTACGTACGGCACGTGGCCACTCGCCTCAAGGACGAGCAACCTCGCGCGCATGGCACTGGCCGCGCGTTCGGTCGAGTCGATTGGAATCGGGTCGTGTCGCCCATGAACGAAGAAGGCGGGGATGTGGACGCTCGACAGATCCGCGATAACATCGAAGTCGCCAAGGCTGTGCCAGACGGATTGCTGAACCTTTGCGGTCACCCTGAACTGGGTCAGTCCGCTCGCGGCGGCAGGTTGCGCAAAATAGGGCGCCACCCCGATCTCGAACTGCCGCTGACGCCAGGCATCCGGATCGCTATCGCGCAAACCTGAATCGGTGAGGTCCTCTCGCAGCTCGCGAATGGCCTCGCTGCGTTGCCGGCGGGCAAACTCGTCCTCGAACGCTTCCCTGTACGGCCGGGAGAGTGGCGCAGGATCCACCAGGACCAGTCGCGCGGGGGCTGGAAGGGTACGATGTCGAAGCGATTCGATCGAATAGAGCAGCGCCAGCAGTGCTCCCCATGAGTACCCGATGATCGTCAGTGGCTCGAGGTGGAGCTCGCGGACCAGCTGCGCGAGGTCCTGCACGTTCTGCTGTGCGGTTACCTCACCGGGTCCTGTTTCGCGCGACCGTCCACCACCGCGCTGGTCGTAGAACACCAGCCTGTACCGCTCAGCGAGTCGGAGGAACTGCGGCAACAGATAATCGTGGTGCGCGCCGGGTCCCCCATGAAGGACGAGGATGCGCGGAGCGTCGTCCGGTCCATATTCGCACCAGTAAAGCGGTACGGACGTGGTGGTTGAGAACCCTTCTGCGGCAGGAGGCATGGATCTCAATGGTGAGCAAGAAGCAAGAAGCAAGAAGCAAGAAGCAAAATGCAAATCGAGGAAACAGGAACGGGTGAACAGAGATACAATATCCTCTGGCTGTTCGCTCCTCTTTCTTCCTTCTTTTCCTTTCATCGCCTACATATGCGTGTTCAAGTCATCGCGCTGTTTCTCGTCGCCGCAGCGCACATAGCCGAAGCCCAATCCGATCCCACGAATCGAGTCGCCGGCTCGGGCATTCAAGTCAAAGGCTGGCAAGGACGCACCGATCGTTCCGAACAGAAGATCAGTGACGTCAAGTTCGTCCAGATGGGGACGGGCTATCACCTTACGAGTGGTCCTCACGCGATCCTGTGGAGCGCCGAGAACAGGGCGACTGGTGATTACGTGGTGAAAGCCCGGATGACGAAGACTCCGAAAAGCACGTCCACGCACGAAGAGTCGTACGGCATCTTCATCGGCGGCACGGACCTCAACGGACCGAAGCAGAATTACCTGTATTGCGTGGTGTTTGGGACGGGGAATGTCATGGTCCGTCATCGCGACGGCGGCGATACCCACACGTTGTTAGGCAAGACCGCGAACCCATCGGCGGCGAAGATGGGCGAGCAGGGAGCCACCGACGAAATCTCGATGTGGGTGCGTGGCGGCAAAGTCGGCTGCTCGGTCAACGGCACCGACGTCTTTTCCGCGCCGGCGGCCGACATGATCGGCCCGGGGAAACTCGTGACGACGGACGGCGTTTTTGGCGTGCGGGCCAGCCACAATCTCGATATCCATATCGAGGGGCCAACGGTCACGAAGCCGTAGGCAGCGACGCGGGGGGAATCGAGGCGATAAGTCGTTTCCCGGGGCGGGTGTGGCGCGTCTGTCGTAATCAGGGCCCACGCGCGACACCCGTTCCCATTCTGGATGGAAGACGTCTCCCCGTTTGTCACGCACTTTTCCCGCCTGGTCTGGCTGTTGGCAAATCGGCCTGACGAGCAGGAAGGGCATAAGGAAGAGCTCAGGCGGGCGCTGATGCAGCTTTCGTCGACGCCGCAGACTGTGCAGTTGCGTGAACTCTCGCTTTCCATCGCCGAAGTTCTGGATTCACCGGACCAGGATGTAACGACCCTGCGCGATCTGGCGATGCGACTGGCGGGGCATTCCGTTCGCCAACTGGAGTTCGAGGCCGCGGTTCCGGTTCGGGACGTTTACGAAATTGCCAAGGTGCTGGCGTCGGAGCCGGCTCACGGCGATGAAGGCGCGACCTTCGATGAAAAGGTCATGGGGCTTTTTCTCACCGGTGTGACGGTGCACCTGGGCAGCTCGGGATTCGTCAGGCACCCCACACCGGGCTTGATGCCGGCGCAGGCGGCTCCGATGAGGACGCACACGCCGGTTCCGGCGGTTACGGCGCTTCCCGGCTCTGGCAGCGCACGTGGACCTGGGGATTCCCAGGCGATGATGCAGGTGCAACTGATGCGGATCGCGGGCCGCGACGAATCGTTCTCCGATCTGCTCGCGCGCATCGAGCAGGCGTCCGAATCAACAGCGGCACGCGCGTTGGTCGACGATATCGGTCGCTCGACAGAGGACCTGGCCACACAGGACAAATGGACTGACGTCGTTCAGGTAATGCAACGGATGCATCACCACTACGAGCGGCTTCACGAGGGCGACGTGAAGCGCGCCTTCCTGATGGGCATTCGGCGGCTGCAGCGTCCCACCATGCTGCAAGGCGTCGCACGCCTTCTGCCATCGAACCGAGACCTTCGCGATGCCTGCACCCGGCTGCTGAGTCTTGCCGGTGAAACCGGCGCGGACGTGCTGATCGACAACCTGATCGGCAGCGAGGTGATTGGCGAGCGGCGTGTGTATCTCGAAGCGCTGCGGCAGTGCCCCTCGGCAGTCAACTCGCTACTACACCTGCTGGCTGATGATCGCTGGTATGTCGTCCGGAACGCGGCCGCATTGCTGGGTGAACTGGGTCATACCGAAGCTGACAAGCGTCTCGTCGAACTCATGTCCCATCGCGAGTCGCGGGTGCGCCAGGCCGTGGCGGTGTCCCTCGGCCGATTGGCGACGTCGCGGTCGCTGCTCGCCCTGCTGCAGGCACTCAACGACGGCTCACCCGACGTCCGTCTGCAGGCCGTCCACGCGATTGCCGCAGCGCGGAACCCGCGCGCGGTTCCGTGGCTCATCGAGGCACTCGACCACGAGCAGGATCCCGACGTGCAGGCGGCGCTGGTCTCGGCGTTAGGTGCCGTCCCTACCGAGGACGGCGTCGCGCGGCTGGTGCGCGCCGCGGAGGCGGGCGGCATGCTGGTGCGCAAGCCGACGGCCATGCGACTGCGCGCCATCGAGGCGCTGGCCGACGCCAATACGCCGTCGGCTCGTCAGGCGCTCCAGACGCTGCTGCAGGACCGCGACCGGGATATCCGGGTGGCGGTGGAGCAGGCGGTGGGAAGACTGAGCGCCTGACACATTGCAAATTGCAAATTGCAAATTGCAAATTGAA
>DASRPK010000323.1:0-11925 GCA_035646395.1 Gemmatimonadaceae bacterium | reverse complement strand
GTGCGCAACGTGCGATCGAGATATCGGCGGTGGGACGCGACCGCCCGGGCGGTGAGTACCACCGCCAGGTACGTGAAGAGGTTGACGTCAGCCCAGAAGACCGCGCGAGGCCAGAACTCCTGTCCGGAAAACAGCACTCGCCAGTCGTCAGCGCCCGGCGACGTCAGTGCGATGATGAGCGCCAGGCGCAACGCGCCCATGAACAGCGCCAGTGCGGTCAACGTTGCGCCGTGCGCGGCGAGCGAGCGCCACCAGCCTATCCGCGCGGGGTCAACAGTCCGGGTGAACGCAAACAGGAGCGGGGTGAGCGCCGCCCAGGTCCAGGCCATGATGAGCGCACTGACCAGCATCCATGGCCACGGCTCGCGTGACTGGGCGGTCGCGATCCAGTACGCGGCGTGGACGAGTCCGTAGACCGTCCACGTTGCGACAATGAGGACGGCCGCGCGGAACCGCATCGCGCGTCGCCCCGGTGCTGCGGGGGGATTCGCGATGCTCAGGGTAAACGAGGGCGACGAGTAAGCTGCGGTGTCCTGCAGTTGAAGCGGCAGTTGAGGTTGCGATCGGCTCTTTGCAAGGCAATCAACCTCGGTAAGGGTCCTTCGGGCGACTCAGTTGGGACGAACCGAACGGTCGGCCCTACGAGAGGTCCGACGCGGTTTTCCCTCGGCCATCAAAGGATTAGACACTCCCGACAGGCGTACCGATGCCACCGCTCTGGCGCCCCTGCCGTCGCGGTGGTGGACTCGCAACTGCTGCAGTCAGAGGGCATTGTAGCCCTCCGCGAGGTCCTACACCGAGGTTTCGACCCGGTCTACCGCCTCGCTTACGCCACTGTGGCGGGCACAATGGGCGCAACAATAGAACTGCCCGTCCGCCTCGATCCCGTGGCCGATGATGCGGCATCCACAGTGATCGCATGTGGGCGCCAGGACGTGAATGGCGCACTCGAAACTGTCGAACGTGTGCGTGCTTCCATCACTCGCGCGGACTTCGAAGGACTTGTCATACGTGTTGCCGCAGAGTTCGCAGGGAGCCATAGCCAGTATCCAACGTTTGAGGATTACTGGTGCTACCCACGAACGGAAAACAAAAGCGCCGCATTTGGTGAAAATGCGGCGCTTTTTTGGCGCGTATTGTCGAGCTGACTCATCTCGGAGTCTGCGCGTTCGTTAACTCAACCCGGATCCAGCACTCGGTCGATGGCGTGAATGACGCCGTTCGCGGCCCTGATGTTTGTTTTCACGATGCGCGCTTTACCGACATGGAAGCCGCGATCGTTTCGGGTCAATTCGAGATCGTCGCCGAACTCGGGAGTCACCGTCCTCGGCTTCGTAGCGCGAGGCGCGCTGACCTTACCCGAGACGACGTGATGACGGAGGACGTCCGCCAGCCGGTTTGAATCTCCCAGCAGCGATGTACGTTCAGCGGTCGGCATTCTTTCGAATGCACGATCGGTCGGAGCAAAGATCGTTATGGGGCCGCTGCCGTCGAGCAATGTGGCCAGACCCGCCGCGCCGATGGCCGAACTGAATGCCTGCAGGCGCGGAGTCGCCGCACAGGCCTCGAGGAGTGACTCCGCATACGGTGATTCCTGGCGACTTCTCCCCGCCCCTCGCGCGCCGTTTGCCTGGTCTGATGGAGTTGTACCGGTATTCTTTTTCGTGGGCTTCATCCTTGCTCCCGCAAAAAGGGTGAATGCTGGCCACGCGCCAGCCGTTCGTTCAGAGGAGAGCTGATGCCTAACGTGCTCCCTGATCCGAGGAGTCGAAGTCCCGCGTTGCGGGTTCCTGGAGGAGCGGACCGCGGCGTGCCGGCGAACGTGCCGTGCTCATGTCCGCCTTTGGTCTGAAGGGGGCCGGTCAGAGATCCCGCTGGACGACCGACCCGGGGCGCCGTCCTGCGACTCTAAAGTAAGCTCATGCGCCTGCTCCTGTCTACATCAGCAATGTGAGAAGCGCGCGTTGAACTCAGGTTACGAGCCGGTTTGGTGGCGCGGCTCGGTCAATGCTTTCTGCTCTCATGAAGCCCTCATCGTCACCGCCGGATCAATGCGCGACGCGCGCAGAGCCGGTATCCAGCAGGCGATGAGCCCGATCAGCCCCATTACCGCAGCCACAACGATCATGGTTGCCGGGTCGTGTGGTTCAACGCCGAAGAGCAATCCCCGTATGGCCCGTGCCGATAGAATCGCCGCCGTTATGCCTGACGCGAGTCCAAGGACGAGGAGGATTCCGCCTTCCCTCAGGATCATCCGCTCGACGCGCCCGCCATCTGCCCCGAGGCTCATGCGGATGCCAATTTCGTTGGTGCGCGCGCTGACCGAGAAGGCGAGCACGCCCGCAATCCCTACGGCCGCGATGATCACCGCCAGGATCCCGAACGACGACACGAGCGCGGCGTTGAGGCGACGCGGGGCCACGCTCTGGTCGCGGATTTGCGCAATCGTCATCACGTTCTCGATCAGGGCGTTAGGCGCATGACGGCGCACGATGCGTGTCACCGCCGGAATCAGGCGCGCAACATTGCTGTCGGCGCGGATGGCCAGTGCGCCGCTGATGGGAATCATCTGTGTGTACGGCTGGAACACCACCGGCCGCGGCTGCGCATCCAGTCCGCCATCCTGTGTATTCGCCACCACGCCGACCACCATTCGCCAGTCGCCGGTGACCGGCGCGAAGCGGAGCACTTCTCCCGTCCATGCGATCCGCTTCCCGACCGGGTCTTCACCAGGGAACAACTGGTCAGCGAGCATCTTGTTGATGATCACGACCTTCGCCGATCTCTCCTCGTCAGTCACGGCGAAGGGTCGGCCCGATACCAATGGAATGCCGGCCGCGCTGAAGTACTCCGGATTCGCGGTGCGCATTTCTGCCCGCGGCGTTGCCTCTCCCACGTCCTGCACTTTCCCTTCCGCTTTGACATCGAGGGAAAACCCGCCGCGGCGCAACGGTCCCGACGAGCCGAGTCCGACCTCGCTCACGCCGGGAATGGCCCGGATGTCAGCAAGGATGCGCTCGTATCCGGCGCGCGCATTCGCCTGCGCACCGGGCACGAACACCTGGGTCTGATCGAGCAGCGGGACCGTCATGCTGAGCACTTCCTCGGTCCTCAGGCCGGTCTGCACCTCCGACAGCTGCATCATGGTCCGCGTGAGGAGGCCGGCGCCGGCGAGCAGGACCACCGAGACCGCCACCTGCGCCACGACCAGCCCACGCTGGAGGCGCTGACGGCTGACGCTTCCACTGACCCGCCGCCCGCCTGACGAGATCAACGCCGCGAAGGCGCTTTCCTTCGGCAGCGATCCCACGTACGACAGCACTATCGCCAGGGCCGTGGAGACGAGCAGCGTGAAGCCTAACGCGACGCCATCGAGGCGGACCTCGCCGGCCCGCGCCGAATACCGGTCGACCAGCGAGATCAGCAGGCCGACACCGGCGATCGCCAGCAGGATACCCAGCACGCCGCCGACAATGGTGAGCAGCAGATTCTCCGCCAGCAGGAGTCGCCGCAGGCGACCCGCCCCGGCCCCGAGTGCTGCCCGTGCCACGAGTTCCGGCTCGCGGCGCACGCCGCGCATGAGTGTCAGGTTGGCCACGTTGGCGGCCGCGATGATCATCACGAACGCCGCCGCGCCCATCAGCAGCCAGAGCGTGAGCTGCGCCCGCGCCCCCAGCGCCTGCTTGAACGGCATGATCGTCACCCGATACTGCGATCCGGGGTCGTAGGACTCCGTGAACTCACTCGTTATGCGCGTGTTCACCGCGGTGACTTCGGACCGCGCCTGCTCCAGGGTGGCGGCGGGTGTCAGCCGGGCGATCATCTCCGTCATCCGGTGCGAACGCCCCTGCACCATCTGCGCACTGAGGTGATGCTGGCTCGCGACCATGTTGAGGAACATGTCGACGCGATCGGGGAAATACGGCGCCGGTTCGAGCACCCCGATGACCGTTGCGGTCTGGGAATCCAGCCGCAGCTGTTTGCCAATAACGCCCGAGTCAGCGGCGAAGCGTCGAATCCAGTACTCGTGGGTAAGCACGGCCACCACCGGTACACCCTGCCCATCATCGTCCGGACTCGTGACCCGTCCCAGGATCGGGTCGAGCCCCATCACCTCGAAGAAGTTCCCCGTGACGAGTCCGGCCGGGACGCGCACGGCGTCGCCGTCGGTACGCAACGTGAAGCTCCATGGCGAATACTCAGCGATCCCGCCAAACGATTTTGTGCCATCGCGAAAATCCTGTACCTCGGGAACCGAGAAGAGGACATTCTCGCCACCGGGCGCTTCGACGGAGTGTCGCAGATAGACAAGGCGGTCACCGTCGCGATGCGGGAGCGGCTTGAGCACCACACCGCGGACGACGCTGAAGATCGCCGTGTTGGCGCCGATCCCCAGCGCGAGCGTGGTGACAACGACCAGCGTGAAGATGGGACTATGCCGGAGGCTGCGCACGGCGTACTTGAAGTCGGCGCCAACGCTTTCCAGCCACGGCAATCCGCGTTGTGCTCGCACCGCTTCCGCCGCCTGCGTGAGTCCGCCTGACGCGAGCAATGCCTGACGACGCGCTTCGTTGGGAGCCATGCCGCGACGGACAAACTCCGCCGTTTCCATCTCCAGATGCGCCTCGAACTCGGCGCGCAGGTCATCGTCGGCGCGATCCTTGGTAAACATGCCAACGATTCGCGACCACCAGCTACGCAGGTAACTCATCGGGTCTCCGTCCGCGGTGCAAGGAACGCGGCGATAAGATCGGCCATCTCATTCCACTCTTTCGTTTCACGTGCGAGCTGGCGGCGCCCCGCTGGGGTGAGGGCGTAGTACTTGGCCCGCCGGTTGTTTTCGGACGCCCTCCACTCGGCCTTGATGAATCCTTCCTGCTCGAGCTTCACGAGCGCCGGGTAGAGGGTGCCATAGTTGAGCGCGAGCCGGTTCTTGCTGGTTTCCTCGATCCGGCGCGCGATGCCGTAGCCATGGAGTGCGCCAAGCACGTCGATGGTGCGCAGGATCATGAGGGCCAGGGTGCCCGGCTGAACGTCGAGTTTCTCAGGCATGGTGTCCTATGGGTTTCCAATATGACGGAATAGTCGAAGCCCGGGTTTCAACGGGCTGATCTCAGGCGTTGGCGAGGACGATGCGGTCGGTGGTTCGTTTGCCGGCTGGCTTGTCGGCAAGGCCGCGGAACAGCAGCCAGATGATGAGCGTGATGGTCATGACCGCCATCGGCATGACGCCGCGACTGAAAGGGATCGGCTGCGCCATGAGCGTGCTGGCGACCGTCGTCGTCGATAGCGCAGTCGCGGCCATCCCAAGCGCGGCCAGTGCCCTCGGCACCAGTGCAAACCGGAAGAGGATGACGAAGAAGAGGAGTGTCGTGGCGTGCGCGATCGTGAGGTTCGTGTAGTGCGCCGAAATCCAGTTCGCTCGTCCGATAGTCGCCAACGTTTGCAACAGTTCTGCCGGGGCCCCCGGCTTTGCGAATTCAAGGCTCAGGGTAAGCAGGTTGCGCAGCGCTACGGTATCGGCCGTGAGCGTCGCGAAGCCGATGGTAGCCATTATGACATACGCGAACGCGAGTCGCTGACTGTGTTTCTTTATGATGGGAAATGCCGCTAGCGAGGAGACGACGGTCATTGCTCCCAACACAAACGTCAGGAGCATTCCGAAGCGCACGGTTCCGGCGCTCGCGGCTGCGTTGGCCAGGAAATCGCTCGAGGTTGCGGGTCGCATCCACCGAAAGTAGACGGGTGGCGAAAGCACCACCTGAACCAGGATCGCGATAGCAATGGTGCGGCCGGCGTTTTTAGCGGAATCCATTCGGGAGAGAATATGGGTGACTTCCTATTGGATTCCCATACGGAACAGTTCCGGCCCGGTTTCAGTCGCTGTTTAGAGACGGGTGGTCCGGTCGCCCGCCGGCCCAGTTGCGCTAGGGCCGGATCACGACGATCAAACGTGGCAATCCGGCCCTCGGACATTGGCGCGCGGTGAAGGAACGTCAGGGAGTGGCGCGGGACTCGGCGCCGCTCGAGTGGGCGCCGTCGTGATTTGCGGTTCCGTAGTCTACCCCACGAGCGGCGTCGCGCGGCGGCACACCCGTTTCGATAGTCGTCTTGAGCCGGACGAGATCATCGTTGAGTTGTCGCTGAGGATCGCGCCGGAAGAGCGACGCAATGGCGTGACCCGCCGCGCCCAGGACAGGGTTATAGCTCATCTGGATATCGATCCTGGTAGTGCCCTGGTCCGTGGGAATAAAACGGATCTTTCCGGCGTGTTGAATCGCGGATCCGTCCACCGTTTTCCACGCGATCAACTCGTTAGGTATGAGCCGGGTCGTAATCGCATCCCAGGAAACGCTCCTTCCCGCGAGACCGTCGACGACCCAATGCGTGTGCTGTGCACCATCTGGAGACCGGGCGCCGACGCGCACGTCGCGCACGTGTGACATCCATTGCGGCCACTGGTCCCACGCGACCAGCCGGGCAAAGACCTCATCGACCGGCGCGGCAATATTGATGGAATCCTGCAACGTGATCGCGCGGCGACCGGCGCCAATCCCGACCAGGCGATCGAAGGGCAGGTTCGTCGTCGCACGCGTCAGGAGTCCGGCACCGGCGAGTCCGATCGCGGCGTTCAGCACGGATTCACGATGCTGGGGTCGTGAGGCCCGCGCGACCATGTATCCACCAGCGAGTCCAACAAGTAGTCGAGCGGCGGGTGCCCAGTTTTCCTGTTGCAGCTCGAATCGACGTGCGGGCACACGAGGAGTGCCCTGCAGTCCCGGAACCGATCCTGCCGAATCATGCCGCACGAGATTGTCGGCGACATCCAGGACCCCGCGCACTTTCGACACACATGCAACCAGCGCATCGGCTTCGTCGGTCAACACCGGCCCGTTCAGCGCAACGCGGCCTTGATCAACTGCGACCTCGATGGCGCCGGGATGAGAAACTCTGCGACCGAGTTCGGCCCGAACGCGGTCATGGATGACCGCATCGTCGGCCTCCGCCGGCGTGAATGGGCGCTGCGTTGCCGCGGCGAGTCCGCGAGCGTGATTCGCGAGATCGCGGCTGGTAGTCGCGGCTGTGTCAGCGGCGACGTGCGCCGCATGCCTGACCTTGTCGGCCAGGATCCGTCGCCGTCGGCGCCCGCGCGCCGGGTCGAACAGGTACATGGCTGCCGCACCCACGCCCGCAGCGAGCAGAACTGGAAGCAACTCTGGACCGCGCTCTGCGATTCGTCCCGAACGCACGTCGTCGATCCAGTCGTCCGATCGATCTGAAATACCGGCCATCTGGCACACTCCTTTTGACGATCCGCTTCGCGCCCTTCCTCAATCAGGCGCACCTTGCAGTCGTACCCGTTTTCAGAGTGGATCGCTCTTCTGTATGACCATTCGGGGCGCGTTGCGCCGGGGCGCTGAGCCTGTTTGCAAAACGAAACGCCGTGATCATGTGATCACGGCGTTTCAACAGGAATGCGAGAGCGGGCGACCGGACTCGAACCGGCGACGTCCAGCTTGGGAAGCTGGCATTCTACCAACTGAATTACGCCCGCGAGGTGTTACCCACCAACAACTTAGCCGCTCGGGCGACGGTGCAAAAGGTAGGCTACGGCATCTGCCGGTATTCGTGGCGTATCCGTAGTCGTTGCCCGATCTGCGCGTTTGGCGTCGATCGACACCTCGTGATACCGCATACTGACGTTGCGCCTGGCTCCAACTGCCTAACGCTTGTTTCGAGGACTTCAGTGGGCAAGTAAGCACGACAGTCGCCCGAAACGACCCCAGCGGTCTTGAAGTAAAGTCCGTCTGAGCCCTCGGGAATAGCCCGGGGGAATCCCGCGTTATGCCTTACGCCAAATGTTCACGATTCAAGTACGCCCCTATGCTACAAACGTGGGTTGCTAACCTCACTTCAACAGGAGCAGCAAATGCCTGACAACAAGAACCAGGGCGGGGGCCAGGGTCGCAGTGGTAGCCAGAACCGCGGCGACGAAGAGCTTGGCCAGCGCGAAGGTCAGCAGGGTGGGCAGCGCGGCCAGCAGGGCGGTCAGCGCGGCCAGCAAGGGGGCCAGCAGGGCGGAGGCCAGCAGGGCGGAGGCCAGCAAGGCGGCCAGCGCACACAGGGCGGAAGCCAGCGCGATCAGGAAGACGACACTGAGAACGAGAACACCGGTCGTGGGAACGAGCGATCTGGCCAGCAAGGGGGCCAGCAGTCCGGTGGCAACAAGGGTGGCGGTAATCGCTAGGCGAATGCACGTCTGGAGCGGGCGGACCTGTTAGAGGGTCCGCCCGTTTTCATGTTCCGGCCTTCCCCACCGCAGACGCATAAGTGCGTCCGCGCCGGTTTCGGGAACGCGGCCGGGCGGGTCCTGGGCGGACCGGAGAGACAGCCCGGGCAGGAACTCGTCCGCCAGGGAAAGGGCCTAACGAGTCGTGGCCGGCTCCCGGGCGGCGCCGTGCGCGCGAGGATCGAGTTTCGGCGCGGGCGGAAGTCCCGTGACGGACAGGATGTCGTCGTCGTCGAGCGTCTCCCGCTCGAGCAGCGCCGCCGCGAGGGCATCCAGCGCCTGGCGATATTTCGTCAGCAGGCGCGTCGCCTCCTCGTGGCTCTCGCCGATGATGCGCCGGACTTCGGCGTCGATGGTGCGCGCGGTCTCCTCGCTCACGGGCGCGCGCTCGGGGAATCCCGGGACGGGGCCCAGGAAGGGGTTCTCCCGCGGCGCGAGCTGCACCATACCTAACGCGTCGCTCATCCCCCAGCGCGTGACCATGTTGCGGGCGAGCTGTGTCGCCTGCTCGATGTCGTTCTCCGCTCCGGTGGTCTTTGTGCCGTACACGAGTTCCTCCGCCGCGCGCCCACCCAGCATCCCGATGATACGCGCGCGCAGGTAGCCCTCCGGATAGTTGTAGCGGTCGGCGTCCGGACGCTGGTAGGTGACGCCGAGCGCCATCCCTCGCGGTACGATCGACACGCGATGGACCGGATCGGCGCCGGGAACGACGAGTCCGAGGACGGCGTGTCCACCCTCGTGATAGGCAATGCGCTCGCGGTCCGCCTGACTGAGGAGAATCGCGCGCTCCGGACCCAGCACGATCTTCTCCAGGGCATCCAGAAAGTCCTTCTGCCTAACGTCGTTCTGGTTGCGTCGCGCCGCCAGCAGCGCCGCTTCGTTCACCAGGTTCCGGAGATCCGCGCCGGCCAGCCCGGGCGTCGCAGCCGCGATTTCGCCGAGGTTGACCTCAGGCGCGAGCGGCACCTTTCGTGTATGCACCCGGAGAATCGCCTCGCGCCCGGTCCGATCGGGCAGGTTGACGATCACTCGACGATCGAACCGCCCGG
The DNA here is from genome assembly GCA_035646395.1 of Gemmatimonadaceae bacterium. Lineage (GTDB taxonomy): Bacteria > Gemmatimonadota > Gemmatimonadetes > Gemmatimonadales > Gemmatimonadaceae > JABWBJ01. The sequence goes on along the minus strand of DASRPK010000323.1, from coordinate 2,583 downwards.
GGCGCAGCAGCGCCTTGTCGAGTACGTCAGGCTGGTTCGTGGCCGCGAGCACGATGATCCCTTCCCGTCCGGTGAACCCGTCCATCTCGGCAAGGATCTGGTTGAGCGTCTGCTCCTGTTCACTGGAGCCGCCGAGTGCGACCATCCCGCGGGCGCGTCCGATGGAATCGAGCTCGTCGATGAAGATGATCGCCGGCGCGTGTTCGCGGGCCTGCTTGAACAGATCGCGCACCCGCGCGGCACCCACGCCAACGATCATCTCGACGAACTCCGAGCCGCCTATCGAGAAGAACGGGACGCCCGCCTCTCCAGCGACTGCCCGTGCCAGCAGTGTTTTTCCCGTTCCCGGCGAGCCAACCAGCAGGACTCCCTTCGGCGCCGAGCCCCCCAGGCGTGTGTATTTCTGCGGGTCCTTGAGGAAATCGACGACTTCAACGAGTTCATTTTCGGCTTCATCGATTCCGGCGACGTCGTCAAAGGTCACTGCCTTGTCCTTTTCCGTGTCGAATCGGCGCGCCGTGCTCTTGCCGAGTCCGAAGACTCCGCCACTGCCCATTCCGCCCTGGCTCGCCATTCGACGGAAAGCCCACACGTACATCCCGATCAGGAGCAGCGCGGGAAGGAAGCTCAGAAGGAGGCTCGACCAGGTTCCGCCGACTTCAATTGGTTCGGCGCTGATCTCGACCCCATTCGCGATGAGCAGTGTTTCGAGGCCAGGATCGGCAAATACCGGCACCGCGGTGGAAAACGTCGTGACCGGTCGGGGCGTCGCGCCGGTCGCGGCATCCGGCGCTGCGGGAAACGTGACGGCGCGGGTGAAACGACCAGTGATCCGTTCGCCGCGACTATAGATGCGTACAACGTTCTTCTTCGCGACTTCTTCCTTGAACAGCGTGTACGGGACCGTGACCGCCTTCTCACGCGGGAAGAAGCTCCGCATAAGCAGGTAGTTCGCGAGGAGGATGAGGAGAAAGGCAAGCCAGGTGCGCGGCGGTATTGGCCGGATTGGAGTATTGGGGCGCGTGGGCAGCTTGCGATTGGGACTCGCTTTCGGGTCCGGCTTTGATCCGTTCATGTCCGCGCCCTCCTGCGGAGAACTCGCGATTGACGCTAAGAAAGTGCGCTGCAACGGTGTTGGCCACCCCGAGGGTCCTGCGGCATCGGTCGGGCGGAGCGAGTAATGGAATGTTTCCTCAGCAGAAGCGCGCTTGAAAAGGACCGGGTGGTTGTGGCGCAATCTTCCAGAAGATGAACGTCGCCAGCGCGCAATCGTGAAGGTTGCTGAGGAACGGTGCGCGGGGCCGTTAGGTAGGCGTCACTGGTTGACGACTTTCGGTGTCGGCTCGGAGGCATCTGCTCTTCAACGACGCGTGGACAATTGCCACCGCGCCGCGCATTGTGTTCGCGAGGGCGATACGAACCGTTTGTCCAGCAGTGGATGACTCGTAGGCCATAACGGGCGGGCGAACCCATGTCTTGCCAGCAATGCCGCGGAATTGCGCAGCAATTCACCGACCATTCGGCCCGGAAACAGCTCAAGCGCTTCCGGCGTCGTGGCCCCGACAAGAGCACGCGGATGTTGATCGACCAACTACGCCGCGCGATTCGAGAGAATGGAACCGAGCGGCTGACGCTTCTGGACATTGGCGCAGGGGTTGGCGCGATCCACCACGAACTGCTCAACGGAATCGTCTCTCGAGCGACACACGTCGACGCTTCTGTGGGACAACTCGCTGCCGCGCGCGAGGAGACGGAGCGTCGCGGCCATACTGCCGCGGTACAATTCATTGAGGGCGATTTCACGGCAGTGGCCGAGCGGATCCCATCGGCCGACGTTGTCACGCTCGATCGCGTGATCTGTTGCTTCGACGATATGCAGCAACTCGTCCGGCTCTCAGCAGCGAAGACCACGCGATTCTACGGCGCCGTATATCCCCGCGACGTGGGCTGGATGCGCATCGGCCTGGGCGTGATCAACCTCGTGCAGCGCATCAAGCGCAGTCCGTTCCGCGTGTTCATGCACGATCCGCGTGCAGTTGACGCAGTGTTGAAGTCCGCGGGATTGCAGCCGTGGAGTGAACGGCACACGGCGGGCTGGCAAGTGGTCGTGTACCGGCGCTAAAAAAGCGGCGATCGCCTGGACGGAGACCGCCGCTCAAACTCCTCGACATTAGTCAGAGCCAGCGGTCAGGATTGAACTGACGACCGCCCGATTACGAATCGGGTGCTCTACCACTGAGCTACGCTGGCAAACAACAGGCCAGAGGCCAGAGGCCAAAGGCCAGAGCTACTCGATTTCTGGCCTCGGCCCTCTGGCTTCTGGCCTCGCTTCATGCCCTGGCACGGACTCGAACCGTGACGCCTTGCGGCACCACCCCCTCAAGATGGCGTGTCTACCAATTTCACCACCAGGGCAACAACTCGGATGTGGGATGGGGGATAGGGGAGAATGCGATTACCACAGAATTCAGCGGGAATCTGATTTTTTCTCCCAGCCCACTTCTCACATCACTTCCGTTCCTAACGGGGCTGACGGGGCTCGAACCCGCGACCTCCGGTGTGACAGACCGGCACTCTAACCAA
>DASRPK010000322.1:0-24871 GCA_035646395.1 Gemmatimonadaceae bacterium | reverse complement strand
GGTCACACCCTCGGCGCCGCCGGAGGCCTCGAGTTCGCCATCTGTACGCTCGTGGTCTGCGACGGCGTGATTCCGCCAACGATCAACTACCAGACCCCTGATCCCGAGTGCGACCTCAATTACGTGCCTAACGAGGCCGTGAAGCAGCCGGTCGACGTGGCGATCAGCAACAGCTTTGGTTTCGGAGGGCACAACGTGTGCCTCGCCGTGCGCCGGTTCAGGGACTGAGATGACGGTCGTTGCGTCCAGCCGTCAGGGCGCGATCCGCGATCCGGCCCTGTTTCCGATTGCGGACAGAGTCGCTGCCGGGCAGCGGCTTTCCCCAACAGACGCGTTGACGCTCTTCCGGTCGCCCGACCTGCTCGGCGTCGGTGCGCTGGCCGATGCCGTAAACCGCGCCAGGCATGGCGACGTCGTCACGTTCGCGGCAAATCAGCACATCAATCCGACGAACGTCTGCATCCTGCGAAAGACCTGCGTCTTCTGCGGCTATGCCAGGCTGCCGAAGGAAGAAGGCGCCTATCGCTATTCGCTCGAGCAGGTGCTTGCCGAGGCGGACCCGGCTCGCGAAGGGCTGACGAAGGAATTCCACATCGTCGGCGGCCTCGATATGCAGGCGGGGCTCGACTACTACACAACGATGTTTGGCGCCCTGAAGCGTGAATTCCCTCATGTGCATATCAAGGCCCTGACGGCCGTCGAGATCGCGCATCTTGCGCGCATCGAGAAGATGTCATGGGAAGACGTGCTGATCGCGCTGCGCGAAGCCGGACTCGACACCCTGCCTGGTGGCGGTGCCGAAACCTTCAGCCTCGCCGTTCGCGAACAGATCGCGGACAAGAAACTCGGCGGCGCGGATTACATCGGCGTGCATCGCGCGGCCCACCGGTTAGGCATCCGCTCGAACTGCACCATGCTCTACGGCCACGTGGAGACGATCGAGGATCGCGTCGCGCACCTCGACATGTTGCGTACCTTGCAGGACGAGACGGGCGGATTCCTCGCCTACATCCCGCTGGCGTACCACGCCGACGACAATGAGCTCGGTCGCCGGTTAGGCATCCAGGGGCGCGCAACGACCGGCTTCGATGACCTGCGCAACCTGGCCGTGGGTCGCCTTTTCCTCGATAATTTCGATCACATCAAGACGCACTGGATCATGGTGTCGCCGTTCCTGTCGCAGACCGCGCTGCACTTCGGCGTGAACGACCTCGAAGGCACGGTGGTGCGGGAGAAGATCTATCACGCCGTGGGGGCCACGACGCCGCAGGCCATGACGCTCGACGACATCCTCAAGCTGATTCGTGAGGCAGGGAAGGTCCCCGCGGAGCGCGACAGTTTTTACCGCGTTATCCGTCAGTTCGATCTGTAGCCTCCCACATCCCACCTCCCACATCCGCTGTCGATGCGCGTAGGCCGGATCCCCTACATCAATTGCTATCCAGTCTACGGTGCGATTGACGCCGGCACCGTAAAGCTGGATGCCGAGCTGGTGACTGGCGTCCCTTCCGATCTGAACGCGAAGATGGCTCGCGGTCAACTGGATGTGAGCGTTGTCTCGGCGATCGAATACGCCCGGGCGTCCGAGCGTTATCTGTTGCTTCCCGACCTGGCCATCTCGTGCGATGGGCCGGTGCGCAGCGTGCTGCTGCTCTCGAAACTTCCCGCGCCCGAGTTAGGCGGACGGCGCGTCGTGTTGAGCAGGAGCTCGATGACCAGCGTCGCGCTGCTCGAGCTGCTGTTCGAAAACGTCTGGCATGCCCGCCCCGAGTTTGTGCCCGGGGACGCCGAGCTGACGGATGTGGCCCGATTTGCCGATGAGCCCCACGAGGCGCGCCTGGTGATCGGTGACGCCGCGCTGGTGCTGGGTGCGCGGCGCACGGAGGCCGGCGCACCGTATCCGTTCGTCTATGACCTCGGGAGCGAGTGGAAGCGCTGGACCGGACTGCCGTTCGTGTTTGCGGTCTGGGTCGCGCAGCGTAGCACGTCGGTCGATCGCGCATTGGCCGTGCACGCGACGCTGATCGAATCACGCGTTTGGGGGTTGCAGCACCTCGACCAGCTGGCCGAACGGGCGGCGCAATCGTCAGGCGTGGACACCGGAACGTGCCGGGAGTACCTGAGCGGACTCGATTACGGACTTTCGTATCCGCACCTGGCCGGTCTCACGAATTTTTTCAACCGCCTGGTGGCCGTGGGACGCGTGCCTAACGGTACGCTGGCATTTCTGGGCAACGCTGGCTAGCGCGCCTCGAGTTCCGTAAGCCGCCGCCGGAGCTCCGTCCGGCTGACGTACAGTCCTGAACCATCGAAGGGACCCAGCAGCGCGTCGCGCAGCACCACACGGGCTTGCTCGCGCTTCCCCTGGCGCTCGAGTACCCGCGCCAGCTCCAGGTTCACACGCGCATAGCCCGCGATCGGTGGGACGAGCGCGAGGCGGTGCTGCGCTTCCGCCCCCTGCCAGTCGCCACGGGCACCGAGCAGCAGCCCGCGAAGATAATGGTGCAACACCCGATCGCGACCAAAACTGCTGCGCTCACCGTTCACGCGAACCGTATCGATCAGGCGCGCCAACCGCGCGGTATCCCCTGCGTGGGCGAGCGCCGTCGCCGCATGCGCGAGCGCCCATGCGGCGGCGCGCGACGTTGCGGTCAGCGTCGCGACTTCGGGCATCCAACGCGAGATCGAGTCGAACAGCGCGGCGGCCGCGCTCCATTCCCCGCGGTCGAGAAGGATCGCCCCTTCCAGTACCGCGGCTGGGGTAGTGCTCCCGCGCGTGGCGGTCCCGCGCGCGGGGCCAACGTTTGCCTCCCGGCGAAACATCCGCGCCAGCGCGAGAGCGGTATCCAGCCGGCCGGCCTCGCGCTCGGCGATGGCCAATAGCCACAGAAGGTCGCCGCGACGTGAGCCGGAGGACGCCATCGGCAGCTGCTCGCGTACGAGCTGACCAGCGCTCTCATATTGGCCGCTGTAGACCAGGAGACGCACCCGATGCATCGCCGCAATGCCAGGCGTGCGCTCGAGCCGTGCCGCCTGCGTGTTGGCGTTCAGTGCTTCACTCGACCGCCCGTTCAGCGCTAATACTTCTCCGAGCAGATACCATGGCTGTGGTGCCTCGGGCTGCAGCCGGATCCAGCGTCGCGCCGTGCGCTCGGCGTCCGCGAACGATCCCATGGCGAGGTGGGCGCCTATCAGCCCGTTCAATGCATCGCAGGCGGCGCAGCGCGGGCCCGTGCCGGCCGCCGGCTGAAGCGAGTCCATGCTCACCACCCGCTCCAATGGCGCCACGGCCTCCGCGACCCGACCGGCCATGCCCAGTGACAACCCAGTGAAGAGGTAACCGTCCACCTCGTCGGGGTAGAGCCTAACGAGCGTATCGGCGATGGCGGCGAGGGACGGGTCCGTCATCATGGCTGCCCACCCCGAGCGGATCATGAGCCGCTCGCGGTCGCTGGCGCGGGCTGAGAGTCGGACGGCCCGCTCCATCACCCGGGCGGCTTCAGACCATGAGGCATCAATGGACAGGGCGTAGTAGTAGGTGGCGAGCGCAAAGGTTGAATCCTCCGCCATTGCCGCGGCGAACAGTCCGGCGGCCTCTGGGCGGTTGTTATGGCTGTATGCACGAAGCCCGTGCTCGTACAGTCGATACGCTGCGAGTGACGGGGTCGTAACCGCGGCGATGGATCCTGGCTGGGACGGGGCACCGAGGCTTGCCAGCAGGCGCGCCGTACCGCTGTCCGCCAGAGCGAACGGATCGCGGCCGTGGACTGAGAATACGGCGAGCAATTCACCGCTGCGAATGCCCACGCGACGGACGTCAAGGCGTAGCATCCCATCGGCCAAGGCGAAGAGCGCGCCGTCGACAAGCTCGGTGGCACCGGCTCGACGCGCCGCGTCCAGCAACGACGCGGCGCTTGTGTCCGAACCGCCATTCTGCCGGGCAACCTCGTACATCCGCGCGGTACTCACGACCCGCGTGCCCGGTGCTCGCGCGAGATTCGTGGCGAGCATGTCGGCCAGGGAGCCCGCCAGATCCGCCGCGTCTCCCCCACGCCGATCGGCGATCCGCCCAACAGCGAGTACCGGTCTCGATGCGCCATCGCGACCTTCGCGTGCATTGTCCACGGCTGACGATGAGGACGCGACGCGGGCGATTGCCGCAGCGGCCACGACGAGGACTGCAACGGCTACCGCAGCCGAGCGCGGACGTGCCTTCAACGGGGACACTCGACTCGTAGGCGGCACGGTCGCCGCGTCAGGCGGAACCCGGCGCATTTCGGGAACCTCCGCGACCCCGATCAGAGTCTCGACCAGCTCCGTCGTGTGAGCGGCGGGCGACGGTTCGGGAGGTGTCTGCTCGATGGGCTCAGCCTCGTCAGGCGCAGACGGCAGAGGCGTGACGACGGTCGCCACCGGTGTCTCGCGGGACTCGCGAAGCCTCGTTGCGAGCGCCAACACCTCGGGTTCGGGTGGGAGTTCGAGCTGCTCCGCGAAAAGCACTTCATGGATACGCGCATGGCGTAATGCGCCGGCAACGTCACCCGATGCGGCCAGCGCCTCCATCAATCCAAGGGAGTACCGCGCATTCAACGGATCGACGCCGGCCAGCCGGCGCCACCATTCAGCCGCTTCCCTCGCGTCAGTGGACCGTCGGGCGAGCGTCTCCAGGGTCTGGGCGAACTGATGGTGTAACGCCTGACGCTCGTCTTCCACCCAACGCTCGAATTCGGGTACGCCGGGCAGATGAAACCCATCCAGAAACGGCCCGCTGTAAACCGAGACAGCGTGCGCGAACCGTCCTTGCCCGAGGGCATCCGTGAACTCGCGTACGTCGATGCCGATCCGCCCCGTATCGAGCCGAAGGTCTTTGGCTCCCTGAATCGCGTCCTCGTCTCCGAGGTCGCGGCGAAGCGCATACAGCGCGTGCGTGAGGTTCCGACGGGCGCGCTCCTCCTCAATGTCTGGCCAGAGGACAGCGATCAGACGGTCACGACCAACCCCCGGATCGTTGGCGCGGGCAAGCAGAGCGAGCAGGGCGAGTCGCCGCGGCTGGCTGGCGGCGCCTGATACCGACGTGCCGTCGCGTGTAACCGCGAGTGCACCGAGTGTCTTGAGGCGGAGCACGAGAGGGAGTCGGAGGGGACTGCGGCCGGAAAATAGGGCCATGCAGCCGGGCTCGGCAACGCTTCCTGGAGCAGGGTGCCGGTGGTACCGGTGGGTGTCGCGTTCGAACAGCGCACCAGCGCCCCGAATGCCTAACTAGTGGCCTCGTAAGCCGTTATCGATGTCGCCCGGAAGTCGCCTGCTCGGGCGACAGTGCCGCGACTATCGACCCTAGGTTGGCCCCCGTTCACGACGCCGATCCCCATCACCGGCCGAAAACCACGGGCGCAGAAGCCGCCCCCACGATCCCCCAAGGAGACGACGATGCGCACCAACACGACCCTAGCGCTTACCATCGGCATGTTTGCCGCGTTCACCGCCGGCTGTGCGGATGCACCCACGATCACGGGTTCCGACGCCACGCAGCCCAACTGCTCCAGATCGAACGTGGGAACCGGTGACTGCCGATCCCTGATCTCCGCGCTCCATCCATCGGCCTCGGTGTTCTATGAGCATGACGTGCAGGGACTCGGGGTATTCTCATCATTCGCCCAGCCTGCATCGGCGTACGTGCAAGGCACCACGAAGATCGACATCTCGACCCTGACCGATCTCTCCTTCCACAACTCCATTTCGGACGGGGTGCAGACCGTCGGCTTCCTGTTCGGTGCACTGCAACGGCGAACGGTTCCATCGACCTGGGGGACCTGGTCGTCGCCGCCACAGTCTGAGAGCGCCACCCCGCCGGTACTGCACGGCATCTCGACCCTCTTCACTGCCCTGACGTTCTCGCAGCCCGCTGCGGTCGTCGGGTTCGAGGTCGAGGGTAACACGTTAGGCGCGCACGAATTCCTGGTGGAATTTTACGATGAGGATTACACACTGCTGGGGATCGTGCGTCGGACGGTCGAGTCGAACGCCGGAGCCCGTCTGTTCTCCTTCTCCACCGACTGGCCGAAGAAGATCTCGCGCGTCGACATCAGTGGTGGTGGAGGATCAGGATATTTCGCCATCGCTCAGGTCCGGTATAGCCTGACTCCATTGTCCAGCGGCTCCACCGCGATCACGATCGACATCAAGCCCGGAACCAGTCCCAACGACGTTCACCGGAGCAGCAAGGGAAGGGTGCCGGTCGCAGTACTCACCACGGCGGCATTCAACGCCGCGAACATCGACGTCGCCTCCGTGACCCTCGGCGACGAAGTGTCGCAGGACACTCCCGTGGCGCTGCAAAACAAGGGAGTACCAATGGCCTCCCTCAAGGACGTTGACGGCGACGGCGATCTCGATCTGATCCTCCAGTTCGACATCCCGGCGCTCGTGGCTAACGGCGACCTCACGGCGTCGACGACCCAGCTCGTGCTCAAGGGCACCCTGATGAGCGGCGGTGCCGTGCGCGGTGGTGACAACGTGATGGTCAAGCCGTAAGACTCTCCCCTCGAGGACGTGGGCGGGAAACCGCCCACGTCCGCGTCACCTGGATCCTGTCATGACGATTCGACCAGCGAGCAAAACTCCCGGTCCCGGCGTGTCTGGTGCGTCTTTCTCAACCGCGCTCGTGGCCGAGCTGCAGCGAAGCTGGGAACAGGTCGTACCGATGGCCGACGAAGCCGCGCAGCTTTTCTACGCGCGGCTCTTCGAGCTCGACCCGTCGCTCCGCCGGCTCTTTCACACCGATCCCGTCGTTCAGCGGCGAAAGTTGATGGAGGCGCTGGCCTTCGTCGTGACATGCGCGGATCAGCCTAACGACGTCCTGCCAATGCTCTCCGCACTTGGTGGCCGTCACGCCGGCTACGGCGTACGAAAAGAGCACTACACAACGGCCGGCGAGGCACTTTTGTGGACATTGGACCAGGGACTTGGCCTCCTGCACACGAAAGAGGCACGCGACGCCTGGGTAGCGGCCTACGATTTCGTAGCGTCCGCAATGTGCGACGGCGCCATGAACGACCGCCTGCAGGCTGATTCGTTACTGCCGTAGCCAGATCACCAGGACGGAGATCATCTGTCGGCTGCCCGGCTCGCGGCCTAACGGGACTCGCATGGTGGTCGCAATTCCTTCCGAAGAGGGCGCAAATCCCATGGATCGATCCGGGCGCGCACCGCAGAGGTGAGAAGGTGGCGACGCCGCAAACTTCCCCACCAGCCGATCCCACTGCAGCGTCCCCGGCCCATAGACTTCGATCGCCTCGATGTCTCCCAGTTCGAACTGGTCGAGCGAAACACCTTGTGGCGCTGCGCGACCGTTCACAAAGATGCACGGGTACACCGCAGCTCCAGGATTGGACAACGCGGCCCAATGCAGTCGAAGGCCCTTCATCAGGACTGGCCGGGCCTGTGTCAGCGCTGAAGCGAGGCTCGCTTTGGCACCGCCCACAAGGTCCGCGCGCGTGATCAACGCCGCATCGATGCCCCCGTAGTCGACGCGATTGTCAAAGTCGCGCCAGTGAACTTCATCCTTGTCACTCCGATCCCTTCCCGGTTCGAGGTACGCATTCAGTTCGAATCCGCCGCGTTCGGGAACTTGAACGCTGACGGTCTTGACCTGATATCCCGGTCGTGAGATCCGAACGACGTAGCTGCGACCGCCGGCGACGCTATCGATCATGAATCGACCGCCGTGACTCGTAATGGTGGCTGCGCGAAAGCCAATCACCTGGACGCGGGCGGAATCGAGCGGCTTGTAGTTCGTCAGGTCACCGATCTCGCCGTACACGCCGGTTCGCATGCCGCTCACGAGCACCCTGGGTAACCGCGTGGTCGTAGCTCGCAGGGTGGCATTCACTGAGACGGTAATGCCATCACGAATGTCGATGGCCGTGGACCAGGGAGCACGTCCCGGCATGAGGATCCGGAGCTCGTACCTGCCGTCAGCGACATGGTCGAAGCGGAAGGAGCCGTTCGACGTGGTTACCGTGCGAACAGTGTCCCACTCGGTCGATAGCGTCACAGCACGGCCGACGACCGGTCCACCGTCCGACGTTTTCACCGACCCCACGATGGTTCCCGTTTGCGCCAGCGCCGAAGGCGCCAGTGTGGCCATGAGGACTGCCAGAACGATGCCGTGCGAACGGAAGCGCATTGGGCGGCGGTAAGTTTGAGCTCTCGTACCGCGCCAGTCTCTGCCGGTTCCTTTGTTCCATGCCGCGCAACGCGCAAGCCGTCAGCTACCAGATTTGCAGGCTGAACCCCTTTGACCACTGGCGTATAGAGTCGCAGACTGGCGAGCTTTCAGCGGCAGTTCTCCATCACTTCCGTGCCCGACAACTACCTCGATTTCTACACCAACGCCCCGCTGCTCGAACTCGGTCTCGAGGCGGACCGCGTGCGCACGGCGCGCCATCCGGACGGCGTCGTCACGTACATCGTCGACCGCAACATCAACTACACGAACGTCTGCGTTGCCGATTGCGGATTCTGTGCGTTCTATCGTCGGCCGAAGCACGGTGAGGGGTACACGCTCAGCTTCGAGCAGATCGGCGCGAAGATCGAGGAGACCAAGGCGCTCGGTGGCGTTCAGATCCTGATCCAGGGCGGACACAATCCGTACATCCCGCTCGAGTGGTACCTGGACCTGATGCGGTACATCAAGCGCAATCACCCGATTCACATCCACGGATTTTCGCCCAGTGAAGTGGATTTCTTCAGCACCGTGTTCCGGATGGATGCCGTTGAGATCATCCGCGAGCTGAAGAAGGCTGGACTGGATTCCATTCCAGGTGGTGGTGGTGAAATCCTCGTGCAGCGCGTGCGGGACATCGTGGCGCCCAAAAAGGCGGGCGCCGATCGCTGGCTCGAGATCATGGAGCTCGCGCATAACGAGGGGATGAAGACCTCGGTGACCATGATGTACGGTATCGGCGAGACGCTGGCCGAGCGCATCGAACACCTCGAGCGCGTGCGCGAGCTGCAGGCGCGGACGGGCGGGTTCACGGCCTTCATTACCTGGCCGCTGCAACCCGAGAACACGCCCACCATGTCGCACATGCCGAAGACCGGTGCGACTGAGTACCTGCGCACCGTCGCCATCGCACGCATCGTCCTCGACAACGTGCCGAACCTCCAGTCGTCGTGGGTTACGATGGGCATGAAGGTCGGGCAGGTGGCACTGCGCTTCGGATGCAATGACTTCGGGTCACTGATGATCGAAGAGAACGTGGTTTCAGCCGCCGGAACGACGCATCGCACGACGACGGACGAACTCGAGCGCCTGATCCGGGACGCGGGGTTCACGCCCGCGCGGCGCAGGCAGGACTATTCGATCATTCGGGAGCCGGCGACGGTAGCGGCGTGAGTCGAGTTGGTATCGGCTATGACTCACACCGCTTCGCGCCTGGCGGGCCGCTGATCCTCGCGGGCATCTCGATTCCGTTTGATTTCTCGCTCGCCGGACATTCCGATGGCGATGCTGTGGCGCACGCTGTCACTGATGCCATTCTCGGCGCCACCGCACTCGGCGACATCGGTGAAATGTTTCCCGACACGGATCCGACATTTCAGGGCGCAAATTCGATCGAGATGCTGCGCGCGGCCGTGAGCCGGGCACGTGCGGAGGGCTTCAGCGTCGTGAACGCCGACGTAGTGATCATTACCGAGACGCCAAAAATCGGACCGTATCGTGACGCCATGCGCTCATCACTGGGTGACGCACTCGGTGTCTCGATGACCGACGTGAGCGTGAAGGGAAAGACGAACGAACGGATGGGCTGGATCGGCCGTGGTGAAGGCCTGGCGTGCATCGCAACTGTTTCCGTCTCACGGCGGAGCGGAACCGCGTGAACATCCAGTCGATCATCGACTGGTTGCTGACGTTGCCGCAATCGACACTCTTGCCGGTCATGGGCCTCCTCGCCGCAGCCGAGAATATTTTCCCGCCTATTCCGGCTGACGTGTTGATTGCGTTTGGCGCGTTTGTGGCTGCGAGATCCGATGCGTCTCCGATTCCTGCGTTCCTTGTGGTCCTGTTCGGGAATGTCACTGGAGCGATGGCCATGTACGCGGCTGGCCGCCGGTATGGCGCTTCCTGGACTGAAAGGAAGTTTCACCTGAAACACAAGGAAACAGCTGACGACAAGTTGAGTCGGTTGTATGCGCGTTACGGACTATTCGCGCTCGCCATTGGTCGTTTTGTGCCGGGAGTACGAGCCATCGTCGCACCATTCGCCGGCGCGTTGCGCGTTTCAGCATTTGGTACCCTGGCAGCAATCACCCTCGCGTCAGGCGCCTGGTACGGACTGATTACGTGGCTCGCCTTCCGCGCCGGCAACAACTGGGAAGAGTTGGTGAGAACGGTCGGCCGCGCTGGAAAGATCACCGCGATCGTTGCCGCTGCACTGATCGCGCTGGTCGTCTTCGTCTGGTACCGCCATCGACAGAAGCGCCAGGTATGATCACCACCGCACTGCCTGACGAGGTGGTGCGGGACTTCCTCGTCGAGCGCTTCGACGATTTCCTGTCGCTGGAGCAGGGCAGCGCGGATCGTACGCGCGAGGCGTACCAGCGCGACGTGCTCCGACTCGCAGAGTACGCAGTCAGCCGCTCGATCCGGCGCCCGCGCGAGCTCACGCCGGCGCATCTCCGCGACTTCGTCTACCACCTCAAGGACATTGGGCTGTCGCCGTCATCCATCCGGCGCACCATCGCCGGTCTCCGAACGTGGTTCGGCTTCCTCGTCGCCGAGGGCGTGGTACCCGGTGATCCGAGCGACCGCCTGGAGCTTCCAAAGCGTTGGCAGACGCTTCCGGAAGTGTTGACCTCAGACGAAGTGAGCAAGCTGCTCGCTGCGCCTCTGCAGGATGACGCGATGTATTATCGCGACCGCGCGATGCTGGAACTCGCATACGGCGCCGGACTGCGCGTCTCCGAATGGACGTCAGTCACCGTTCGCGACGTCCACCTCGATGAGCGCCTCGTCCGGGTACGTGGAAAGGGTAACAAGGAACGCCTGGTGCCATTCGGTCGTTCGGCAGCGGCCGCCATTGCGATCTACCTCCGCGAACTGCGCCCCAAACTCGAGCGCGGAGACGGAAAGGGCGTGATGTTCCTCAACGCCCGCGGTCAGCCGCTCTCTCGCATGGGCGCATGGACGATCCTTCGGCGGGCGGTCCAGCGCGCAGGAATAGAGAAGAGCGTCTCTCCTCATACGCTGCGCCACTCGTTTGCGACGCATTTACTCGAAGGCGGCGCCGACCTCAGAGCCGTTCAGGAAATGCTCGGCCACGCCGACGTCGCTACGACACAGATCTACACTCACGTGGACCGCGAGTATCTTCGGACAGTGCATAAGCAGTACCATCCTCGGGGATAAAGGCGGCTGCGTGCTGATTGCTGCTTGCTGGGGCAGATGCCGACTGCTTGTGCTTGAGCAGCGTACTTCCCCGGCACCCGGCACCAGCACCAGCACGCAGTATCAGCCCCAGCAAGCAGCAATCAGCACGCAGCCATGATTCTTATCTTAGATAATTACGACTCCTTCACGTACAACCTCGTCCAGTACCTTGGCGAGTTCGGGCTCGATATCGATGTCCGTCGCAACAATGTCATCACCGTCGACGAGGTCGGGGCGCTCGCGCCTGACGCGATCGTGATTTCGCCCGGCCCGTGTACGCCCGCCGAAGCCGGCATCTCCATTCCCGTGGTTAGGCGTTGGGGCGGATTCATTCCCATTCTCGGCGTTTGCCTCGGCCATCAAGCCATCGTCGAATCGTACGGTGGACGCGTCGTCCGCGCCGGTCGCGTTATGCACGGCAAGACGTCCCGCGTCCTGCACGACGGTACAGGGCTGTTTGCCGGGCTGGAGTCTCCGCTGGAAGTCATGCGGTACCATTCCCTCATCGCCGAACCGGGGATGATGCCCGATGACCTGCTCGTCACTGCTGTCGCGCAGGATGATCCGGGCGAAATCCACGCCGTCCAGCATCGAGACCATCCCGTCTGGGGCGTGCAGTTCCACCCCGAGTCCGTCATGACACCGCGAGGAAAGGACCTGCTGGCGAACTTCCTGAAGCTGGCCGGGGTCTCCACGACTCACGTCGTCGCGTAAGGGGAACGATGAACGGTACGCAGACGAACGTGGGCGGGACGCGTTATGCGTGGTACGTCGTCAGTGTTCTCCTGCTGTTGAACGTCTCGTCGTTCATCGACCGGCAGGTCATGGCGCTGCTCGTCACGCCGATCAAGGCGGACCTGGGCATCAGCGACACGCAGATAGGATTGCTTCTCGGCCCGGCGTTCGCGTTGACGTTCGCCTTATCGGGACTGCTCATCGGCAGGCTGGTCGATCGCGGAAATCGCGTTGCAATAATTGCGTGGGGCGTCGCTGCCTGGAGTGTGATGTGCACCGCCTGTGGAGTTGCGAACACGTTTGGTCAGCTCTTCGCCGCGCGCTTTGGCGTTGGCATAGGAGAGGCGACGCTGTCTCCGTCCGCTGCCTCGCTCATCGCGGACTACTTCCCGCCTGAGAAACTGGCGACAGCGATGAGTGTCTTCACCAGCGGCGTATTCATCGGTGCGGGTCTGGCCTATCTGATCGGTGGCCTGGTCATCGAAGCGGTAGGGAATGCGCAGCCCTGGAACGTCCCGCTGGTCGGCGAAATCCAGGCGTGGCAGCGCGTGTTCATCCTGGTCGGGCTGCCCGGGTTTCTCCTCGCACTGTTAGCGCTCACCATCCGCGAACCACGTCGAGTACGCAGCTCAAAATTCCCCGTTCACGCGGCCACACTTCGAGAAGTAGTCGCGTGGCTGCGGCTTCATTCGAGCGCGTTCTGGTCCTTCGGGGTTGGCGTCGCGGTTTACGCGACAGTGAACTTCGGGACCGCGTTCTGGTTCCCCGTGTTCTTCGAACGAACGCACGGGTGGAGTTCGGGGAAAGTTGGACTGATCATGGGCGGAGCCACACTCGTCTTCGGCGTCGTCGGTGTCATCGCTGGCGGTCGCCTCGCCGACTGGTTCAGGACCCGCGGACGCGAAGACGGGAACCTCATCGTCCTGATCATCTCAGCCGTTGTATCCATCCTCGCCGGCCTGCCGCTGTACCTAACCAGTTCTGAGCCAGTCCTGATCGCCGCTTTGATCGTGACGAACGTCGCCGCCGCATCGCCATTCGGCGCGGCGCTGGCTGCAATGCAGGAAATGGTGCCGGGCACAATGCGAGGGCAGGCCGCAGCCATACTCGGCCTGCTCTTGAATTTCGTCGGGCTGAGCCTCGGTCCCACTGCCGTCGGCTTGCTGAATGACCGTGTCTTTCAGGATCCGGCTAAGGTAGCCCTTTCCCTATTGGTGATGACGCTCGTAGGCAGGTCAATTGCTGCCGTGAGCGTCGCCATTGGCCTGTCGGCGCATAGACGTGTCGTTTCAGAGGTTACGAGGCAGCGTTTAAGTACTGCCTGAGCTCTGTCTTTGGGCGCAAGTTCAGCTTGGATTTCGACAAGCAGCGGGATACCTTGAATGGCGTGCCTTTTGCATCGCCGCACGGCCCCGATGGACGTCGCTCGAGCACGCTCGCGGTAATCCCCGCCCGGCTCGGCGCAACGCGGCTCCCCAGAAAACCCCTTCGTTTACTCGGCGGCGTGCCGCTCATCGTGCGCGTCTGGGAGCGAATCGTGGATTCGGGCAGCGTTGAGCGCGTGGTCGTCGCCACCGATGCCGAGGAAATCGCCGCTGTCGTTAGGGAACGTGGCGGAGAAGTCGCGATGACGCGTGCCGATCATCCGTCGGGCACCGATCGCGTCGCCGAAGTAGTGGAACGCGAGGAGTTCGCCGGATTCGACGTGATCGTGAACGTCCAGGGCGATGAGCCGTTCGTGCGACCCGAAGCCATTCTGGGTGCCGCCGCCCTGGTGCAGAGTGGCGCGTTCCCACTGGCGACGTGCGCGACCCGCGCTACCGCCGGCGTCATCGACAATCCGGACGTCGTCAAGGTCATATGCGGCGACGACGGGCGTGCCCTCTACTTTTCTCGTGCGGCGATTCCGTTCCTGCGCGACCGGGCGGACATCAGCGTGCGCAACCAGCTGGTCCGCCATCATCTCGGACTGTATGCGTATACCCGCAGCGCGCTGCGGCAGTGGGTCGCGCTTCCGGTGCATGACCTGGAACGCGTCGAACGTCTCGAACAATTGCGCCCGCTGGCTGCCGGAATGGCCATGGGCGTGCACCTGGTGGATGCGCCGCCGTTAGGCGGCGTGGATACGGAAGAAGACCTGGCTCGCGCCAACGCCCTGTGGGATGACCTTTTCGCCGGACGACCCTGATGCAGACTGCACCCCGCCAGCAGGCCACTCGCTACATCTTTGTCACCGGCGGCGTCGTATCGTCGCTGGGGAAGGGCATCGCTTCCGCATCGCTGGGACGCCTGCTCGTCGAGCGCGGGCTCTCGGTGACGATCATGAAGTTCGATCCCTACCTGAACGTGGATCCGGGAACGATGTCGCCGTTCCAGCACGGTGAGGTCTATGTCACCGAAGACGGCGCCGAAACGGACCTCGACCTCGGCCACTACGAGCGATTCATCGATCGCTCGTTGTCGCAGTCGAACAACGTGACGACGGGAAGGATCTACCAGAATGTCATCCACAAGGAACGGCGTGGTGAGTACCTCGGGAGCACGGTACAGGTCATCCCTCATGTGACGGATGAGATCAAGTCACACATGAAACGCGTCGCGCCCGGGAACGACGTGGTGATCGTCGAGATCGGCGGCACCGTTGGCGACATCGAGTCCCTTCCGTTCCTCGAAGCCATTCGTCAGTTCCGGCACGAGGTCGGACGGCAGAACGCCATCTTCATCCACCTGACGCTCGTTCCCTATATCGCGGCGGCTGGTGAAGTGAAAACGAAGCCCACCCAGCATTCTGTTCGCGAGCTGATGGAG
Source organism: Gemmatimonadaceae bacterium (assembly GCA_035646395.1). Lineage (GTDB taxonomy): Bacteria > Gemmatimonadota > Gemmatimonadetes > Gemmatimonadales > Gemmatimonadaceae > JABWBJ01. The sequence continues at coordinate 9,897 of DASRPK010000322.1, read as the reverse complement.
ATCGGTATCCAGCCCGACTTCCTGATCTGTCGCACCGAGCGCGCCTTGTCGGAAGACGTGAAGCGAAAGATTGCACTCTTCTGCAACGTCGAGTTCGGGAACGTCATCGAGAGTCGGGATGTGCCGACGATTTACCAGATACCGATCTCGTTCTCCGATCAGGGACTCGATGAACGCGTCATGAAGCGGTTGGGCCTGGAGGGCAACGAACCCGACCTGACTGACTGGCGCGCCATGGTCTCTCGCGTGAGCAGCCCCCGCGACCGCGTGCGAGTCGCCGTCGTCGGCAAGTACACCGAGCTGGTCGATGCCTACAAGAGCGTCAGTGAAGCGCTCGTTCATGGCGGCATCGCCAACGACGTTGGCGTGGACGTATCCTGGCTCTCCAGTGACCTGTTCACCGACTCGAAGCGCTCGCGCGAGGTACTGGCCGGATACCACGCGCTGCTCGTGCCGGGTGGCTTCGGCGTTCGCGGCGTAGACGGGATGGTGGAAGCCATCCGTGCCGCACGCGAGACGGGACTGCCGTTTTTCGGAATCTGCCTCGGCATGCAGGTCGCCATCATCGAGTTCGCGCGCAATGTGCTGCAGCTTCCGGATTCGCACTCCAGCGAGTTCGCGCCGGAGTGTACTAATCCGGTCATCGATCTGATGGAGGAGCAGAAGCACGTGACCGACATGGGCGGCACCATGCGCCTCGGCGCATATCCGTGCCGGCTGCAACGCGGTTCGCACGCTGCTGAAGTGTATGGAGTTCCCGAGGTCAGCGAGCGCCACCGCCATCGTTATGAAGTCTCGAACAGCTATCGCGATCAGTTCGTGGCGAATGGGCTCAAGTTGAGTGGCCTCTCGCCCGACGGCTCGCTGGTCGAGATCGTGGAGCTCGAGAATCATCCCTGGTTCATCGGGGTGCAGTTCCATCCCGAGTTGCGTTCGCGGCCGACGCGCCCGCATCCGCTGTTTGCGGGCTTCATCGCAGCCGCAACAGGGGCCAAGCGCCGCGCGACGACGGCTGCTGCTGCCGGACGGTCGCTGGTCGAAGCCGCTGACTGACATGGTCGTCGGCTTCCCGCGCGACGAGCTGTTTCTCATCGCCGGACCGTGTGTGCTGGAAGACGACAACCTCAACCTGAGAGTTGGTGAGGCTCTCGCACGCCTTGCCGATCGCGTTCCTGGTGGCGTGTTCTACAAGGCCAGCTTCGACAAGGCGAACCGGTCGAACGCCTCGGCGCAGCGTGGGCCGGGGATGGATGAGGGCCTGGAGAGGCTCGCTCGCGTTAGGTCAGCGACAGGACTGCGGCTGCTGACCGACGTGCATTTGCCTGAGCAATGCGCGCCGGTGGCAGAGGTTGTCGACGTGCTTCAGATCCCCGCGTTCCTCTGCCGTCAGACCGACCTGCTGGAAGCAGCCGGTGCTACCGGGAAAGCCGTAAACGTCAAGAAAGGGCAGTGGATGGCCCCAGAAGCAATGCGCGGCGCCGTCGACAAGGTTCAACGTGCCAGGCCAGAGGCCTCAAACCTGAGGCCAGAGGCCAGAGGCCAGAAGCCAGAGCAATCCCGCGATTCACTGGTCGCGGTTACGGAACGCGGTAGCTTCTTCGGCTACGGCGACCTCGCCGTCGACATGCGCGCCATCTCGCGAATGAAAGGTGCGACGGGTTGTCCTGTCGTATTCGACGGGACGCATTCCGTGCAGCGCCCCGGGCTCGGCGAGGGCGGCGCGAGTGGTGGCGCGCGCGAGTTCATCCCGGCGTTGACGCTCGCCGCAGTTGCCGCCGGCGCCGACGCGATCTTTCTCGAGACACATCCAGACCCGGATCACGCGCCGAGCGATGGTCCGAACATGCTGCCGTTGTTTGATCTGGAGGCTCTCGTCAGGCGGGCCGTTGCCGTTCGCGAGGCATGCCGCCAATGACCGCACTGGAATCGAAAGGAACGAGCACATCACACGGCGACGCACCTCGAATAACCACCGCTATCGCAAAACGTATCCGTCTCGTCGGGCTGGACGTCGACGGTGTACTCACGGATGGCGGCGTTTACCTCGGTGACGTCGACGGTGCGCGAATGGAATTCAAGCGCTTCGACATTCTCGACGGCCTCGGAATCAAGATGCTGCAGCTCGCCGGCATCGACGTGGCTATCATCACCGGTCGAGTCTCTGATGCAGTGGCACTGCGCGCCAGGGAATTGGCGATCACCGACGTGGTACAGGATATCCACGCGCGAAAGTTGCCCGCGCTGCGAAAACTTCTGGCCGCAAAGGGCATCGACGAACAGGATGTGGCATTTGTCGGCGACGACCTGCCTGACATCGCGGTCCTGCGTGTGGTAGGTCTCCCGGTGGTCGTAGGGAATTGCACCGAGGACGTTGCTCACCTCGGCGTGCGCCTGACGAGAAACGGTGGTCACGGCGCAGTGCGGGAGTTCGCCGAGCTCCTGCTCCGTGCCAGGGGCGAATGGGATGGTTTGGTCGAAGCCTACGTGAAGTCCCGCTCCGAGGACGCAGTATGACGACCTCCACGACGACTGACGCAAAAGCGGCTGGCCGCCGCGTTGTGCGCATGGAAGCGGAGGCGCTGGCCGAAGTCGAGCGCCGCATCGGCGACGGGTTTGTCGCAGCGGTCGACCTTATCGCTGCGTCGACAGGTCGCGTCATCGTTTCCGGAATTGGTAAGTCGGGTCACGTCGCCCGAAAGATCGCGGCGACACTGACGTCCACAGGAACTCCTGCATCGTTCCTGCATCCTGTCGAAGGACTGCACGGCGATCTGGGACTCGTCGGAGCAAACGATGTGGCGCTGCTGCTTTCGAAGAGCGGTGAATCGGCCGAGCTGCTGACGTTACTCGAGCACCTCCAGCGATTTGGGACTCGGACCATTGCCCTCACTGGAGCCGCGGACTCGACGCTCGGGCGCGAATGTGACGCGGTGCTCGATGCCTGGGTGAAGGAGGAGGCATGTCCTCATGACCTGGCACCGACCACCAGCACGACTGCCGCACTGGCCTTGGGCGATGCGCTTGCCGTGGCCGTCCTCGAACGAAAGGGATTTCGTCGCGAGGATTTTGCCCGCTTTCATCCAGGGGGCGCACTCGGCCGCAAACTCATCACGCGCGTGCGCGATGTGATGGAACGCGACCGTCTTCCCCTGCTTGCTCCGTCTGCAACGCTGAAAGAGGCAGTGGTGTGGCTCGCGGAACGGAGAGGAATCGTTATCGCGACGACACCTGACAAACAGGTTGCCGGCGTATTCACCGCAGGTGATCTCACACGTTTGCTGGAACGCACGCACGACATTTTTGGAATGACAATCGAATCGGTAATGACCAGGTCTCCCAAAGTCGCTGACGCAGAGGAACTTGCGAGCGCGGCAGTGTACCGCATGGAACAGGTCGGCATCATGGCCATGCCAGTCGTCGACAACTCAACACAGATCGTAGGCGTTGTCCACCTTCATGACCTCATGCGGGCCGGGGTGGCATGAACACAGCCTTTCGCGTTGCGCTATGCACAGTCGCGGTGAGCGTGGCCTCAGCGTGCAGTGACACGCAGGCGCCTCCCGTCACGCATTTCACCCTCATTCCGGATTCAGCCGAACAGATCCTCTTCAACATCGAGCTGACGCTGACCGATGAAGGCGTTCGCCGCGCCGTGGTGCAATCGGATACGCTTCTCACGTATGACGACAACACTCGCGAAGAATTGCGAAAGGTGACCGCGCGGTTCTTCAGCGTCGCCGGTGAACAGGAAGCGATCCTGACCGCGCTGCAGGGCGGGCATAACAGCCGCCTCGGCACGATGGAGGCGCGCGGGAACGTCATCGTGGTTTCGAAGGAAGGAAAGCAGCTCAACTCGCCGCATCTGCGATACGACCCCTCCCGCAACGAAATATCCAGCGACAGCGCATTCACGTTGACTGAAGGAGAGCGGATCACGAAGGGCGTTGGGTTTGTCTCGAATCCCGACATGACGAATATGCGTGTGCTGGCGGGATTACAGGTCACCGGTGCTGAGGTGAGGATTCCACGGAAATGAATCCTCGGTTTTTAATCACGCTCCTCGTGGCGTCACTCGTTATGGCGGGTGCGTGCCGGTCAGGTGGCCCGCGGCCTCGTGCAACTCCGGCACCAGTGCCAGCTGAAGTACCGGTGGATACCGCGTCCGAGCGTGCGTTGACCGATTCCACGGTGAAGGCGCGTGAAGACTCTATCAAAACTGCGTTGCAAACTCCGCCTGCGACTCTAGCGGATTCGGTTCCGGTAGTTCCTCCAAAGACGGTAGCTGCGACAGCTCCTGAACGACGATGCGTCCTGGATCTGACTAATACGGGGGCGGGTGGCGCAACACGCGGCGGCCGCTTTGTCGACGCCAGCGGCAAGGCGTTCGTCTACGCCAGTGGTGGCATCGTCGGCAACTGTCGCGGACAGAACATTCACATCACCGCCGATAGCGCCGAGAGTTACGAATCGACCGACCTCCACATCCTCATCGGAAACGTGAACTACCGGGAGGAGAAGTACACCATCAGCTCCAGGCGCGCGACCTACTTCAAGGCCGAGGAACGGTTGGTCTTCCAAGACAGCGTCCACGCGGTGATGACCAAAGACGCGGCCACGCTCGACGGTCCGCACCTGGAGTATTTCCGCGCCGTGCGTGGGATCCGCGAGAAGCAACGGGTGGTCGCCACGCAGCGTCCACGACTCACCTACATCGAAAAGGACTCACTTGGAGTGGACAAGCCTCCGGTTTTCGTGTTAGGCAACACGATCATCGGTGAGGGCGATTCCACATTCATCGCCAGCGGCGCCGTCCGCATCGAACGGACCGACGTCCTGGCAACGGGCGATTCCGCGTTGTTCGATGGGGCGCGGCGATACTCCCGCTTGATGAAGGGGCCGGTCGTCGAATCGAAAGGTGATCAGCCCTTCACGCTCAAGGGGCGCGTCATCGACATGTTCGGAGAAGCCAAACAGCTGGATCGCGTCGTCGCCCTCGACTCGGCCAACGCGACCAGCAAGGATTTCAACGTCGTCTCGGATACCATCGATCTTCGCATGGCCGGCCAGAAGCTCAACAGGGCGTTTGCGTTTGGTCCATCGGGCGCACGAGCGACCACCAGCAATCGCGATATCATCGCCGACTCGCTGGACATCCTCATGCCTGACCAGAAGATCAGGGAGCTGCGCGCAGTCGGAAAGGCATTCGCCGAGTCAGACCCGGATACGGTCAAGATCAAGAGTCAGGAACGTGACTGGATTCGTGGTGACACCCTCATCGCCTTGTTCGATTCACTCGCACCGGCGGATACGTCGCAACCACGCATCCGTGAGCTGTTCGCCTCGTTGGAAGCCAGTGCGTTTTATCAGGTGCAGGGTGACAGTGCCAGCGGCAACAAACCGGGACTCAATTACGTCACCGGCCGCATCATCCGGTTGACGTTCAACGAACAGGAAGTCGAGACGGTGACAGTGACGGACCAGGCGTCCGGCGTTTACCTCACCCCGCTGCCGGCGGATAGCGCCGCGCGCCGACCTCCTCCCGGAACCAGACCGCCAGGGAGCACGGTCCGCCGACCTCCAGGTCGTCAGGCAATGCCCGGACGGCGCCCGTGATCGATCCGCAAAGCGGCGACATGCGGGAGCTGGTGAACAAACTCGCGGGCGGCGATCGGTCGGCGGCGTTTGCGCTGCACGCAATCCTGAGCGAAGCGGACGATGCCGGGTTCGCCCCGGTGAACCGCGTGGCCATCCGCTTCCGGGACGACTTCCTCGACTCGCTGCGCGCCCGCGGCGAGGACGCCACGCGCGAGGCGGGTCGGCTCAGCCTCGACGAGGTCCGGGCGTTCCTTGACAACTCCGTCCTGCCACGCCTAACGAGCCACGACATCATCGAATATCCTGTCACGTCGCTGACCAGCGAGCCGGGACTGAAGGTCAAGCCGGACGTATGGGCCAGCATCGCGGACATGCGAGGCGAGGTCGCCGAACACCTGAAGGTCACGGGCGAAGTGGCCGCGGTGGCGCCGCAACCCACGCGACCGGCCGTCTCCCCGGGCGACGGCAGCGTCCTGCACGCTGAGGGGCTCAGCAAGGCCTACCGCCGCCGCCGCGTGGTCGACAGCGTCGACGTACATCTCCAGCAGGGAGAAATAGTCGGGTTGCTCGGCCCGAACGGAGCCGGCAAGACCACCACGTTCTACATGATTGTGGGGTTGATCGAGCCGCTCGAAGGTCGCATCCGACTCGACGGAACGGACATCACCAGGATGCCGATGTACAAGCGCGCCCGGCGCGGAATCGGCTACCTCTCGCAGGAGCCCTCGGTCTTCCGCAAGTTGACCGTGGAGGAAAACGTCCTGGCCATCCTCGAGACGTTGCCAATCACCAAGGCCGAGCGTCGCTCAAGGTTGGATAAACTGTTGGACGAATTGAACATCAAGCACCTGCGCGGCAACAAAGCCTACTCCCTTTCGGGCGGTGAAAGACGCCGCCTCGAGATCACCCGCGCCCTCGTCACCCAACCGAAGTTCATGATGCTGGATGAGCCGTTCGCCGGGGTCGATCCGATCGCAGTCCACGACATCCAGACGATTGTCGCCGGGCTGCGGACGAAAGGCATTGGCGTCTTGATCAGCGATCACAACGTCGAGCAGACGCTCGATATCGTCGATCGCGCCTACATCATGTTCGACGGACAGGTAAAGGTGTCCGGTACGGTGCGCGAACTGGTCTTCGACGACGAAGTCTCGCGCATCTATCTCGGCCCAACGCTCACCGCACGCCTGCGCGCGAGGTTCGCCGCTGAAGGAAACGGGCGGTGAAGACAGGGCTCAGTCAAAGCACATCTCTCCGGCAGGAGCTCAAGATCAATCCACGCCTGTACCAGGCGATGGATCTGCTCTACATGCCGTTGCTCGATCTCCAGCAGCACCTGAAGCAGGAATTGCTGATCAATCCTTTCCTCGAGCTGATTGAGCCCGAGGATGATGATCAGGAAGCGGATCAGGAGAGCGAAGCCGAAGGCGAAAACGCGGCCACTGACCTGGCCGAAGCGCCGGCGCCGGAGACGGAACCCGCCAAGGAGAACGAGGTCGATTGGGAGGAGATCCTCCTCGATGGATTCGATACGCCCGGGCACCGCGAGGAGCACGAGGAAAAGGAGTACTACGAACCGGTCTCGGTCGAACGTCGCGGTCTCGATGATCATCTGCGCGACCAGGTCGCACTGCTGGATCTGAATCCGCGTCAGCTCCTTCTCGCCGAAGAGTTCATCGGCAACATCGATGAAAACGGCTGGCTCGCCTGTTCGCTCGAGGAATTGCTGAACGGCATCAACGACGTCGTGATCAGGGCGGCCGAAGAAGTCGGGCGAGACGCAGTCCCGTTGTACACGATGGAAGAAGCCGAAGCGATGCTGAAGACCATCCAGCTACTCGACCCGCCCGGCGTCGGCGCGCGAAATCTGCGCGAGTGTCTTCTCATTCAGATTCGCGACGGGGGTCGTGAAGCCACGCTCGAAGGCCGGTTGGTCAATGAGGCATTTGATGAACTGATCAACCATCGGTGGAGTGAGATCTCGAAACGGTTCGGCGTGAGTGTCGCCGAAGTGCAAGCGGCTGCCGATGAAGTCGCGAAACTCGATCCTAAGCCGGGACTCCGGCATAGCGAGTCGTCCGACAACTACATCGTGGCCGATCTCGTGATCGACAAGATCGACGGCAAGTATCACGTATTCATCAACGACAACAACCTGCCGCGCCTGCGACTGAGCAAGGTGTACCAGGAGATCGCCCGCGACCGTCGCAAGTTCGACGGCGAGAACAAGGAGTTCATTTCGAGCAAGATGAACTCCGCGAACTGGATGATCCAGGCAATCGAGCAGCGCCGGCAGACGATGCTGAAGGTGACCAACTACATCGTGGACCGGCAGCGCGACTTCTTCGAGAAGGGCATCCAGTACCTGAAACCGCTCACGCTGCGCGAAGTGGCGGAGCACATCGGCATGCACGAGAGCACCGTGAGTCGCGTGACGAACGAGAAGTTCGTCCAGACGCCTCGAGGAGTCCTTCCGCTCAAGTTCTTCTTCTCTTCGGGCCTGAGCACGACCGGTGGCGAAGACGTATCGGCGCGCGGCATCAAGGACCAGATTCAGAAGCTGGTGGAGGGCGAGGATCCCAAGAGCCCCCTCACCGACCAGGCAATCGTGTCGATCCTCTCCGACCAGGGTGTAAACATCGCGCGGCGAACCGTGGCGAAGTATCGGGACCAGTTAGGCGTATTATCTGCCCGAATGCGCAAGCGGGTATGAGCTCTGACTACGAGGCCAGAGGCCAGAGGTCAGAAGCCAGAGACAATCCGCCAAGTGAGTCACGAGTCACGAGTCACGAGTCACTCGTGAATCGCGCGACGCATCGAACAACTCCCGTTGATGTTGAATTCGTCGAGACCAGGCGTCACGGACACGAGATCGACGTCTCCGTCCTGGTTCCCGCGAAGGATGAAGCCGAGAACCTCCCGCGCTTCATGGAACTCGCCGCGAGCGCTCTTGGCTCGGGTTCGCTTCGCTACGAGGTCGTGGTGATCGACGACGGATCGGTCGACGACACCTGGAATGTTCTCGAAAAGCTTCGGCAGTCCTATCCGTTTCTGAGAGCCGTCAAACACCGCACAAGACGTGGTATTGCCGACGCGCTCCGCACCGGCTTCCATCATTCGCGCGGCGGTGTGCTCGTGTTTTATCCCGCCGACCTGCAGTTTCTTCCCGAGGACATTCCGAAACTCGTCGCGCCGATCATCGATGGCGACGCCGACATGGTCACGGGATTCAAGCAGGGGAAGTACGAGAAAGCCTTTGTTTCCCGCGTCTACAATGGGTTGAGCCGCGCCCTGTTCGGTATTCGGGTCAAGGACTTGAACAGCGTGAAGGCATACCGGCGTGAAGTCATGGAGCACATCCCGGTGCGGCCGGATTGGCATCGCTACCTGATCGTGCTCGCTGCCGCGCAGGGCTTTTCAGTGCGGGAGATTCCCGTGCCGCTGTATCCACGTCACGCCGGAAAATCGAAGTTCGGCGTCTCGCGAATTCCGGTCGGCGTGCTCGACATGCTCTCGGTCTGGTTCGAGTTGAAGTTTGCGCCGAAGCCACTGTTGTTCTTTGGCCTTGCCGGTGCCGTGCTCGTGCTCCTGAGCGCCGTAATGGGTGGGACGCTCATCGCCACAGGGCAGGGCGTCCGCGCCGCGTGGGTGGCCATCCAGACGGGACTCATCCTCGGCACCATCCTGTTTGTCGCGGGCTTGCTCGGGGAGCTCATTGCCGGTGTCCGGGCGCAATTGCGGGAACTTCGACGGCAGGTGACGGAGCTGGAGCAGGACCGTTAGGCGCGAGGACCATGCGCGTCCTCTTCCTCACGCATTCCTATCCACGCACCAGCGGCGATGCGGCCGGCGCGTTCCTGTTGCACCTCGCTATCGCGTTGAAGGCGCAGGAGGTCGACGTCACCGTCGTCGCCCCGGCAGCTGATGATCTTCCCGCGGAGGAGGTGCTCGATGGCATACCCGTGCACCGCTTTCGTTATGCCCCGCGGAAGTACCAGCGCCTGGCCTATACCGGCCAGATGGCCGAGGAGGTCCGCCGGTCAATGAGTGCGAAATTCGCCCTGCTCGGCTTCCTGGGCGCCGGGTTTGCGAGCAGTGCCCGGATTCGCCGTGACATCGAGCCCGCACTCATTCACGCGCACTGGTGGTTTCCTGGTGGCCTGCTGGGCTCCTGGGTCTCGGGACTTTCTGGAGTTCCGTTGATCACGACCATGCACGGAACCGACGTCCGGCTGGCAATGGGAAACGGGCTCGCCCGGACGGTGTTGCGTCGCGTGCTCGCCGGTTCGAAAGCCGTCACCA
>DASRPK010000321.1:0-2038 GCA_035646395.1 Gemmatimonadaceae bacterium | reverse complement strand
CTCCGTCCCCTCCGTCCCCTCCGAGGTCCGCCTGAAGGCGGACACTGCGAAGATCAGCGCCGTGAGATCTCGTAGATCGCGCCGTTGGTCAGCGACACCACGAACAGGTTCCCGTTGGGGCCGGTCTGCACGTCGGTCGTCACGCCGAAGTTGCGGCCGAACAACAGGCTCTCGCTTTCCGTGATCTCGTGCTTGGCGAGATTGTCGGCCACGCGATCGTCGAGCCGCGGATCGTCCACTCCCACCTTGCGGCGGTTGCCCGTGAGGTTGAAGCGAAACAGATAGCCGCCCTCGAGGATCGGCGTTCCCGCTCCGACCACCAGATCACCGTCGTACTGCGGGCCCAGTGCCCGGCCGCGGACGAAGCCGATTCCACCCGGCGCGACCTCCCACTTCCAGCTGAAGGCCGGGTCCTCGTAATGGGAATTCGGAAGCGTGAAGAGCCGCGACAGCGCCTCGCCCGGGAGGGTGGCGATGTTCGTCGGCGCCCACCGCAGCTGCTGCAGGTTCTGCGCGCCGAAGGTCGTTTCGATCTCCCTGAACTGCGCGATGCGCGACGCCGGGCCCATGATCTGCACCCATCCGCCGTTCATGCCGCGCGTGACGAGGTTCAGTTCGGAAAAACTGTCGTCCCCGTTTTCCTGCAGCCACAGTCCTCCGCCCTCTGGATCGAACGCCATGCCGAAGCTGTTGCGGTGCCCGTACGAGAACACCTTCTGGATGTTTGCGCCGACCTCGCCCGGGATCGACGCGCCAGCCGCAAAGAAGGGATTGTCGGAAGGTGCGGTGCCGTCGAGATTCAGCCGCAGCACGACGCCGCTCAGATGCTCATCGTCCGGTGCCGGACCGAAATCCGGGAACTGATCGTCGGGTGTCGGCGTGTTCGGTGGGCAATTGAAGATCGTGGCAGGGCCGCAGCGGAGATTCTGCATATGGCCGCGACGCCCGAGATCGCCGACGAACACATACAGTTTTCCATCGGGTCCGACGCGAATCACCCCGCCGTCGTGGTTGCCGCGCTCCACGCCGTTTGTCACATCCTGCTGGATCGCTCGGAGCCTGATGAGATTCGCGGCGAACACAAGGCTGGAGCCGTTCCAGACGTAGCGATCGACACGATTCCCGAGCAGCGGCGTGTCGGACAAGACAGTGCTGTCCGACAGGGTCGTGCTTTCTGTCCAGTACAGAAAGACATGCGGCGTGGCCGGGAAATTCGGATGCAGCGCGATGCCGAGGAGACCGCGTTCGGAAGCGGAATTGACAGCGAGATCGAGAACGGGCTGCGGCGGTAAGGACGGCGAGATCCGGATCACCCGTCCCGAGGCCTTCTCGAGGACGAGCAGGTCGCTGGCGCCGATGAACGCCAGCGTCGTCGGCTGGATGAGTCCGCTCGCGACGACGCGTACCTGAAGGTTCTGATCCACCAGCGAAGGGCCCGACTGAGCCTGTACGGGGTTCTGTGCGCCGGACAACCCACCAGCCACCGCAGCCGCGATGGCGATCCTGCTGAATAACGAATGTCGTGACATCCGCACACTCCTTTCGCGGACGCCATGGGCAAGCGGATGGCCCGTTCAACCGATCGTTTTCGCGTGAGTTTTGTGCGGCGGTGAAAAGGCCGAGTTACTTGCGGCGTAATCCGTTTACCTGGAAGACATTTCGTGACGGCAGACGGGTCCGCCTGAAGGCGGACACTACGAAGGCACTACAGATGGGTCCGCCTGAAGGCGGACACTACGAAGGCACTACGGCGCGGGCCGACTCGCACAGTGTGCCGAACTCGAATCCACGCGCACGCAGCGCCGGAACAAGATCTCTCGTCGCTTCGACGGTGTATTGCCGGTCGGCGCGCGGATTCGCGTGATGACCATCGTGCATCACCACGATGTCTCCGGCGGAGGCACGACGAGCGAGGCGCTTTGCCAGCGAGGCCGGCTCCGGCCGGCGATACCAGTTGAAGTCCCAGAGCCCGAAGCTCCATCCGGCGAGCCTGTGGTCGATGCGTTCGAGGCCCGCGATCATCGCCGTGCTTCGCCAG
>DASRPK010000320.1:0-3098 GCA_035646395.1 Gemmatimonadaceae bacterium | reverse complement strand
ATTGCCGTCGTCATTCTTACGCTCGGACTCTCCGAAGCCATCTTCGCCGAGACTTTGGACAGCACGATCGGGCAGGGGATCGGAACCGCCGTGGCGGACGCCTTCGGAGACGGGTCAAGTGTCTCCATCGCCACTTCGGTGACCGAGGTGCGCTTCGACGGCCCTCGCGTGGTGAAGGGCCATCCGCCATTCCATGTGAAAGGTGGTCGGGATGCCTGACCGCATCGTACTGCCCCCCTTCGCGAGCGCGCCCGGCTTGGGCGTTTTCATTGGTGCCAGCGGGCGTACAGGCCGACGCCTGCGTAGCGCCCCTGCTCTTCCGCAATGCAGAATTTCACGTAGAACTTCGGCTCGCCCTTCGCGTTGACGCCGTTGCCGTTGATGGTGCCGAACACGCGGTCGCGAGACGTCGCGTGCCAACGCGCGACCCGCAAAGAGCAAGCAGTAGCGGCCAAGGTTCGGCCGCCTCCACCACCGCAAGCCATCTCGCCGATTGTGTCATGTAGTTGACAGAACAGCAGGCGCACTGCGCCCAAGCTCGACCTCGGCTCGCACTCGTTCGTCGGTTTTGGCTTGCGCCGTGACGGCGCTTCAAGGAGTGAACAATGTCCAAGCGAAGGAACGCTAGCCGGACACTGCCGGCGATACTGGCCCTGCTCGCGGCCGACTCGGCCCAAGCGCAGCTCACCGACCAGACACAGACTCCGAATGTTGAGCGTGCGGGCATCTTCAAGTCGTTGTCCGAGCAGGTTGGCGACGGCGTCGGCGACTGGGCAACTCCCGGTTCTTCCTCCTACATCATCGCTCGCGACCCGGCTCGCTCCATCCGGCGGGGTCGTCAGCTTTTCCAGCGCAAGTTCACCCTGGCGCAGGGCCTGGGGCCTCGAATGCAGGATGGCATTGGCGATATTCACGCCGTAGGAGCCATTGGCGCCGGCCTGATCGACAGCTGTGCCGGTTGTCATGGCCGGCCACGCGGCTCAGCCGGCTTCGGCGGGGATGTCGCCACGCGTCCCGACAGCCGCGACGCCCCCCACCTGTTCGGACTCGGCCTGCAAGAGATGCTCGCCGACGAGATCACCTCGGACCTGCGCGCCATCCGTGCGCAAGCGATCGCGCAGGCCGCCGCCCAGAAACGTGCGGTCACGCGCAAGCTCGTCAGCAAAGGCATCTCATACGGGTCGCTCCGCGCGAATCCGGACGGGTCGGTAAGTACCGGGGGGGTGCGTGGCGTCGATGGAGACCTGCGCGTGCGGCCCTTCTTCGCGCATGGCGGCACAACATCGATCCGGGAGTTCGTCGTCGGAGCTCTTAATGACGAAATGGGACTCCAGGCAGTCGATCCACTGCTGCTCCGGGCAGCGGCTGGCGCACGCATCACGACGCCGACCGGCATGGTGCTCAACGGATCGCGAGACGTCGTCAAGGCCGGTATCGCAAAGACAGAAGCCGACGACCCCGACGGCGACGGCGTTCGAAACGAAATCCCGACCTCTCTCGTCGACCACATGGAGTTCTATCTCTTCAACTACTTCAAGCCGGGAACCTACCGGCAGAACTCGACAACAAAAGCGGGCAGGGAATTGTTGACGCGCATCGGCTGCACAGGCTGCCACGTCCAGAATCTCACAATCGAGCGGGATCGACGCGTCGCCGACGTCGAAACGGCCTATGACAGCACGCTCGGAATCTTCAATCGCCTTTACGCTACTGCGTCGCTCCTCGTCAGCGAGCATGACGACGGCTCGGGGCACCCGACTGTCAAGCGTCCCCTCCACGGGCGGTTCATGGTCCGAAATTTCTTTGCCGACATGAAGCGCCATGACCTCGGACCCAAATTCCACGAGCGCAATTACGATGGCACGCTGACCACGGAGTTCATGACGGAGCCGCTATGGGGCGTCGGTTCCAGCCCGCCCTATGGTCATGACGGCCGCAGCATCAACTTGCGAGAGGTAATTCTGCGTCATGGCGGTGAGGCGCTTGCATCGCGAAACGCCTTCGCGACGCTTCCGGAGGCCCAGAAGTCTGCCGTCCTGGAATTCCTCAACTCGCTCGTACTGTTCCCGCCGGACGACACGGCATCGAACTTGGATCCGGGCGATCCGGGTGCCGCCGGCTATCCGCAGCGCGGCCATGGCAGCATCCGCCTCCAGGTACTGTTCAACAGTCCAAGCGAGCCGGAGTAGGCAGATCGTGTCGACGCTCTGGTTCTTGCTGAGTTGTACCTTCGATTGCAGGCTCGGACGGAGTCCAGTTGCCGATAGCCGTAAGTGGTCCCGCAAGACTCCCGCGGCCAAATTGGAAGTTCGCTTCGAACGACTATAGGTTGTTGAAAACTTTGGTGGCCAGGGGCGGAATCGAACCACCGACACGCGGATTTTCAGTAGCAGGCACAGTTGCCCTCGGCGCGCGTAAGTCGAAGACACGATAGCGCTTTTCTGCCGGCGCTGGCGCCCTTCCCAGCCGACCGAACCGATTCCGAATCCAAGACACGAGTTTCGCTACCGACCGCCCCGTTGCCCAAACGGACCAACGGTGAACGTCGGCGCGAGTCTTGCACGCAGGTTTCTCACCAGGAGCGTTCAAAGATGAGGCCGATGATGGGAAGTGCTTCCCCTTCGTCTTCGACAATTACGCCCCGCCGCGGGTCGAACTCCTTATAGCCCCCGTCCGGGCCGCCATAGACGTTAATCACGTCCAGGAACGCGACAAGGTCCACCGGGCCGAGAGGAAGCCGGTAGTCGACCCGGATATTGAGCGAGTGAGCGTCATCAAGCCGAAGCACGTTCTGCTGCGTCAGTTCCTTCGAGTAGCGCAGCGGCTGTCCTGCTCCCAGCACGTCACTATTGATTATGAAGTCGTCCGTGGGTCGCCCGGTCGCCCATTTCCAGCGCGCACCTAATTTCCAGCGTTCGGTGATCTCCCAGCTGCCGCCGATGGAGAAGAAGTGCTCGCGGTTGAAATCGGCGTCATATTCCCCGAAGCCGTCGTTATCATCGATGCGCGCATCGTTATAGGCGTAGACGACATTCCCGAACCAGCCATCCTCAAAGCGTCGTGACAGAACGACGTCCAGGCCGAGATTCGTGCCTTCC
>DASRPK010000319.1:0-2961 GCA_035646395.1 Gemmatimonadaceae bacterium | reverse complement strand
GGAAATCGTGCGCGCCGCCGATACGGATACCCTCGAACGATCGCGCGAGGCGCCGGGACTGCTCGCCATCACGCTCGGGCTGAACGCGAACATCCGTGACGATCAGCAGCTTCTCGAAGCGGCGCTCGTCGTGTACGACGCGCTCCATACGTGGTGCGCGTCAATGCAGACGGAGCGTCACGGCTGGAACCCAGAGGCACTGCAGGACGAGATGCGTCGATGAGTCCGGCAGGCGCTCAGTACTCCACCACCTGTTCGTCCGTGTAGCAGTACAGCCAGCGCTCACCGATCTCGGCCGAGGCGATCACGGGATGCTTGCTGGCGTACGCGTGCTTGCTCGCGTGCTGATTGGGCGAGCTGTCGCAACACAGGGTGGTGCCGCATTCCTGGCAGGTACGCAGGTGCACCCAACGGTCCCCGGTCTTCACGCACGCCTCGCACACACGCTGCGTGGGATCCTTGACGGTTTCAATGACGGAAAGATGACCGCAGATCGGATCGGACATGGCGGCCCTCCCGTGAACTATTCGCCTAACACGCGGTGCACGAAGGAAACGGCGATCGAGCCCTCTCCGACCGCCGATGCTACACGCTTGACGTTGCCGGCTCGTACGTCCCCCACTGCGAATACACCCGGCAGGCTCGTTTCCAGCAGGTACGGCGCCCGCGCGAGAGGCCAGTTCGCGCCTGCCAGCTCTTCTTGCGACAAGTCGGCTCCCGTCTTCACGAAATCCTTGTCATCCACGACCAGACAACCCTTCAGCCATTGAGTCCCGGCAACCGCGCCGGCCAGGATGAAAACATGGCGAACCTCGTTGGCCTCGATCGCTCCGGTTCGACTGTTGCGCCAGCGCACCCGCTCCAGGTGCGTTTCACCGGCCAGTTCAATGAGCTCCGTGTGCGAATGCAGCCCGATCGCGGGGTGCTCTTCGATCCGTCGGACCAGGTACCGCGACATAGTGTCTGCCAGGCCACGCGATCGAACGAGGATGTGCACGCGCCTGGCCGTCTGCGCCAGAAAAACCGCGGCCTGACCCGCTGAATTTCCGCCGCCGATTACGATCACCTCTTCGTCCGCGCACAGTTGCGCCTCCATGAAGGTCGCGGCGTAGTAAACACCTACGCCTTCGAAGCGCGAGAGGTTCTCCAGCTCCGGCTTGCGATACTCCGCGCCGCTCGCGATGACCACGCATCGGCCTCGCAGCGGCGAGTCATTGCCGATCTGTACCGAGTAGGGGCGGCAATCGCACCCCAGTGCCGTTGCGCCTTTTGCGATCAGTACCTGTGCGCCGAACTTCTGCGCCTGCGCAAAAGCACGGCCCGCCAGAGCCTGTCCCGATATTCCCGTCGGAAAGCCGAGGTAGTTCTCTATCTTGGAGCTCGATCCGGCCTGGCCCCCCGGCGAATCTTCCTCGAGCATCACGACATCCAGACCCTCCGAGGCGGCATACACGGCGGCCGCAAGGCCCGCAGGACCTGCACCGACAACGACCACGTCGTACACGCGCGACGAGTCGAGCGTGGGATTTAGCCCGAGGCATGACGCGATCTCCTGGTTGGTCGGATTGCGCAGCACGACCTCGCCACGACACACGAGGACCGGCACGTCCGCGGCGCTGACCTGGAACCGATCGAGCAATGCCTGGACATCGGCATCGCGGTCAAGGTCGATGTACGTGTACGGATGAACATTGCGCGTCAGGAACTCCTTGACACGAAGCGTTCCGGAGCAGTGCGTCGAGCCGATGAGGATCGCATCGCCGATTCCCTGTGCGATCAGCTCCACCCTGCGAAGGATGAAGGCGCGCATCAGGACTTCGCTGATCTCCGAGTCGGTCTGTACGATCGCAAGCAGGCGCTCGCGATCCAGCTCACACACTTCGCCCGGTTCGCTCACCTGCGCTCGCACCAGGGAACGGCGCCCGGTGAGCATGTTCACTTCGCCCGTGAACTGGCCAGGGCCATGCACTGCGACCAGTCCTTCGTTGGATGCCGATGGGCGAACGATCTCGACCTGGCCCGCGATGACGACGAAGAAAGATGCAGCCGGATCGCCTGCGTCGAACAGGACTTCTCCGCGCTGCGTGGACCGCCGATGCCCATGCGCTACGACCCGCGCCAACTGCGCGGGTGTAAGCCTGGGGAACATCCGCTCAGCCGGCGATTTCCCGCTCAACGGAATCTGCGGTGCACGTGTCGACATCTAGCGGTTCGTCTGCACGAGATGGCCTGGACGGTTGTTACAATCTTGAAGAGGTGGCAATGGTAACCATTTGATAAAGTTAGCATTCGACTCAAGAGCGCCTCTACGCGCGTGCATAGCGTTCGTGCAGCTCCACCGGGTGGGCGGTCCGCCGGCGCAGGTATATGTTGAGCAACTCGACGCTGAGCGAGAACAACATCGCGAAATAGACATAGCCCTTGGGCACGTGGTGATCGAGGCCATCCGCGATCAGCACCACGCCGACCACGAACAGGAACGCCAGCGCCAGCATCTTGATGGTGGGGTGCGTCGACACGAAGCGGCCGATCACTCCGGCGAAACCCAGCATGATTGCGACCGACACGATCACGGCCGCGATCATGATCCTGATCTCATCGACCATTCCGACGGCCGTGATGATGGAATCCAGCGAGAAGACCACATCGATCAGGATGATCTGGAGGATCACGGCTCCGAAGGTGCCGCGTACCGCTGACGAGGCCGCGCCTTTCTGGCCCTCGAGCAGCTGGTGGATCTCCCGCGTGCTCTTCCAGACCAGGAACAATCCCCCACCGATCAGGATCAGGTCGCGACCCGAGATCTCGTTGCCGAGCACTGTGAACAGCGGCGTGGTGAGCGCAATGATCCAGCTGAGCAGAAGCAGCAGGCCGATCCGCATGAACATCGCGAGGAACAGGCCGATCCTGCGGGCGACCTCTCGTCGCTTACTCGGCAGCTTGTCCACGAGGATGGAGATG
>DASRPK010000318.1:0-35012 GCA_035646395.1 Gemmatimonadaceae bacterium | reverse complement strand
GCCGGGCGTGTACGAGGCGATGACCTCCCAGGGACTGGGCCCGCCGAGTGGGGTGGGCCGGAAGCCGGGTATCCAGCGCTGCGCCGAGTAGTTGAGCAGCACTTCGGGCAGGTTCAGTTTTGCCGAGGTGGGCCCGAGCTTTCGTTCGTAATTTGCCAGCCGCCTCAGCGCGTTGTCGCGAGCGGTGATGACCTCCAGGGCATGCGCTGTTTCGGCAGCGTTGACAAATGCGCTGTGCTCCGCACCTAACGACGGACTGACGACCTCCCGGACGCCGGGCTGGCGGCTGTCGGCGCGGAACTCCTCCATTGCGGCGAAGAGCTCCTGCTGGGTGGCACGGTCGACGTTGTTGTTCACGCGCGCGACGGCCCGGAGCGGCGCATGTGTACGCCCGGTGAGTGCCAGGAGCGAAAACGAGGACAACAGGGGATTGCAGATCACGACCGCACTCGTTCGGGCGCTGGTACTGTCGGCCGCAAGCGCCGCGAGCACAAGCGTGTCTCCCACGATCCGCTGCGCCAGCCGGCAGTATTCACCCACGGTGACCGAGTCTGCCCGGCGCATCAGGGAGGCGTCCGGCACCGATTCGCTGCGCTGGGCGTGCAGAGCGAGTGGACTCAGCGTCATGAGCGTCGCCGCGTACACCGTTGTTGTTCGTGTCATGTGAACAGCACTCCACGCATCTGTTTCGCCTGACTATCGATATATCCGCCCCACGCGTGCGGATCGTTCAATTGTGCTCCACCCGCTGCAACAGCACTGGCTAATGCAAGCGCCGTGCTGTCCCTGCTGTTGATGTTCAACAGGTGTTGCGGGACCACGATGCTGACCTGGCCTTGGATGTCCATGTACGCCCAGGTCAGCTTCTGACCCAGCAGGTGACCGCCCACAGGATCGTGTGTGCCTGTGATGGAAATGAAGTCTTTCGTGCACGCGACGACTTTTCCGCTTCGTGTCTCGGAAGGAATCGCGAGTGGTTTCGACAGGGCCGCGAGCGTGTTGAGGTCCGGCACCAATGCGTTGATGGCGCCGGCGACGGTGCGAATCAACTGGACCGGCGATGCCATGAGGATGACCGAATCGAACGTGACCAGATCACTGGCAGGCCGGAGCTGGTGCGCCGGCTCTTTGGCAATCGCCGTGAGTACTTCATACGTGTGAAAGCACCCGAGGCTGTGCGCGACGATGGAGACCTGGTAGTCGAGCGGGTCGTCTCCCGCTTCCAGCGCTGAGATGGCGCGGTCGAGCTGCATCTGGTCGAGCTGTGCGATGAGCGCGTCGCGCACCGCGAGCCTCAGGTCCGCGCTGAGCACCGGCCACAACACGTCACCCACAGACTCGGCGATGGCCGCATCGGCGGTTGCGTTGCCGAGCTTCAGGGCCAACGCGGCCTTCAGGGCCGTGATCCCGGCCTGAAAGTTGATCTTGGCCGCGACCCAGTCGTTGATGAAATCGTAGTTGATGCTGTAGATAGCGACGTTAGGCTCGTCATCGCCGAGCGCGCGCTTCAACGCGTCGATTGGGAACGAGCCGGCCTGGCCAACGCTGGCGTTCCCGATGCCGTGAACGAGCAGAACGGCGCGTGTGCCTGGCCAGCGAATGCTCTGCGGCACGAAAGGCATGGATGACACTCCGGTTGCATCGCGACAATGGACGTTGGGCGCGCTCTTCGATCACCGCAATGGCGTGGTGTACAGCCCTCCCATCTCTGGTACGATGGCGGTAGAATCGTCCGGGTCAGGTTGGTCCACTTTTGGCAACGAGAAACGCGATATGAACGACGGAGAATCCTTAATGGTGAATCGCTTCGTCTTCGCGCTCGTCCTGATCGGAGCGACTGCGGCCATACTTCCGGCGCAAAGGCCGCGGGCACGAGAGCTGAACCTGCCCATCGGTGGAACGCCGGGGCGCCTCGACGCCATCACCGATGTCGCTGGCGTTGAGGTTGGATCGACGACGCTGATTTCGGGAAGTGGGCCGCTTGTAGTGGGCAAGGGCCCAGTGCGCACGGGCGTGACCGTCGTGCATCCGCGTGGAAAATCAAATCCTGATCCCGTGTTCGCTGCCTGGTTCACGCTCAACGGCAACGGCGAAATGACCGGCACGACGTGGATCGAGGAGAGCGGCATGCTCGAGGGGCCAATCGCGATCACGAATACGCACAGCGTTGGCGTCGTGCGCGATGCCATCATCCAGTGGGAAAACAGGCAGAAAAACGCGTTGCAGCCGTGGTGGCTGCCGGTCGTCGCCGAGACGTACGATGGGTCGCTGAACGACATCAACGGCATGCACGTGAAACCGGAGCATGTGTTCGCGGCGCTCGACAACGCGAGCGCCGCGCTGCCGCAGGAAGGCTCGGTCGGCGGTGGGACCGGCATGATCTGCCACGGCTTCAAGGGTGGCATCGGCACGGCGTCACGTCGCCTGACTGAGGCCCAGGGTGGCTACACCGTGGGCGTGTTGGTGCAATGCAACTATGGAAGCCGGCGAGACCTGCGGATCGCGGGTGTGCCGGTTGGTGAGGAGATCAGTGACCTGCTGACCTGCACCGCCTCGACCGGGACACTGCCGCCTAACGCACGGCGCTGCGGCGCGACCGGTGGCTCGAGCGGCGACCCTGAACTGGGCTCGATCATCGTCGTTGTCGCGACCGACGCGCCACTCATGCCCCACCAGCTGAAGCGGCTCGCGACGCGCGTGTCACTTGGCATCGGGCGGCAGGGTGGGTTCGGAGGGAATGGATCGGGTGACATCTTCGTCGCCTTCTCGACCGCGAATCCCGGGGCGTGGGCCAACGACCCGCCGGTAAAGTCTCTGCAGATGATGCCGAACAGTCGGATGTCGCCGTTGTTCTACGCGACGGTTCAGGCAACGGAGGCCGCGATCACCAACGCGCTCCTCGCCGCCGACACGATGACCGGTATCGATGACTTTCGTGTGTATGGCATGCCGGCCGATCGTGTGGTGGCCGCGATGCGCAAATACGGGCGATTACCGTGAGGGTGGTCGCGCGGTCGTATCGACCGTGACGGTACCACCCTCCTCGATGAGACGCGTAAGAGGGTAAGTCACGATCGGCCGTTGTCCAGGCACGCCGGTGCTCCGCGTCGTTGGCTTGTCTCCATATCGCGGCATCCGGATGAACCATCGCTCCACGATCCATGCCCCGGTGGGAAGCTTCGCAAAGCGGACTTCACCACCGATGTGCCGGTTCGTCGTTGCCACCGGAAGCCGCGAATACCGGAACTCCACAAGCCTGAGCTCAAACGTCCGCGCATCGAGCCAGAGCGTACCGCGCACGTCGGGGACCTCACGACCTGCCACCGGCTCGAATGAGATCCCGGTCCATCCCGCCTGGTCGCCGCGTCCCTCGGCCACTGCAAAACAATGGTCGCGCGCGAAGGTCGCCGATAACAACACGTCGGCGTCGGGCGCGTAGTACGTGATGCTGTCGTTAGGTAGGACGCGCCAGTACCCGCCACGGGACAGGGCCTCGCCCGACTGGCTGACAAACGGGCGTTCCACCACGCCATCGGTCTGACGGCGCATCCGCTCGGCTTCGACGCGCAAGCTCTGGGCGTCGAGTTCATGGACGTAGCGGACGACCCGGGCCCTGACGAGCCGGTCGCGCAGCGACACCTGCGTGGCGGTGAGGGCAGTGCGGGCTTCCTCCCAGAGCGAGGCGATGCGCCCGGCCTGGTCGGCGCGACGGACGCATAACGGGTCGCCCTGGACAGTGACGGTGGGGAGGCTGTAAGCCAACGCTTCGAGTTCGACGTTGCGCTCGACGTCCTGTGACGCGGCCAGTTCGAACACCTCAGACTCAAACCGGCGAACGCCGATCCGCTTCGCTCCCAGCCGGTATCGTCCGGGTTGGGGTGCGCGCAGGACGTACGTACCGCGGTCGGTACTAAGGGCGGTCGCGACAACCCCTGCCGAGTCGTTATAAGGCAACAGCGACATCAGGACTCCGCTCAGTGGCGTGCCCGAGGCTTGCTCCCTCGCGACGCCTCGAACGGTCTGCGCACTACTCGATGCCAGGGGCACGGCGAGGACCATCGGCAGCCAGACAAGACGAATAGGACGCGTCATTCGTTCAGCCGTTATCGCGTGTGAACACCGAATCGAACGGAGTTGAGCGTTGAGATCGTGTCAAACCGGACGGTTCTGGTAATGGTTGGACATCGTCCCGGTATTCCGGGCTATCGGGCCATTCACCAATACGATAACTCCAAAGCGTCCCCGGTCCACCGTTTCGTGGAGGTGCCATGCTGCAGGAGATCAAGAGCGCGGCCAGAGGTTCGGTCCTCGAAACTCATCCGCACTATCGCACCGCCATCGGTGTGCTTGGCGTACTGCTGCCGATCCTGCTGATCGTCTCTTCACTGGTGCAGCAGCAGGCGATCCGCAACTCGATCAGCGCGTACTACCACACGTCTGCGCGCGACTGGTTTGTTGGAACGCTCTGGGTCCTGGGTGTCTTCCTGTTTTTCTACCGCTATCGACCGCTGCAGCTCAGTACACCACGCTCGCAGCGCGAGTCGATCAGGACAGGGGCGGCGGACGCCTGGTTAGGCAAGATTGCCGGTGTGTCCGCGGTTCTGGTCGCGTTGCTACCAACCACGGACGAGGGATCGCCCTCCCAGCCCGCCATCATCGGCACGGCGCACGGCGTGGCCGCAGCGATTCTCTTCGTCTGCCTGTCCTTGTTTCCGCTCCTGCTCTTCAGCCAGTCGCGGAAACGCGGTCCGTTCTATCGCGTCGTCGGATGGCTGATGATCATCCTGCTGTCGCTGGTTGCGGCGCATGCGTTCGCGCCGGGTAGCATTCGACTTTCGCTCGCCCCGTTGAAGCCCGTGCTGGTCATCGAAACGCTGCTGATCTGGACATTCGGCATCTCCTGGTTCGAAAAAGGCAGGGAGCTGGCGGGCGATGAGAAGTCCGGGGAGATCCCGACCGAAATCACGCGCCGTGTCGCCTGAGCGCTGGGGGATGACCCCAGGGTGCCACGCTCTCCTTGACTGCTTAGGAGAGAGAGGATACGCTTCTCCTAAGTGCATTAGGAGAAGAGATGGCTGCATCCGCAGAATTGCTTCCCGGTACCCTGGACATTCTCATCCTCAAGGCCGTCTCGCTGGGGCGGCTCCACGGGTATGGTGTGCTGCTGCGCATCGAACAGATCTCGGGGGGCGCTTTGCAGATCCAGCAGGGCGCGCTTTATCCCGCGCTCTACCGTCTCGAGCACCAGGGTTTGATCGACAGCGAGTGGGGGACGTCGGAGAACAATCGCAAGGCGAAGTTCTACCGACTCACGGCCGCTGGACGCAAGCGCCTGGGTGAGGAGACCGCGAGCTGGCAACGATTCGCGCAGGCCGTCGCGCGTTCCCTCGCCGCAACACCGCAGGAGATCTGATGCTGAGACGGCTGGGCACGCGGATCCGGTCTCTCTGGAACGGAATCACGCGTTCGCAGAGCATTGATGCGGAAATGCAGGAGGAGTTCCGCCTGCATCTCGAAATGAGAACGGAAGATCTCGTGCGCCGAGGTGTGGCGCCTGACGAGGCGGCGCGTTTGGCCCGGCTCGAGTTCGGAAAGACCGACCATCACCGGGAGGACGCACGGCGGGCTCGCGGACTCGGTGCTCTCGAGGAGCTTCGCTTCTCGCTGCTTGATCTCAAGCTCGGCGCGCGCATGCTCGTGAAATATCCCGGCCTGACATTTGTTGGTGGCCTCGGGATCGCCATTGCGATTGCCTTCAGCACGACGTTCTTCGCGTTCTCCGCGGCCATTCTTTCGGGACTGCCGCTGGACGAGGGTGATCGCATCGTCGGGCTCGATTACTTCGACACGAAGGGGAACGACGAGGAGCAGCGAATCATCCACGACGTCGAGGCGTGGCGCACGGAGCTCAAGTCAATAACCGACATCGGAGCGCGGCAATCGATCCAGCGGAACCTCTTTACCAGCGACGGTCGAGCCGAGCCCGTAACGATCGCGGAAATGAGTGCCTCCGGCTTCCGCCTTGCTCGCGTGCCGGCGATGCTGGGCCGGCATTTGCTCAACTCCGATGAAATAGAGGGTGCGCCACCGGTTCTCGTGATTGGCCATGACGTCTGGCGCGCCCGTTTCGGTTCCGACTCCTCGATCATTGGCCGTCAGGTCCGACTGGGCAGCACGACGCACACTATCGTCGGTGTCATGCCGCGGGGCTTTGCGTTCCCGCTTCATCACCAATACTGGACTCCGCTGCGACTCGATGCGTCCGACTATGAGCGACGACGGGGACCGGCGCTTCACGTATTCGGTCGGCTTGTTGACGGTGCCTCGCTGGAGGCGGCGCAGGCCGAGCTGCGTACCTACAGCCAACGCATGGCGCTCGACTTCCCGCGGACGCACAAAGACCTGCAGGCGCGGGTGATGCCGTACCAGGACGCCTTCGGCCCCGGTGATGAGTCGTGGATGATCCGGATGCTCCAACTGCTCATCGTTATGCTGGTGGCCGTCGTGTGCACGAATGTGGCGACCCTGGTTTACGCACGCACCGCGGCGCGTCACAGCGAAATTGCGGTCCGCACCGCGATCGGCGCGAGCCGCTCACGG
This sequence comes from Gemmatimonadaceae bacterium, assembly GCA_035646395.1. Taxonomy (GTDB): domain Bacteria; phylum Gemmatimonadota; class Gemmatimonadetes; order Gemmatimonadales; family Gemmatimonadaceae; genus JABWBJ01. The sequence goes on along the minus strand of DASRPK010000318.1, from coordinate 28,412 downwards.
ATAGTCGGTCACCTGTTCGCCGAAGGACTTGTGCTGTCGACCGTGTCGGCGGCCGTAGGGATTTATATCGCAAAGATCGCAATTGATCAGATCAATGACATCATCGCTGGTATGGACATGAAGGTGCCATTCTGGATGACAATCGAGTTGTCACCGCTGACGGTCATCTACGCCATGACGCTCGCGGCATTGGCGGCCTTGATCGTAGGCGTGACTCCTGCGTTGAAGGCAACTGGTAAACACGTGAACGCCAGCCTGCAGCGACTCTCGTCAGGCGCCACCGGCCTGCAGCTCGGACGGACCTGGACGGCGCTGATCATCGCTCAGGCGGCGTTCGCGGTCGCCGTGATCCCGTTTGCGGTGCATAACGCACGGCTCTTCGTCCAATACGGCACCGCCGACCCAGGATTTCTGTCGAAGGACTTCCTGCTGTTCCGGATCATGATGGATCGCGACACCCCCACAGCGGCGGGCGCCTCGACGTACAACCGGGACTTCACCGCGCGATACCGGGTACGCCAGGCTGAACTCGAACAACGTCTCGAGTCCGAGCCGGAAGTCTCGCACCTCATTCGGCTGAAAAGCGTTCCGGGAACTCCACCTCTCGCGAAAGTGGAAGTTGAGGGAGGGTCGTCGCTCGTCGTTGGCACAACACGAGTGGACATTAGTTATTTCGATGCCTTCAATGTGCCGATGGTATCGGGACGAGCGTTCAATCAGGGCGATGCCGGTGTTGAGACTGGAGGCGAATGGCGCGACGGCGACGGCGACGGGGCCCCCGAGTACTACGCGGGAGAAGTGGTCGCGGCGTCGACGGCGGTCATCGTCAATCGCAGCTTCGCCAACGAGGCGTTCGGCGGCGCCAACGCATTGGGTCGACGGCTTCGTTATGCGGGCACTATGGAGGACGGAGGGAGCGCCACTCCAATGCCGTGGTACGAGATCGTCGGTGTGGTAAACGATTTTCCCGCCGAGCCGCTCGAGTTTGACGCGCCACGCGCCGTAATCCATCATCCGATTGCCGAAGGAGAGCTCACTGACTTTCTGGCGATTCGGTTGAATGGTGTCGCGCCGTCGAGTTTTGGCGAACGGTTACGGCAGATCACGGCAACGGTTGATCCGAGCGTGCGAGTCCACGACATCCGCCCGTTCGACGTCGCGTTGCGTGAAGAACACCTGCTCCTGCGCATGTCGGCACTCGGCATTGTCATCGTGACCGCGAGCGTGCTCCTGCTCACGGCGGCAGGGATCTATGCACTCATGTCTTTCACCGTCGAACGTCGCCGCCGCGAGATCGGAATCAGGATTGCGCTCGGCGCAGATCGATCACGAGTCGTGCGCGGCATATTCGGGCGCGCGTTACGGCATCTGGCGATCGGCGTCGGCGCAGGCGCAATGGTTGCTCCTCTTATCCTGCGACTCGACGGGCCAATCACTTCGGCCAAGTTGATCACACTGGTTGTCGTTTCCTCGGCGATGTTGCTCGTGGGCGTCATGGCATCCGTGGGCCCTACGCGCCGGAGTTTGCGGATTCAGCCGACCGAAGCTCTCAAGGAGCGTTGAGATTTCTCGGGGCCCCTAGCCGAGCTCGCCCAACACAAATCGCGAATCGGGTTATCAGCTGCAGTGTTGCAGCTCCGCTACCCTCAGAGGAACCACGTCATGGTGCTCCCGCTTCGCGACGACGACACCGATCGGCACACCACTCCGGTCGTTACCTACGCGCTCATCGCCGTCAATGTGCTGGTGTGGCTCATCGAGCTCAGCATCGGTGAGCCGTTCATCAACGGCTACAGCACTGTGCCTCTCGAGATCACGGAAGGCAGAGACCTGGTGGGCACGCAGAACATTCAGGTCGGCGGTCAGAGCGTTCCGATCGAGCTGTACCCGGGTCCAACACCGATCTATCTGACACTGCTGTCGTCGATGTTCATGCACGCGTCGTGGGCGCACATCCTCGGCAACATGCTCTATCTCTGGATCTTCGGCGACAACATCGAGGACCGGATCGGCAGTGCGAAGTTCCTCGCCTTTTACCTCATCTGCGGTGTCGCAGCCAGCGTTGCACACATCCTATTCGGCCCCAACTCCGTCATACCCAGCCTCGGTGCATCCGGTGCGATCGCAGGTGTACTCGGCGCGTATCTCGTGTTGTTTCCAAGGCGGGCGGTTAAGGTTCTGATGGCCAGGCAGATCGTGAACATGCCGGCGTTCATGGTGCTGGGACTCTGGATACTGCTGCAGGTATTTGCGCAGATCAGCGTCGTAGGTGGTTCAGGTGGAGGCGTGGCTTACATGGCACATATCGGTGGGTTCGTGGCGGGGCTCGCGCTCATATTCCTCTTCGGCAAACGCGCTCCATCAATTGGCCAGGTGCCACGATGATCCAGGATCGGAAGCGCATGATGGCACATTTCACGCGCACTCAGCGGACGAATGGGCTGCGCCGCCTACATGCGGGTTCTCCTGATGACCGCCTGACCGGTCCCTTGATGCGTCGACTTTTGCGATAAGGGCGACGGCATACTCATCCATTCACGAGCATTCGGTGGCTCGGCGTTGAACAGGCCGTTACTATGTGGTTCGAGAATGGCTGAGCTGTAAAGCACAGAATTGGCCGTTCTTAGCCCCAAGTTTGGACACATGGCCACAGTCACTGAGCAAATTCGTGCCGAGCCCCACACTGAGATCGGGGCGATCATTTTTCGCGACGCGCCTGAACTGGTAGAGGTGTGGTGCGACCGGGCGCGGGCTGAACAGCCCACGGCGGCGCGTCGGCACCACGAAGTGCTACGTAACCAGCTAGGCAACGCTTTGAAGGCGATGGGCCGCGAGCTCCGGCAATCCGGCTCGCAAGAGCCACGTGAACTTCGAGACAAGGCGATCGAGCACGGCGAACAGCGGTGGGATACCGGTTGGTCGTTGAGCGAACTCGTTCGCGACTACCAGATCCTGCAGTCCGTCGTACTCGAACATCTCGATCGCAAGCTGGGCCGGCCTCTCCTTTACCGCGAGGCCATGGCTGTTGGCGTGTTCATCAACGACGCCATTGCGGCAAGTATCGCCGCGTACGTGGCGAATCGGGATCACGAGGTTCGCGCCATAGAGCGCGAGGGCATGGAAACGATTCGTGAGGCACAACGCCGAAAGGACAATTTCCTGGCCATCGTGGTGCACGAGCTGCGCAATCCGCTGTCGCCGATCGTCAACGCGGCGAAAGCACTCTCGATCGCGCTGCCGGAGCCGACTCCCCAGATCGCCGATAGCCTGCGCATCATCGAGCGGCAATCCCGTCACCTAACGAGGATTCTCGACGACCTGACCGACCTGACCCGGCTGGCGCAGGGGCGCTTGCGGCTCACCCGGCAGGTGGTGGATGCCGGTGAGGTTGTCGAACACGCGTTGCAGGCGACGATGTCGCAAATCCTGGCGCGAAACCATCGGGTCTCACTCGACATCGGCGATCGCCCTCTGGCGGTGGAAGGAGATGCCACGCGTCTCATACAGGTCGTGGTGAACCTGCTCAACAACGCCTGCAAGTACACGCCACAGGGCGGTGACATTGGCGTCGCCGTGACAAGAATTGAGTCCTTCGTTGTTATCCGCATCCGGGATTCCGGCGTCGGCATCTCACCGGATATGCTGTCGCAGGTATTCGACCTCTACACGCGCCTGCATGAAACGCACGACAACTCGCCGGACGGCCTTGGGATCGGCCTGTCACTGGTGAAGGATCTTGTGACGTTGCACGGCGGGAGTGTCGAATGCACGAGCGACGGCGAAGGGTGTGGAGCCGAGTTCACCGTCAGGCTGCCCGGATACAATGGTCCGCAGCCGGTGGAGCACGTGACACCTACCTCACTGCCTTCGGTCCTCGGCTGAGATGTGCGTGGCGTCGGACGGCACCGCCAGGCGGCACCGGATCGCGCCCGGCGCATCACCAAACACGCGGCGCGCGACACGCACGAAGTGAGCGTGGCTCGCAAACCCGAAACGATGCGCAATGGCGGAGATCGTGCTGATCCCCATCGCCAGGTCCTCGAGCGCCAGCCGGCAGCGCAGCTCGTTGCGGTACGACCGGAGGGTGGTGCCGGTCTGGGCGCGAAACACCCGGCACAGGTGAAACGGTGAAGTGCCGGCGACCGCCGCCAGGTCGCCTAACGACACGTTTTTGCCGGCGTCGCGGGCCAGCGCGGCACGCGTCGCTTCCACCAGGCCCGAGTGGCGCCGCAGCACCGACGGCCTGAGGCTGCGCGATGCCGGATGCCGATGCGGGGCGATCACGTCCAGCGCGATCTCGAAGACCCGCTCGTCGAGCTCGAGTCCGGTGATCTCACCCCGGCGCGCCTGCTGGTGCAGGATGCGCTGCCGCAGATACAGCGACGCATTGCTGGCGGTGCGCGCCTTCGCGAACGGGCGAAGGGCATCCGTCGCCGACGGTTCGCCGGCTGACGCGATTTCACGAGCCACGTCGTCCGACAACGCGAACCAGTCAGACCGGTCTCCGTCTGGAGATGACGGGCGCCTCCGGTACCGCTGACCTCTATTGTAGATCGTGACGACGTTCGGGTCGCAGTGAAACGCCGGCGCTCCGTCGTGCTGAATCCACACCGATGTGCGCGGGAACACGAACACCGGATCCGCAATCGGACCGGAGTCCGTGAATGCAGGATGATCGACCGGGCACCGGAAGTGGCCAACGGCAGTGCAGGTGGTCGCGAGCATCAGCGTGTCGATTTCCGGATTGCCGGCGCGAAACGAGCAAGCCGGTGGAAGCGCACGAGACACTCCACGCATGACATTCGATGTCTCACCCGTCTCGAGCGTGGTCCATGTCATCTTGTGTTCGACCTCTCTTCCTGCTGGCGGTGGTGGCGTCGTCGGCGATGAGCCAGACCACGCCGGCAAACCCACCGGCCGATCAGTTGCAGCGAGCCAACCAGCTGTTCGTGACCGGTGACTGGAAAGGTGTGTTGTCGGCGTACTGGGCCCTGGCCAAGGCATTTCCGAATCATGCGTTATCGCGGTTTCGTGTCGGCGTCGCACAACTCGAGCTCGGCCAGCTCGACGCCGCCGAGTCTAATCTGCGTGAAGGGGAGCGGCTTGGCGTGTTTGCTGGGATGGCCGCCTACCGGCTGGCGCAGCTACACGCTGAGCGGGGACAGGAGGACAAAGCGATCGCAGAGTTGGAGCGCGCGGCGAGCGCGCGATTTGCGGCCACGCCCTCCACGCTGGAGGCAGACAAGCACCTCGCGTCGTTGAAGCGACACGCCCGGTGGGCGGCAGTGGTCGACCAGATAGACGCCGTGGCACGGCCATGCATGCACGACCCTCGTTTTCGCGAATTCGATTTCTGGATCGGTGACTGGGACGTCCGGCCAACCGGCCAGCCACCCTCCGGGCCTGCCGCCCGCAACACCGTCACGCTGGAAGAAAACGGCTGCGTCGTTATGGAGCACTGGAATGCGCCGGGAGGATCACGCGGCCAGAGCTTCAACATCTACGATCGCTCGATCGGGATGTGGCGGCAGACATGGGTCGATGCATCAGGCGGACAACACGACTATCGCGGCAATCTCAAGGACGGCAACATGGCGTTCGTCGGTGATGTCCCCGTACCGAATGGTCAACGCGGCCGCGTTCCGGTTCGACTGACCTTCTTCAAGATCGGCTCCGACTCGGTACGTCAGTTCTCCGAGATCTCGACCGATAGCGGGAAGACGTGGCGTACGAACTACGACCTCACCTACGTGCGGCGCACGCAGCCGAGCGGTTCGACCGACACCCTGACCGTTGCATCGCGGGCGCAAATCCTCGCGCTCGATTCCGCATTCGTGCGTGGCTGGCTCCGCGATGACACGGCATCGGTGTTAGGCATCTTTGCTCCGGATGCGGTGCTGCAGCCACCCAACGTCCCGGCGGTAACCGGTCCGGCCGCCATCCGGTCATACTGGTTCCCTGCCGATGGATCGACCACGCGCATCCTGGCGTTCGACCACCAGGTCCTGGACGTTGTCGGCTCGTCGACCATGGCCGTCGTGCGCGGTTCGTCGTCGCTCCGCTGGCGCTATACCAAGGATGGCAAGACGACCGAACAGTCAGGCCGGTCCGCGGATGTTCGCATCTACGCAGCCGATCCGGCGGGGAAATGGCGCGTCATCCGGCAGATCTGGACAACGCTACCATAAGGGTGACCGCCTAACCCCTTGATACCGCGCGGCCGGCCATCCGGCCGGTGAAAAGGCAGCCACCGAGGAAGGTGCCCTCGAGGGCCCGATAGCCATGCACTCCACCGCCGCCAAAGCCGGCGGCTTCGCCAACGGCGTACAGTCCCTGGACCGGCGACCCATTCGCGGCCAGGACTCGTCCCTCGAGGTCCGTCTCGCAGCCGCCGAGCGACTTTCGGGTGAGGACATGCAGCTTGACCGCGATCAACGGACCGGCACCCGGGTCGAGGATCGGGCGCGGCCGGGCGACACGAATCAGGCGGTCTCCCAGATACCCCCGTCGGGCGGCGCGCACCGCAAGCACCTGCGGGTCTGTCGCGTTAGGCGAGAGCACCTGTTCGTCGTAGGCCCGGACGAGCCGTTCGATGGCAGCCGGGTCGAGCGGGCGCGAATCGGGGATGTCATTCATGCCCTCGACGAGCTCCCTCAGGGTCGGACGCACCACGAAGTCCGCGCCGCGGGACTTGAATGCTTCAACAGGTCCCATCGCGCGCTTCCCGATCGCCCGGCCCAGGACGAGACGGATGCTCTTGCCGGTGAGGTCCGGATTCTGCTCCGAACCGGAGAGCGCGAACTCCTTCCGGATGATGTGCTGGTTGAGGATGAACCAGGAATACGAGCTCCCGCTGACCAGCAGGTGGCGCAGCGTCTCCAGCGTATCGAATCCCGGGAAGAGCGGAGCAGGGAGCCGGTTGCCATTGGCATCGATCCATAACGATGACGGTCCTGGAAGGATGCGGATGCCGTGGTTAGGCCAGACCGGGTTCCAGTTCCGCACACCCTCCGTGTAATGCCACATGCGGTCCTGATTGATGACCCGCCCGCCTTCACGCGCGACGATCGCGACCCCACGCCCGTCCGTCGAGTCCGGAACGCCACATACCATGGTGTGTGGAGCGACGCCCATCGCCCCGGGCCAATGTGTCCGCACCAGCTCATGGCTTCCGCCAATTCCACCGGTGGCCATGATGACCGCCGGAGCACGGATGTCGAATTCGCCGGCCGGCTCGCGGCTGCTCCGCGCTCCGCGCGCACCGATGCTCATCGCCAGTTGGGTCCCGCGAACGCCGGCGACCACCCCGCCGTCGACAATCAGGGAATCCACTCGATGCCGAAAGCGGAATTCGAGCCTCCCCTCCCGTTCTGCCTGACGCGCGCGCGCGATGAAGGGCGCCAGGACACCCGGTCCTGTCCCCCACGTGACGTGAAAACGCGGCAGGGTGTTCCGCCCCCGTTCTGCCCACCCAATAATCGGGAACCATCGCATACCCATCGAGTGCAGCCACGCCCGCTTTTCGCCGGCAGCAAATTGCAGGTACGCTTCGGCCCACTGGCGGGGCCAGCGGTCCTCGTCGCGGTCGAAACCCGCTGCGCCTAACCAGTCCTCACGCGCACGTTCGATCGAATCGTGTATGCCGAGTCGTCGCTGTTCCGGGGAATCGATGAGGAAGAGTCCCCCCAGCGACCAGTGCGCCTGCCCACCCAGCGACTGTGGTGGCTCCTGGTCGATCACGGTGACATGCTTCCCGCCATTCGCGATTTCGACAGCCGCAACCAGGCCGGAAAGTCCCGCGCCCACGACGATCGCGTCGGTCATTCGCGTGACGCGGTGTGCATTACTTCACGACGTCGTCGGGTCGATTCCGCATGTGGTCGGCCAAGGGTCTCAGCTTGGTCATGAGAAACGTGCGCGCCTCGTCAGGCGTGTCCTGCTCGCTCAGGGCACGCTCCATGCACCACAGCCATTCGTCCCGCTCGCGTGAGCCGATCGAAAACGGCAGGTGGCGGGCGCGGAGCATGGGGTGACCGTACCGCTCAACATACACCGGGGGACCTCCGGTCCACCCCGTGAGGTACAGGGTCAACTTTTCTCGCGCGCTTTCCAGGCTTGGTCCGTGGATGCGACGCAACGCCGCCGCTTCGGGAGCGGATTCGACCAGGTCATAAAATCGATTGACCAGCGCGCGGACACCTTCGGCGCCGCCAAGTGCTTCAAAGGGACTGACACCACTCATTTCCGCTCCTTGAACCATCGCCACTGATACGCCAGCGCGGGACCCCGGTCACCCTCGTACGCGAGTTGCGCAACCAGAAGCACAAATAGCTGAATGCCACCTGGTGCCCAGCGCGCGCAAAGATGGTCCCGAGCTTTCCACCCATCAATCCTGAGCCAAGTATGCCGACCTTCATGGGACTCTCCTCACGTACCGTTCCGCGGTCTGCTGTATCGTAATCACGGACTGCCTGCTACCGGACCACCAACAGGTCAGGTTCGATACGCCTTCCCGTCCTCAGAGACGCATGGAGGGTCGCCTGCAACGGTTCGTCAACCGGAGTTCTTCTGGGACGCGCCTGAGGTCGTAGATTGTCCGCATGCGAATTCATCCATTTCTCGTGTGCGTCGCCCTCGGCTCCAGCACGGCGTTCGCCCAGTCGACCGTTAGGCAGGGTGCAGCCCCGGCGTCCGCCGTTTCGTCCGCACCCGACACGACGAAGATCGCCTCGCTGGTGGGGAGTCTTCGATTCCGCTCGATCGGACCGGCGCTGACATCCGGCCGAATTTCCGACGTCGCCGTGGACCCGACCAACAAGAAGATCTGGTATGTCGCAACGGCCGCGGGCGGAGTGTGGAAATCGGTGAACGCGGGTCTCTCGTTCACGCCGATCTTCGATGGCGAAGGCTCGTTCTCCACCGGCGCCATTACCATCGATCCGAAGAACCCTAACGTGATCTGGGTTGGCTCCGGCGAAAATAATGCCCAGCGCGTGGTGGCGTATGGCGACGGCGTCTACAAGTCGATCGACGGCGGCCGGTCCTGGAAGAACGTCGGACTCAAGGAAAGTGAGCATATCGGCCGCATCCTGATCGACCCGCGCAACTCCGACGTGGTGTACGTCGCATCCCAGGGTCCGGTGTGGAGCAAGGGTGGTGAACGTGGCCTGTACAAAACCACGGACGGCGGCTCCACGTGGAGCCGCCTGCTTCACATAGACGATTGGACCGGCGTGAATGACGTGCAGATGGATCCGCGCAACCCCGATGTCCTCGTCGCGACCACGTGGCAGCGCCAGCGTCGCACCTGCTGCTTCGTTGCCGGCGGTCCGGGATCCGGCGTGCACCGGTCCACAGACGGCGGCAAGACCTGGGTGAAGTCGCAGGCCGGTTTTCCGGCGGGCGACCTGGGACGTATCGGACTCTCCATCTCGCCGGCCGATCCTGACGTCGTGTACGCGATCGCAGAAGCGGCACAGGGCCGGGGCGGGTTCTTCCGCTCGCAGAACGGTGGCGTGAGCTGGGAGCGCATGAGCGGCTACCAGACCGGCGGCAACTATTACAACGAGATCTTCGCTGATCCCGTCAACGTCGATCGCGTGTACGCGGTGGACGTCATCCTGCAGGTCACCGAAGACGGAGGTCGGAATTTCCGTCGTGTTGGCGAGCAGAAGAAACACGTCGACAATCACTCGGTCTGGATCGATCCCGATGACACCGAGCACCTCATCGTCGGGAGCGACGGTGGTGTCTACGAAACGCACGATCGTGGGCGCACGTGGCGATTCGCGGCGAACATTCCCGTCACGCAGTTCTATCGCGTCACCGTGGATGACCTGCAGCCATTCTACCGCGTCGCTGGCGGTACGCAGGACAACTTCTCGATGGTTGGACCGAGTCGCACGCGTACGGTCAACGGCATCCGGAACTCCGACTGGATCATCACGCAGGGTGGGGACGGCTTCGGCAGCGCGTTCGATCCCTCCGATCCGAACATCGTGTACGCGCAGGCGCAGTTCGGCGTCCTGTCGCGGTTCAACCTCGCGACGGGCGATGTCATGGGCATTCAGCCGGAGGATGCGGCGGATGGTCCGGGCCTTCGCTGGAACTGGGACTCGCCGCTCATGGTGAGTCCTCATTCGCCGTCGCGCCTCTATTTCGCTGCCGAGCGGTTGCTGCGCAGCGACGACCGGGGGAATTCCTGGCGCATCATTTCGCCGGACCTGTCGCGCAACATCGATCGCACGAAACTCAAGATGATGGATCGGGTGCAGAGCGTCGATGCGGTCGCGCGCAACGCGTCGACGACGCTGTATGGAAACATCACCACGATTGCCGAATCGCCGCTGCAGGAAGGTGTGCTGATCGCGGGAACGAACGACGGTCGCGTCTCAGTCTCTGAAGACGGCGGCGCCAACTGGCGCAGCATCGATCGAATTGCGAGCGTGCCGGAGACCACTTATGTCAGCAAGGTGGCCGCGTCGCATCACGACGCGCGGACGATGTACGCGACGTTCAACAACCACTGGACCGGCGACTACAAGCCGTACGTCCTCAAGAGCACGGACCTCGGCCGCACCTGGACGAACATCACCGGCAACCTGCCGGCGCGTGGCTCGGCATGGGCGATCGCGGAGGACCCACGAAATCGCCAACTGCTGTTTGTGGGGACCGACTTCGGCATCTTCGTGACACTGGATGGTGGCACGCGCTGGCTGCCGATGAAAGGCGGTCTCCCAACGGCTCAAATACGCGACATCGCCCTTCAACCACGCCATAACGACGTCGTGGTCGCCACCTTCGGTCGCGGGTTCTACGTCCTGGATGATTACACGCCGCTGCGCACCATGACCGCGGACGTCGTTGCCTCGGCCGCGCACCTGTTCGCTCCCCGACCGGCTCTCCTGTACGCACAATCGGCACCGTTAGGCCTTCCCGGCGCGTCGTTCCAGGGTGCCGGCCATTATTTCACCGATAATCCGCCGTTTGGCGCGACACTGACGTACTACCTGAAGGATGAGCTCAAGTCGCGAAAGGCGAAACGTCGCGAGGCGGATGCTGAAGCGGCGAAGAAGGGCGCCGATGCGACCACACCGTCCTGGGAAGACCTGAAGGCAGAGGATCGCGAGGAAGATCCGGTCGTCCTGGTGGAAGTGAGCGACAGTGCGGGGAATCGCATCAGGCGGTTTACCGGGCCGTCCGGATCCGGCCTGCATCGAGTGACCTGGGACCTGCAGTACCAGCCCGCCATTCCGGTCAACGGCCCACCGTTCCAGATCGATCCGGACTTCCCGTTTTTCAGCGCTCCCAGCGCTCCGTTCGTGCTGCCCGGCCGATACACGGCGCGGCTGTACTCGCGAATCGACGGGGTGCTGTCGCCGTTAGGCGCCCCGGTGACATTTGCGGTCGTCGACGCCGATCCCTCGCGCCGTAATCCGCGTAACGCGACTGTCCTCGCCTCCGAACTGCGCAGTGCTGAACTGGAGCGTTCCGCGCTTGGCGCCTCGGCATACCTGAACGATCTCTCCGGGCGCCTGGGCTTCCTGCGACGCGCGATCGACGAGTCGGCGCGAGCAGATAGCGCGCTCATTCGACGTGTGCGGACGCTGCAGACGCACCTGCTGGACGTGCAGGAGCGATTGAATGGCGACCCCACGCGTGCGCGGCGGAACGAGAGCTCACCGACCGGACTACTGGGTCGTATTCAAATCGCATTGTCCCAGTCACGCGGCTCGACCCTCGAAGCACCGACACCGGCGCAGATGGCCCAACTCGATATCGTGCGGAACGCGATCACGAACATCCTGACTGAGATCAGGCAATTGGCCGATGTGGAAGTCAGGGCAGTGGAAGCCGCGGCCGAGGCGGCAGGGATTCCGTGGACGGCGGGCCGACTGCCCGTGTCGCCACCGTAAAGCCGGCTGAGGCAACCCTCTGGGGCGGGACCGCTGTCCTATGACTATAGTCAATTCGACAATAGTCGGAGGAAGGCATGTCCCCTGTCCAGACGCCTCTCAGGCCGCTCGAACTGCTCGTACTGACCGTGCTGGCCGGTGGTGACCGGCACGGGTACGGCATTCGCCAGGAAATTCTCGAGTCCACGCAGGGCCAGGTAGAGGTCGAGGCGGGGAACCTGTACCGCCACATCCGGCGACTCGAGGATAACGGCTACCTGCTCGAGGTGGCGGCGCCCCGGTCGGAAACCGACGAACGCCGGATCTTCTATCGGTTGACACCATCCGGACGGCGCACGCTTTCGGCAGAACTCCAGCGGTTGCGGGACCTCGTGCGCTACGCGGAGCGGAAGGGCATCCTCTTGCCGGCCCGCGCATGAAGCTCATCGACTTCCTCCTCCGGCTTTATCCGCGGGAATTCCGGGCGCGTTTCGAGACCGAAATGCGCGCCTTCCACGCCGACCGTCTGCGCGAAGGCGCGACCTCCATGACACGCATCTCCCTCGATCACGTGTCCGCCGCCATGAAGGAACAGGCGCAGGCCGTGAAACCCGACGTCACGCTCGCCCTCCGGGGCATCGCCCGGCGGCCGCTCTTTGCGTCCATCATCATCCTGACGATCGCGTTAGGCGTCGGCGCCAATGCCGCCATCTTCAGCGTCGTCAACGCCCTCCTGCTGCGGCCACTGCCGTATCCGGAGCCGGATCGTGTGGTGTTCTTCGGGCACGAGCCGCCCCAGTGGCTACTCTCGGAGCCGCAGTACGCCGAGTACCGCGCGAATTTGCGCACATTCAAGTCGCTGGCGGCGTACACCTCCAGCGAAGCAACGCTCGCTGCCGATGAGCCACAGCGCATCGACATTGCCAGCGTAACACCGAATTTCTTCGAGACACTTGGAGTACTCCCCGTTCGTGGACGTGCTTTCGCCGTTGGCGAAGACCAGGCGCGGCCCGCGCCAATGGCCATCATTTCCCACCGAATGTGGCAGAGCCGGTTTGCAGGAGATCCGGATATCATCGGCAAGACGTTCCTGATGAATAACAACACCCGGACCGTGGTTGGAGTCATGCCCGACGGATTCAACTACCCCTCACCCGAGACGCAGGTCTGGTTACCGATCTGTTCACGGCGCACGTGCACGTCGCTCGCGAGCCAGACGCCGGACACGCTCGATGGATGGGGCAATCATTACCTCTGGGTGGTGGGACGATTACAGCCGCAGTCGACGCTGTCCCAGGCGCGCGCCGAGGCGAACCTCATCGCCAACCGCATCATGACGAACCAGCCGGAGACCTTCGATCCGGCGACGCCACTCACGCCGGATCTCGAGCGTATCAGCGACCGACTGGTCGGCAAAACCCGGCCCTATTTGCTGGCGATGTTCGGCGCCGTCGGGGTCGTCCTCCTGATTGGCTGCGTCAATGTCGCGAACCTGCTGCTGGCGCGCGGGGAGGGGCGCACCGCGGAGATGGCGCTCCGGACCGCGTTAGGCGCTTCGCGTCGTCGGCTGGCGACGCAACTGCTGACTGAGATCGTTGTCTACGCCATCGCGGGAGGGCTCCTTGGCCTCGCGATCGGATGGGGAGCCCAACGTGCCCTGGTCGTCGCGGCGCCTACATCACTCCCCCGGCTAGACGAAATCAGGCTGGACTGGCTGGTCGTGTTGTTCGGGTTCGTGGTATCGGTGGGAGCCGGACTCCTGGCCGGCGTCGTGCCGGCAGTGCGGGCCTCGCGTCAGGATCCCGCGGAATCCCTCAAGGCATCCGGCAGGACCCTGGCGCAGACGCGAGGGTCGTCCCGCACGCGTCGTGCACTGGTCATCGCGGAAGTGGCGCTGGCGATGGTGATGTTGACCGGAGCGGGAATGCTGATCCGCAGCTTGCTCAACGTGCATAACGCGGACCTGGGATTCACGCCACCGAATGTGGTGACGATGCGCATCTCGCCCGGCGGGAGCGCGTACTCGGATGCACGAACCATCGAATTCTATTCCACGGTGGTCGAGCAGGTGCAGGCGATTCCCGGCGTGCAGGCGGCCGGTGCTGCGCGTTGGCTCCCTATCGTAGACGCAGGCGGACTATGGGACATCCGCATCGAAGGCAAGACATATCCGCCGGGTCAGGCGCCGGCCGCCGTTCCGCAGGAAATCACGCCGGGGTACTTCGCCGCCATGGGAATGCGCGTGCTTGCGGGACGTGACTTCAGTGCGAGTGATCGGGCCGGAGCCGCGCCGGTGGCCATCATCAGCAAGGCGTTCGCGGAACGCTTCTGGCCCGGCGAGGATCCACTCGGCAAACGGTTCCGGTTAGGCGGCCTCGACTTCGCGTGGACGAGTGTTGTAGGTGTCGTCAACGACTTACGCATGCGAGGCTTTGATGACATTCCCGAGCCGACGATGTACGTCCCGCACGCACAAGCGGGGCAGAGCAGTTATGTCGTGCCGCGTGCTCTTGCTCTCGTCGTGCGCACCAGTGGAAACCCCAGCGCCGTGGTGAATCCGGTGCGCGCGGTCGTGAAGGGAGTCGATGCCGGCGTGCCCATTTCCCGCGTGCGCACGTTGCGCGACATCGTGGCGACCAGCACGGCGAACCGGCGATTCAGCACCTGGTTGATCGCCGGGTTCGGCGCCCTGGCGCTCGTGCTGGCCGGGGTCGGCATTTACGGTCTGCTGAGCTATGCCGTGTCCGAGCGAACCTTCGAGATCGGCGTGCGGGTCGCGTTAGGCGCCGACCGGGGGGAGGTGCTGGGTCTGGTGGTGGGCGATGCGGTACGGGTGACGCTATGGGGCGTCGTCGCCGGCGTGGTCGGGTCGGTCATCCTCGGGCGCGTGATCCAGTCGCTGTTGGTTGGTGTGCCGATGATCGACGCCTACAGCCTCGGATCGGTGGCGCTGTTGCTCGCCATGGTAGCAGTGGTCGCTTCCGCCGTGCCGGCCAGGCGCGCTGCATCGCTGGATCCGACGAAGGCATTGAGGGCAGGTGGCTGATCCCGCATGTTGACCCTCCCGTCGGAGGAATCAGCATGGGGATGACCTGTTCGCTACATCGTGTCTCAGTGGACGAAGTCGCGCAACTGAGAAAGAACCCGGACACACTCGCGACGGTGCTCGGGTTCGACCAAGGTCCGCGTGTCCGGGAAGTGCGTCCGAAAGGCATCCTCGGTTTCCTGCTTCGCCTGACGCCGGTCACCATCACGGAAGTCGATCCCGACGCGCCTGAAACGCTGAACTACGTCCCGGACACCACCAAGGAACTCGATCTCGAAAAGGCGTGGAACGGCCTTCATTACCTCTTCACCGGAACATCGGATGAAGGCCGCGAGCCTGCCTGTTTCCTGATGAAGGGCGGTGAAGACGTCGACGACGAGGGGCTTGCCCGCGCGTTGAGTCCCGATCAGGTGAAGCGGTTCGCTGCGTTCCTGTCGTCGCTGACGCCCGACCAGCTGAGAGGCCGTTTCGACGCAAAGCGCATGATGAAGCTCGAGATCTATCCGGAGATCTGGGATCGCCCGGTCACCGACGATGAGAATACACTGGAATGGCTTATCGCCTACTTCACGGACTTGCAGTCGTTCGTCCAGCGGGTCGCCGACGATGGTGATGCGATCGTTGTGTACCTCTCCACGTGAGGCCTACTGCGGCCGAAGCTCCCAGAGAACGTTCACGATGACCCAGCGTCCGTTCCACTTCGCGACATGCATGTAATCCACCCAGCTTGACGCATCCACGCGCACGCTGGCCGTGTTGCCGAAGATGTCCAGGATTTTTATGTCCTTTCTCTGGTCGGCCGCCGGCGTGTTTTTGCCGCCGCCCGATTTCGTGCTGTTGATGAGCGTCAGGGCGCCCTGCTGACCAAGGCTGTTGCGTCCGTTCGGGTTGGAGTTCACGATGCGCTTGGCCAGCTCCGGATGCAGCGCCCTTTCCATGCGTTCGCTGTTCCCTTCATACCAACCTTCGATGTAATCGAGCGCGGTGGCCCTGATGGCTGCGCTATCGGCGCTCGACTGTGCGTTCGACTGCTGCGAGACGACGAAGAGCAGAATCGAAACGACGGATACGATGCGAAGAGGCTTCATGGTTTAACCGTCAGGTAAGAGTGTCGGGTCAGCGTTTTGCGCATACGTGAATCTTCAATGTGCGAAACGCGAGCCAAGAAGAGAGGGCTAAAGACGCTGTGAGTCGGGACGAAACGGGGATCAACGGGGTCAGACCCGATGGAATCGCGCGATTTTGAGCCACGGCGTATCGGCGAGTCCGGTTCGTGATGCAGGGCGGCCCAAGGGTGGTGGGCCATCCGGTCGGTCGCCGGTAATTCCGCGGAGACGCGACGTCAGGAACTACCCGATAGCGTCACCGGACACGCCGTCGCTGAGCGGTAGCGCCATTTGGATCCGCTCGCTTAATTGCTGCCCGGCTCGGCGGCGAGACTTTGTTGCGGTCCACTCGTCTTTGAAGACGAGCGTTGTCGATCAGGAGGGTTTTGTGCTGCGGCTGAACGTAATTCATGCCAGTGCGATCGGACTTGGCGCCTGCGCCATAGCCGCACTGGTCGTCCCCGGGGTCCTCCTTCGTGGAATGGGCGTTCCAGACGCCGCGCTTGCAGTCCACGGCGTCATTCGTCTGGCCGGCGTCGCCCTTTTGGCCCTCGCATCCGTACTCTGGTCGGCGCGATTCTGGCTTCTGTCCTCCCTTGGTGCGTCGACGTTACGGACGCTTTCCGTCATCTACGGAATTGGCGCAGTCATGCTCCTGGCCCAACAGATGTCGGCCGGACGCGTGCTCGAAAGCACCATCCCGATCCTGTACATGTCGCTCGTGGCATTCGAGTACGCGGGCTCGGCGCGGCGGTACTCGAAGCGTTTCGGGGCTGCGTAAGCGTTTTCAGGCACCGCAGCGGATCAGTGCCGCTGCTGTCGATGCAACGAGCTGTCGTTAATTCGCAGCGACTGGACCATCCTGCTGCAGGCCCGTTCGACCGACGATACGGCGCGTCCTGCCGCGACACACGCCATGTAGATGATGTGGTCATCGGGAAGCGCCCTCGTGTACAGCGTCACCCGCTCGGTCTTCCCCGTGATCGGCGAACGCCCGCTCAACCGTACCGAGTAGCCGCGCAGGCCGTCGACCACTTCGGGCCGCGCCGAACGCGCCGGCGCCGTCAGCCACGCATTGGCGCTGATGATCTGCCTGACGAGATCGTCGGTGGCATCCTCCAGGGCGCCCCGCGGACGCGAACGATCTTCAAACGGCGCATAGTGCCTCGTCAGGCTGTTGTTCCAGCGCTCGACGTCATCCTCGAAGGGCTCGTACTGATTGACGATGAGGCCCTGGACGAGGCTCGGCGCGCCATCTTCGCGCTCGACGACGCCACCGGCCGGGACAAACGACATCGCCGCCCCTGCCTGGTACGGACCCCAATTGGACGGATGATCGATCGTCACCACCGCATCCGGATCCGTGAAGCGCGTGAACTCCGGTGAGGGCGCCGGAATATCCGGAATCGAGACCGTTGAGCGGATCTCCACCGTCCCCGATGATGTCTTCACCACCGGCGCGGCCGCGACAGCGCTGGTTGGTCCCCCACGCCACCGCATGCGACTGAATCCTCCGACGATTTCGGCACGACCGTGCCGGAGCACGTTGGACAGGTTGAGTATACGGCTCTCGCGATCCGCGGCCGGAGGATGGGCGGCGTGAAAGCGCTCGATCGCGGGCAGGCGTGCTTTCTCGCGACGCAGGGTGGCGAATACCTTGGCCATGGCGACCGGATCATACCCCGCGCTGGACAGGAACTCCGCGCCTAACGCGTCGGCCTCGTATTCGTCGCTGCGCGCGAACGCGAGGAACGCGGCGTTCACCCCGAACCCGCCCACGGTATTGACGATGCGTTCGGCGGCGCCCGACTTGCCGAGGCCTCCCAGCGCGCCCAGTCCGGCCTTCGACAGGTACGCCTTCGACGCGCGTGCCGTGCCGTGGCGAAGGACCACGTGTGCCATGGCGTGCGCCAGCACCGCGGCGACTTCAGCCTCGCTCCTCGCCTGGCTGAGCAACCCGCGAGTGACGTAGATCTGTCCCCCCGGGAGGACGTAGAGGTTCACATCACCTGAGTTGATTGCCTTGACCTCAAACGCAATCCTCGCGCCGGATGCCTGGGCGACGACTGCGGTAATGCTTCCGAGGAACTGCGCGGTGCGCGCGCTGGTGACCAGCGCAACCTGCCGCTCGATTTCCGTCGCTGCCTGGCGGCCGATGTCAGCGTCCTGCTGGACGGTGAACAGGTTGAAGCCTGCCGGCCCGCGCTTGATGGCGACCTGCGCCCCGGCGGCTCCCCCGACGGGAACGAACGCGGCGACTCCAGCGAGGAGCGCTCCTGCCGCCGTCCAGACCGTCGATGTCATCTTCACCGCCTAACAAGGCCAAAGGGTAAGTCGCCCGCATGGGGAGAATACGTTAGGTGCGCCGGCCCCGTAATTCACCGTGGGGTGCGTTCCGCGCCTTCTCCGCGGGTGTACCTGGACTCCCGCCAAGAGATCAGGCAAACGCGAAGCCGGCTCGGCCGTTAGCACACGCCCGAGCCGGATCCTCGCGTCAACAGTGGTGCGGCGAGATTACAGCTCGCGCCGGACGTCTACCTCACTGACCGGACGTGGTTCGCGGCCGTAGGTCCTGCCCCCCAGCTGTTCGAGCTCCGAGCGCAGGCGCTCACTCGAGACGTCATCGGTGTTCACCGTCACCATGACATCCCCGCGCTCGACCAGCGGTCCGTAGAACGCCACTTCGTCCTTCGAGAAGTCGGCGCGCGCCATCGCCCCGGCCAGCGCCCCCGACGTGCCGCCCACGATCGCTCCGGCTGCGGCCGAACCACCCGCGACGCCTAACGCTGATGCAAGCGGCCCGGCAACAAGGAACGGACCGACGCCGGGGATGAGCGCGGCGGCGAGTCCGAACAGTGTCCCGACGCCGACACCGGTGATCGCGCCCTTGGCGATCCGCTCACCCGCGGTCGCTTCCGGCAGCCGGGTGGTTTCGACATCATCAACACGCTTCGCAATGATCGACAGGTGGGAATCAGTAACTCCGCGGCGGCGCAGCTCAGCGATTGCCGCGTCTGCCTGCGCATGGTTCGCAAAAACTGCGGTAACTCGTGACATTTTTCCGCCTCCTCACTGGGTAATCGGAGCCGTTCTGGACCCGTCCTGTACACAGCGGAAGGCGTTCAGTTACGTACTCGTCAATACGTGGCGAGCAGGCATGTTGTGTGAAGTTGCGGGCTCAGCGGTCGATTGCACCCGCCATGTCTACAGCATTGCACGGACCTTCTTCAGCGCATTTCCAAGCGTATGCGGCTTCGCGTGCAGGCCGGACCAGATATCCCCGACCTTCGCCACGCGCTTCGCCATGTTGCGCACGTTGAAGGTTTGCGGATGGACGCTCCCCTTTTCCACCTCATCCCACGTGCACGGCGCGGAAACCGGCGCGGTCGCCTTAGGCCGAACTGCATACGCGCAGGCGAACGTCGCCGGCGGATGGTTCCGGCCGGTGTCGACGTAAATCCGTCCGGCGCGATCCGCCTTGCTGAATTCGAGGGTGAGCAGGTCCGGGTGGCGTGACACGACGATCCGGCCCACGGCGTGTGCAAACGTCGAGACTTCACCGGCGTCCGACTTGCCGTTCATCGGCACGGCAATATGAAAGCCCTTCGACCCGCTGGTCTTCACGAATGTCGTCAGCCCCAGCTCGTCGAGCAGGTCGCGGACGGCCAACGCCGCCGTCCGCAATGCGGCCGCGTCTTCCTGGAGCGGATCGAGGTCGAAGATGCAGACGTCGGGATACAGCAGGCGCGGCACGCGTGACGCCCAGACGTGCGGCGTTATGCAGTTCTGGTTCGCCAGCCACAGGAGGGATTGCTCGTCATTGATCAACGGGTGAATGACCGTCCCGTCCTTTTTCGGGACCTCCACACGCTCGATCCAATCCGGCGTTCCCTTGCCGATTGATTTCTGGATGAAGCCTGCCTGCCCGATCCCCTTGTGGAAGCGCTCCATCGTGACCGGCCGCTTCCGGAGGTGCGGCAGCATCAGGGGGGCGATCGCTTCGTAGTAGGACGCGAGCTCGCCCTTGGTAATGCCATCGTCCGGAAAGAGCACCTTCTCCGGGTGGCTGATCACGACGGACGCCACGTGACCTCGCGAGGCCTGCGGCCCCTGTTGAGGCCTAACAAGCGCGAATGGCGGAGTTTCCTGTGTACCGTCCACTCGATGAACGCCACCGTGACCACGATCGATGGCTTGACCCAGTGCTGGCGGACGCGCGGCAGGCCGGTCGCGACCGTGAACGGTGAATTCGGAATCTCGATTGCATCCAGACGTTCACGCAGCTCGAGCAGCAGCTTGCGATCGAAGCCGGTGCCGACCTTGCCCGCGAAGACAAAGTCCTCGCCCTGGTAATAGCCAACCAGGAGGGCGCCGAGTCCCACCCGCGTGCGTTGCGGATCGGTGAAGCCCCCGACAACGAAGTCACCGGTCACCTCGCACTTCATCTTGAGCCATTGCTTGGAGCGCCGGTGTTCGTACACGGAGTCCAGCCGCTTCGCGATCACTCCCTCCCAACCGTCGGCACAGGCGCGCTCCCACGGTTCGGGACCCTTGAGTACCGCGACGCGGTGCACCGGAGCCTTGAGCGGGAGTCTTGAGAGCAATGCACGCCGCTCCAGGAGCGTTCTCGATGTGACATCGCCATCGTGCCACAGGACGTCGAAGACGTGATAGGTGCTGTGACGATCCCAGTTCAATTCACCATCGAGGATCAGCTCGCGAACGGGCAAAGCGGCAATCGCGTCGGCGAGGGCGGGGATGTGCTGCTCCAGCTTGTTCCGGGAAAACATCCGGACCTTCTTCCCATGCTTGAACGCGAGCAATCGAATCCCGTCGAACTTCTGCTCGAAGGTCCACTCCGGACCGGAGAACCGTTTCTCTGTGAGCGTGGCGGCCATCGGCTCGAGCCACTCGGGGAACCGGGAAGCGGGCATGGACGCCGGCGCCTCGCGCCTAACGTGGAATACCTTCGAGGTCCGTCAGTCGCCTGACGCGGGCCTTGAGCTCATTGACGATGACCTGCACTTCCGGATCCGCGTTTTTCCAGATCTCGATGACCTTCCGGTAATGTTCGGCGGCCTTCACGCGGTCGCCCCTGGCCTCGTACAGCTCGCCCAGCCGTTTGTTGAACAGCGGCAGTATGTACGGGTCGATGATGTCATCCATCCGGTTCGGATCGAATGTCGTCAACGCTTGCTGCATGTAATGTATCGCCGAATCCGACATCTCTGCTTCGCTGAACGCAAACGCAAGCCGCATCGGCAGGCAGACCAGGCATGCGCCGTCGGGACCGTCCGGAAGGCTATCGGATCGCCGGAACTCGGTGGCCGCTTCCAACCCCTTTCGCTCGGCCATCAGTACTTCTGCCAGCGTTCGCCGGCGTGCGTTCGCCTCGATGCGTAGCCGGAATGTGTCCTTTACTTCGGCGTCATAGCGGTTCAACCACTGGCGCGCGCGTTGTGGCTGCCCGGCCAGTGCATACAGGTCGATGATGCCGAAGTACGGCCAATCCCCGTTTGCGAAACTGCCTGACGCTGCGGTGATCGCCGCGTCGAGCTCCCGCACGACGGCTTCGTTCTGGCCAAGGATTTCCGCACGAGCGAACGTCGGCAGGTCCGTCGCCTGGAACAATCGTTGCCGGGGATCGCTCAGGTTTCGATCGTCGAGTTCACGCCAGACGCGCGTGAATTCCCTGATGTCCCCCTCCAGCATGGCCAACGTCGCGGCACGTCGCTTTGCCCATGTCCGGTCGAGAGTGTCCCCACGCGTCACCACGCTGTCGATCGCGCGACGATAGCCGGCCAGATCGCCTTTGTGGTACAGCAACTCGATGTGCGTTCGCCGAACCGCGTTGTTCTGCGGATACCTCGATCGTGCGATCACCAGAAGGGATTCGGCTTCGGCAAACTTCTGCTGGAAGATGAGCGGTCCCAGCAGATTCGGGATCGACAGTCGCTGCAAATCCGGCCGTAAACGGGCACTCACTCGATAAAGCGTTTCCGCGCGCGCGAATTCGCGACGGTTGCTCAGCCTGATCGCCAGGTTGTTCGCTGCGCGCGCCGAATCGCCGAGCTTCAACATCTCCTCGTAGGCCAGGATGCCCTTGGCTCGATCGCGGTTCGGGCCGGTCGAGGAAAAATACGTCGCCTCAATCATCGCTCGTTCCCGTGCCGATGTTCGATGGCGATGTCGATAGGCCGCCTCATACGCGGAATCGAGAACGGCCCGTGGTCGGCCCGCGTTTGCCTGAACGATGGCAAGACGCCGCCAGGCTTCGGCGAACGTCGAGTCGATGGCAACCGCTTCCCGCAAGAGCCGGATCGCACGAGGCCGATCGCCGTCCGTAATCTCGGCCCGATCCGCTTCGGTGTACTTGCGCAGCGCTTCGAATGATGCCGTCGTGACCTCGGCGAGCGACGGCGCAGCATTCACGTCCTTCAATGACTCGCCAATTTTTCCGCGCAGGGCTCGCGAGAGCTTGTCGATCGCTTCGATGAGTCCGCGCGTGTCGTCCGCCGTTTCGGTGAACGACGCGAGCTCCTTCAGCGAATCCGCGGTCACGAGGCGCAATGTGACGATGTACCCACCATTGCCCGCGACGCCGGTGATCTGGCCATCGACGATCGCCTTGATCGCGTTCCGGCTCGCCATTTCCCTGGCCAGCGCGAGGTCTATCGCGGTCGTGCGGGGTCGCTCCATCCGCGCAAGCGCGGCCGCAACGCCCTCAGGCGGTAGCAACGTGATGACCGACGACTCCGATAGCGTGGTCTTGGTCGCATCGCTCAGCACGCGACCCAGCGAACTATCCGCGTTCGTCACGCTGAAGTCGGTGACGAGAATCGGTTCCTTCGAGTCGAATGTCCCGGCCGCGAGCAGCGATCCCGCCGGCCCGATGCCTAACGTCCGCAGCAGCATGAACACGCCGACGAGCAGCACGAATCCGCTGACAGCGTACAGGCCGCCCAGTTGCGTGCGCCGCCAGGACATGTGCGGACTCGCCTTCATCGCGAGCGTGGCCAGCGTCCCCTGCGTCCCGGGCCCATACGCGCCGCCGGTCGTCGGTGTGATGCCGGCTGCGCGCCGGACGACGCGCTGCACGTAGCCGGTGGCCAGGATCGCCGGCAAACCGAGCGCCATCACGATGATGGCGCCCGGGAAGACCCAGTTCGGCAACCCGATCGTCGTCACGGCCGCCTTCGCCACGACCGCCACCGCGATGAACGCGACCGCGTACATGCCGAGCATGCGCCCAAGCATTCCCTTTCCGGAAAGCAGGATTGGCGGGAACGCGCCCTGGGAATCCGTGCTCGTCGTGTCGAGGACTCGTGCAACGTCGGCGGCGGATGACGGGCGTTCGCCGGGATCCTTGGCCAGGCACTGCGCGATCATCGACGCCAGGGGCTGCGGCACGTCAGCGCGGCGACCGGTGACCGGATCCGCCGTCTTCGACATGTGTGCCGCGAGCAGCAGTTGCGGGGACTTCTCGACGAAGGGCGGCTCGCCGGCCAGCATCTCATACGCCATGCAGCCGAATGCATAGAGGTCGGCGCGGTGATCGGTGGCCGGGTCGCCGGCCGCCTGCTCGGGCGCCATGTAGGCCGGCGTGCCTAACGAAGTCCCGACCTGCGTCAGCGTCTCGTTGGGCGTATCGGTGCGTGACGCGCTGATCGCTTTCGCGATGCCGAAGTCGGTGACGACCGCACTCCCGCCGGCGACCATCACATTGTCCGGCTTGATGTCGCGATGCACCACGCCGCGCTCGTGCGCATAGGCCAGCGCGCGCGCCACGTCGCGAAGGATGTTGACCGTTTCGGAGGACGAGAGCGGCCCCAGACGCGACAATCGCGTCCGGAGGGACTCGCCCTCGACGAATGGCATCGTGTAGTAGGGCAGGCCGTTCGTTTCGCCCGCCGTCAACACCGGCACGATGTGCGCATGCTGCAGCCTGGCCGCGACCTGGATCTCACGCTTGAAGCGCTCGATGTTGACGTCGCCCGTACGTCCGGGAGGAAGGACTTTGACGACCACCTTCCGGCCAAACGCGACTTCCTCGGCGACGAAAACCTGCGACATGCCCCCGCCCCCCAGCTCCTGTTCGAGGATGTAGGCGTTGCCGAGGGTCCGCTGCAGCTGCTCGCGCATCTCCATGGGTGATGCAAAGCATAGGCCGGGGGCAGCGCTCGGGCCAGCGGGCTTGGGGCGACCGCCGCCTCTTTACATCGCCGAGCTTTGTTCGCAGGCTCCGGCGCTTCCTTACCCGAGACGGCGCCATCGACAACGGATTTGCAGTCATCACCATCGTCGTTGCGATCACACTGACCCTGTGGATCGGGGCCGGCCGGGTCATGCGGCGCTCCGCCCGCCGTGCCGTGCATCGCCATCGCGCCAGGCTCGATCGCTTCAAGTTGACGAAGAAGTCATTCGTCATCGAACAGGTCCTGGCCGATCCCGCCGTCCATGAAGCAGTGCGCGCTCATGCCGCCGAGCAGGCGTTATCCACCGAGGCCACTTGGAAACGTGTCCGAAAGTACCTCGACGAGATCGTCCCGTTCTTCAACATCCTCGCGTACTACCGGCTCGGCTACGGCCTCAGTCGTGTCTTGTTAGGCATGTTGTACAAGGTGTCGGTGGACTACGCCCGGCCTGATCCGTTCCGCGGTCTGCCGCGCGACTCGATCGTGGTTTACCTGATGAACCATCGGTCCAACGCGGACTACGTCGTCGTCTCCTACGTCCTGATGGGCGACGTTTCGATCTCCTACGCGGTGGGTGAGTGGGCGCGAGCGTTCCCACTCGAATACATCTTCAAGAGCTTCGGCTCGTATTTCATCCGGAGGAAGTTTCGCGAGCCGCTGTACCACGCCGTTCTGCGCGCTTACGTCCAGTTGATCACCCGGAACGGTGTGACGCAGGGCATTTTCCCCGAAGGTGGCCTGACGCGCGATGGCACGCTCCGGCCGGGGAAAATCGGTCTACTCGATTCGATCCTTTGTGTGGCTTCGGAGCCGGAGAAACGGTCGCTGATGTTTGTCGTGCCAGTCGGAGTCAACTATGATCGCGTCCTCGAGGACCGGACGCTGCTACGTGAATTGACCGCCGATGGGAAACCAGAAACGAGCCGGCTGCAGCAGGCGGGCGAAGTTCTTCGATACGTATTCTGGAACACTGGCCGTCTCCTTACACGCCGCTGGCGACGCTATGGGCGCGCCGCGGTGACGATCGGCGAGCCGATCTCCGTGGATGCGTGGCTCGAAGAGAATGAGGCGATTGACGTTCGAGTACTCGAGCTTCCGCGCACGGAACGTCTACCGCGGATCCAGGCGTTCTGCGACGAGGTGCTGAAGGAGATCGGAGCGATCATTCCGGTAACGCCGGTGCCGCTGGCTTGCGCCGCGCTGCAGAGCTTCGACGCCGACTTCATTCCACGGGACAAATTGCTGGAACGCATGTCTGCGATGCGCGACGTCCTGCTGGAACTGAATGGGCGCGTCGTCCGCGCCGACCGTGATATCGCGGAGACGTTCGATCGTGCGTATCGAATGCTCGAGATGCGTCGAGTTCTTGCCGAATCCGGCGACGGTTTCGTTGTTCTACCGCATGGTCGACCGTTGGTGAGTTACTACGCCAACAGCATCGTACATCTTCTTGGCCCGTTCTCGGAGGGTATTCGCCAGCGAGACGCTTTGCCCGCCAATCTCGCGATCTAGTGCCGCGTGACCGAGAGCACGAAGGATTCATGAAAACCATTGAAAAACGATTACACGAATTTCACGAATCACGCAGAACCGCCTAACAGTTTCGTTTGATCAGTGCGATTCGGGGTGATCCGGGTGATCGTTGTTGAATGGTTTTCACATCTCGCGCGGGGCCCGACCATCAGAGCTTCCAATACACGTTTCGCTTGTCTAGCACCCACAGGATCAGCGCCCAGAGCGCAACGTAGCTCAATGCAAAAAACAGCGATGCGTCTTTCGGCGATAACCACGACGCATACGCATTCTCATAGATGACGCGCTGCAACGACGCCGTGGTGCCATCGTCCTTCGGAATCCGGATCAGGGAATAGATCGTCCGAGACATCACGCCGGTCCCTAGAAACGCCAGGAGCGGATTCCGGCCGAACCAGATGAATGGTTTCGTCCACCATTTCACGCCCGCGACATCGATCAGCCAGATGCACGTCGCCAGCGTGGTCGCCGCGACTCCGGCCGTGAACAGGACGTAGCTGCTCGTCCACAGGTTCTTGTTGATCGGGAACGACCAGTTCCACATCAGTCCACCCATCGTGGCCAGCGCACCGGCGCCGTAGAGACCCACCAGGCGCTCGTGAATCGGCTTCCCGCTTGCGATCCAGCGCCCCGTGAACACGCCCAGGATCACCGTGCCAATCGCCGGCACTGTTGAGAGCAGACCCTCCGGATCCCAGGTCTGTGAACTGCGCCAGAGGTGACCGCCAAACACGGCCCTATCGAGCCATGCCGCGATTGAGGCGGAAGGGCGCGCCAGAACGAGTTGTCCGAGTGCCCCCGTTCCCGGAACTAGCACCAGCGTCATGACAAACCAGTAGCCGTACAGCAGTGCGACGAGAATGAGTACGTGCCGTTTCAGTGATCCGCGCAACGTCAACATCGCCCCGACGAAATACGCCACGCCGATGCGCTGCAGAACGCCAGGGAATCGCATTCCCGTGATCCGTTCCAGTGGCCACCACGGGAATGACGCCAGCAGCAGGCCACAGAGGACGATGAGCGCACCGCGCTTCGCGATCTGCAAGGCGATCGCCCGTTCGTCCTCTCCGCGCCGGCGCCTCGCCTCAACCGACAGATGCGTCGTGACGCCGACGATGAACAGGAAAAACGGAAAGATCAGGTCCGTTGGCGTCCAGCCGTGCCACGGCGCATGCGCCAACGGCGGGTAGATCGCCGACCAGTCGCCCGGTTGGTTCACCAGCAACATTCCCGCGACGGTCAGGCCCCTGAAAACATCGAGCGACAGCAGCCGTTCGGACCGGGCCGAATCCGGCACTGCGCTACTGACTGGTGTCTTTCCCGTTGTCGCAGTGGCCGGTACGTCAGCGGTCGCCGTCATGCGTGCAATGAGACGATAAATGGCCAGATCCCGCTAGTGTCATCGCGGGATTCGGTGGCAACTGCTTACCATATCTCCCATGTCTTCACCTTCGAACGCCGTAGACATTGTCGCGTCGCCGCACGAACAGAGAGTCACGTTCGTCGAGCTGTTCTTCGACCTGGTCTTCGTCTTCTGCGTGACCCAGATCGTGAGTCTCCTCCACGATGGCGTCACCTGGCGCGCTGTCGGCGAAGTCATTCTCGTATTCTGGCTGGTGTGGTGGGGGTGGACGCAGTTCACCTGGGCGCTCAACGCCGCGGATACCACACACCCGCGCGTTGAAGTCGCAACGCTCGTGGCGACGGGTGTCGCGTTTTTCCTTGCGGTGGGAATTCCGTTCGCGTTTCACGGGCGTTCACTCTGGTTCGCCGCCACCTACATCGCCGTGCGCGTCCTCGGCCTGCTCGTGTACGACTGGGTGGCATGGGCAAACGAATCACAACGCGCAGCGGTCAGGACGTTCTCGCTCGTTTCTGTCGGCGGTATGGTCGCGGTCCTCGTTGGCGGTATCCTTGGCGGCACCGCGCAGTACTACTGCTGGGGGGCGGCAATTTTGATGGACATAGCGGCTGCAGTCATCGGTGGTCGCGCCGAAGGCTGGAACCTGCACGCCGGCCACTTTGCCGAACGACACGCACTCTTCGTGATCATCGCGCTTGGTGAATCGCTGATTGTGGCTGCCCTGAGCCTCACCGACGGCGAGTGGCCTGCCATTCGGATCACCGCCGCCATCCTGGCGGTCGCTATCGCCGGCGCGATGTGGTGGTCGTACTTCGTTCGCAACAAGCTTGAACTCGAAGAGGCGCTGGAGCACAAGCAGGGGCGCGACCGTTCGATGTTCGCCCGTGATACCTACTCCATCATTCATTTCCCGATGGTGCTCGGTATCATCGCTTGCGCGGCGACGGTCGAGCATGCCCTTGCACACCCGGCCGACCCTCTCAGTGCTGCAGGCCGGGCACTACTGGGCGCGTCGATCGTCCTTTTCGCGGGAAGCATGGAATTGGCACTGCGCCGGGCAGGACAACGGGTGCACGTTGCACGCCGGGTCCTGCCGATTCTGACCGCGATTGTCGTGTTCGCGTTGGCGGCGGTGCCGGCGGTAATCAGCCTGGCAGCCCTCCTGCTCGGGCTCACCTTCCTGGTGATCGGTGAACCGGTGCGACCAAGGCACGTGGCCAAAGCCCGGGACGCCAGCGTCGCCACGTGACCAGCCGTATTCAATAGTTGTAGGTT
>DASRPK010000317.1:0-29896 GCA_035646395.1 Gemmatimonadaceae bacterium | reverse complement strand
CAAATTGCACATTGCACATTGCAAATTGCAAATTGCAAATTGCAAACTTCAAAATGCGAAGCGCGAAACCGCGTGTCCGCGAGCCGGGATCTATTGTCCCTGGGTTGCAGTTTGCGATTTGCAATTTGCAATTTGCGATTTGCAATTTCACCAGTCCTTCCCCCGCCGCGGCGTCGTCGGCCGCGACTCGCGCTGCTTCCTTCCCTGCACCGCCTGCTCGTCGCGTGCCGCGCTGCTCAACAGCTGCTCCGCCTGGTCGCGACCTAACGACGGCGGTGGTGGGTCACCTTGTTGGGGTTGCGGGTCGGGATTGTTCTGCTGCTGGCTGCTCCCACCCGACGACTGCCGGTCGAGCTCCGTGAGCGCGAGCTCGTAGTTCCACTGCGCATCGCCGTCACCGGGACGCATGAGCAGCACCCGTTTGTACAGCTCCACCGCCGTCGCCAGCGCCCGGCGCGTCGAATCGGCGTTGCGCGCACCGGCGCGACCGATCTCCAGCTGGGCGAGCCCGAGGTTGAACAGGGCGCGATAACGCAGCTCGTCCTTCTCCGACAGCGTTGCGCGCTCGAGCGGCTCGAGCGACCGGTCCAGGGAGTCTGCCGCCACGAGGGCCGTCCCGAGGTTGTACAACATCTCCACGCGCTCGTCACCATCAGAAATCGCGTCCCGATAGGACGCAGCCGCTCGCGCGTATTGCCCACCGGCAAATTGATCGGCCGCGCGCGTCGCTTGCGCGCCCGGGAGCGCGCACCCGTTGGCGAGCATAACGAGTCCGGCAGCCGCTGCCGGTACCGTACGAGCCGATGCCGCGACACGCCGGCGGCGCACACTGCCAAGCGTATCGGCAATTATCAGGAGCAACGCTGGAAGGAGGAACAGCTGGAACCTCGGCGTTCCACTTCGCCCGCTCTCCACCTGTCGTGCCGTGGTCCGGAGGGTCTGCAGCGCGCGACGGATCCGCGTCGCCTTGTCTGTTTCCGCCGCATCGATGAACGTCCCCTGCGCTGCGTCCGCTGCCGCCCGCAACGTTTCCGGCACGTATTTCGTCACGACGATCTCGTTGTTCTCGTCGCGCTTTACATCAACCCGATCGCCATTGCGAATCGGAATGGTCGACCCTTCTGTGGTTCCGAATCCGACGGTGACCACGGCAATGCCTGCCTTTGCCGCCCGCTCCGCCGCCAGGACAATCTCCTGGCTACTCTCGAAAGCCTCACCGTCACTCATCACGACGAGAGCGCGGTCGCCGGCGGATCGGCTGGCCTGCAGGAGTTCAGTGCCCTGCGAGATGGCGCGGGATATGGCGCTCCCCGCCTGCCCCACGATCGACGGGTCCAGGTTGTCGAGGAAGAGGTCGAGCGCACCGTCGTCCACGGTGAGCGGGGACAGGATGTAGCTTCTCCCCGCGAACGCCAGCAGGGCAAAGCGATCACCCTTCGAGGCCGCACGAAGCCGGCGCACTTCCTGCTTGAGTCGCTCGAGGCGTGAGGGGCGCTCATCGGTGGCGAGCATCGAGAGTGAGGCATCGAGCGCCAGCACGACGTCGATGCCTTCACCACGAAGGACAGTCGCTTCTTCCCCCCACCGCGGTCCGGCCAGCGCGATCGCCGCCAGGAGTGCAGCGAGGCCGAGTCGCAACGATCGGCCCCGTGGCAGCCGCAACGTGACCTCGGGCACGAGCCGCATAACGAGTTGGCGCGTCCCCAACCGCGACACGCGCATGATCCGGCGCTTGAACGACGAGCGGACGAGCCACGCCATCGCGATGGCCGCGACAACGGAGACCACGGCCATCCAGGGCCAGTCGAAGACCTGCATCATGCGGCCTTCGCCGTCTTTTCGGGCGCGCTGAGCGCCTGGTGCACCGACTGCGCGATTGCTCGTGCCTCGCGCCCCAGAGCCGCAGCACGGTCGGCAGATACCGGTCGCCGGGCAAATTTGATGAGGTCGACCTCCGACAGCAGCGCCGCGCACCGGGCGTACGTTCCGATTCCTGCCTTCCGCATCGCCGACGCCATTTCGTTGGACGTCTGCGCGGTCGACGCTCCGCTGACCACCGCGGCCACATAGTCGCGCAGCACCTCGATCATCAGCGTCACATAACGAGCGCGTTCCCCGGCCGCGAGCAGCTCGATACCCTCGATGCGGTTGAACTCACGCTCGGCGATGGCAAATGGCGCTTCACGTGGAACCGGACGCCGCCGGCGTCGCCGCCAGAGCCAGACGATGAGCATCATCATCGCCACGGCCAGAGCCGCCACCAGTGCCCAGATCCACCACGGAAGCCCGAACGTGAACACGCCGCGCTGCGGCTTCGGTTCGATTCCTGTCGTGTCCGGCGGAAGCACCGACGCGACATGGATGATCACGCCGCTGACTTCGACGCGGCGATTCCCGATGTCCTGCCTGACGAGTACATCGGCGAACGGAATCTGGAACGTGCCGGTGCGCCAGGCGGCCAGCCGGTATGTGGCGGTCTGGTCAACCGCGATGCTGTCTGCCGTCGTTCCGATCTGCACTGGGTCGAGCGGCTCGACCGGCCCTCCGGAATCCGGCGCGGCGGGGAATTCGATCGATGCGCCAAGGGGGACGCGCACGCGAATCGAGACCGTGAACGGATCGCCGACGCGAACCGTGTCCGGACGGATCGTGACGCCGCCCTGCAGCCGGCCACTGAGCGTGACCGCCTGCACCAGTGCCAGGACCGTCAGGATGTTCACCAGCGCCTCCGGACGCGCGTCCCGCGCGCTCGGAAAAATCGCAACAGCGCTTCCAGGTATCCGTCCTTCGTATTCACAGGCACTTCATCAATCGCGAGTCTGCGCAGCAACTGGCGTCTCGCCGTACGCTCGGCTTCGGACGCCTGGCGAAAACCGTCGCGGACGCGGCGGTCTGATGTATCTACACTCACAACCTGTCCCGTTTCCGGGTCGACGAACCGGGCCACGCCGATATCGGGCAGGTCCCACTCGGAAGGATCCTCGAGGGGTGCGACCACCACGTCATGGCGCTGGGAGAGGAACTTCAGCGGCCGCTCGACCCCCGCATCGATGAGGTCGGAAATCACGAAAACGATGGCGCGATGTGGCAGCAGCCGATTCAGGTATTCGAGGGCCGCGCCGATGTTGGTTCCCTTGCCTTCTGGCTTGTGAACCAGGACGTCGCGAAGGATCCGGAGCGCATGGCGGCGTCCTTTCCCCGGCGGCACGACGTGTTCAATGCGGTCGGTGAAAAGCAGGACGCCGACGCGGTCATTGTTGCGTACCGCGCTCATGGTCAGGACAGCGGCAAGCTCGATCGCCATCTCGGACTTGAATCGACTGACGGTTCCGAACTGCGAGGACCCGGAGAGGTCGACGGCCAGCATGACGGTCAGCTCGCGCTCTTCGATGTACCGCTTCACGAAGGGCCGCCCCATCCGCGCGGTGACGTTCCAGTCGATCGAACGCACTTCGTCGCCGGGGAGATACTCGCGCACTTCGGCGAACTCCATGCCCTGCCCCTTGAAGATCGACCGGTACTCGCCGGCCCACAGCGAGTTCACCAGTCGCCGGGTGCGAAGCTCGATGAGCCGCACCTGGCGGAGGACTTCGGGCGGAACGGCGACTTTCTGGGACATCACATTGCAAATTGCAAATTGCAATTCATGGCGCTTCCACCGTCGCCAGAACCTTCTTCACGATGTCATCACTCGTGACTTCTTCCGCCTCGGCCTCATAGGTGGTGAGCACCCGGTGCCGCAGCACATCGGGCGCGATCGCCTTCACGTCATCCGGCGTGACGTAATTGCGCCCGCGAAGGAAGGCGTGGGCACGCGAAGCCTGAGCCAGGGCAATCGTGGCGCGGGGACTCGCCCCGAATTCGATCAGCGGCGCCAGCTCCTTCAGCCCGGCGTCCCCCGGCGCACGCGTCGCCAGCACGATATCGACGATGTAGTCGACGATCCGCTCGTCCATGTACAACTCGGCGATGTGGCGCCGCGCTTCCATGATCGCCACCGGCGAGGCCACGTGTTGCACCGGGATCGGCTCACCGCCCGCCATGCGGCGCATGATCTCCTTCTCTTCCTCGCGACTCGGATAGCCGACGCGCAACTTGAGCATGAATCGGTCGACCTGCGCTTCCGGCAGCGGATACGTGCCTTCCTGCTCGATCGGGTTCTGCGTCGCCAGCACGAGGAACGGCTCCTCGAGCAGGAACGTCTCGCCGCCTAACGTGACCTGCTTCTCCTGCATCGCCTCGAGCAGTGCCGCCTGCACCTTGGCCGGTGCGCGGTTGATCTCGTCCGCCAGCACGATGTTCGCGAAGATCGGGCCGCGCTTGATGGTGAACGAGCCGCGCGACTGGTCGAAGACCTGCGTGCCGAGGACGTCGGCCGGGAGCAGGTCGGGCGTGAACTGGATCCGGTGGAAAGTCGTGTTGATCGTTTCGGCGAGCGTCCGCACCGTCAGGGTCTTCGCCAGGCCGGGCACGCCCTCGAGCAGCACATGTCCGCCCGTCAGGAGGCTGATCAGCAGACGCTCGACCATGTACTCCTGGCCCACCACCCGCTTCGCCACCTGCTGCAACACACCCTGAACAAGCGAGGTGTCGATCGCGCTCACTGGCGTTGGCGTTCGGACTCGATCAGTCACAAAGTTCCCCGTTGTGTATGGACCTGAAGCTGAGCTTCAATCTGCAATCCGCTATCGACAATCTGAAATCAATCGCTCAACGGCCGCCCGATCAGCTTCGACAGGGCTGCCTTTTCCGTCGCCGTCAGGGGACGGTTGGAACCCGCCGGCAGGTTGCCCAGTTCGATCGGTCCGAACGACGTCCGGACTAGGCGTTCCACGCGCAGGCCCAGCTCCCGACATAGCCGCCGGACCTCCCGTTTCCGTCCCTCCGATATGACGACTTCGAACAGCCATCGGCCATCAGGTCCGGGGCGCACCGTCACTCGCTTTGGCGTGACCATTCCGTCGTGCAGCATGACGCCTCGGCGCGCCCGTTCGGCCGCGCTCCGCGCGTCTCCCATGACGGTCGCCACGTAGACCCGCTCGATGCCCGACCGGGGGTGGGTCAGCCGGTTCGCGGCGTCGCCATCCGTGGTCAGCAGCAATACCCCTTCAGTTTCGAGGTCCAGGCGGCCCACGTACACCAACCCGGGGACGTCCCGCACCAGTTCGAATACCGTGCGCCGTCCCTGCGGGTCGGAGCGTGTGGTCATTATCCCGGCCGGCTTGTGCAGCACGATCCACGTCGCGGGCGCAGCCTGGAGGTTGACCTTCCGCCCATCAACTTCCACCTGGTCCGCCGAGGGATCGACCCCCTGTCCAACGTGTGCGATAGCGCCGTTGACCCTAACGCGGCCTTCACCAATCAGGACTTCGGCCCTGCGCCGCGACGCGACACCCGCCCGCGCGAGGGCGCGGTGGAGCCGCATCGTCCCCGTCATCAGATCGCGCGGGGCTCCACGCGCAGCGTGACCGCCAGCTCATCGGCCCGCGGCAACTCCTCGAGGTGCCGCAGGGCGAATTGCTCCAGGAACAGGGGCGTGGTCCCGTAGAGGAGCGGGCGCCCCATCCCCTCGCCGCGTCCGGTGACGTCGATGAGAGCACGTTCCTGGAGAGACTTCAGAATTGCGCCGCAATTCACGCCGCGAATCTCCTCGATCTCGGCTCGACCGATCGGCTGGCGATAGGCGATGATCGCCAGCGTCTCGAGCGCCGCGCCGGACAGCCGGTGCGGACGGGCGGCCAGCTGGGCGCGTTCGATCGCGTCGGTAAACTCCGGGCGCGTGAGGATCTGCCATCCCTCGCCCAGCTCCACCAGCTCGACGCCGTGCCCGTTCGCCTGGTAGGTGTCCTGGATCTCGCCTAACGCGGCACGGACGGCCGCCGGGGATGCCTCGGCATCGAGGCCCGCCAGTTCCTCCACCGGAACCGGGCGGTTGCTCGCGAAGAGCGCTGCTTCAAGCAGCCTGGCCAGAGGATTCACGTGTGATCACCAGGGATCCGAAGGGGGCGGCCTGGCGGAGTCGGAGCTCACCGCGCCGGGCCAGTTCCAGGAGTGCGAGGAGTGCCGACAGCACCTCCCACGACTCTGCCGAGGGACGAATCACGTCGTACCAGCGCGCCCGGGCGCGCAGTTCGAGCACGGCGCGGATGGTGCGTATCGCACCGTCGACGTCGAGGGGGCGCGGAACGACGTCGTGCAGGTGCGGCTCACGCGCAAATCGCAGCACGCGATCAACTGCTGCAAGCAACTCACCGAGCGAGAGCGACAACGGCGCAGGCGGTGGCTCAATCGATTGCGACGGGAGCCACGCCCGTGCGAATCGCGAGCGCCGATCCTCGGCCATGCGGGCGAGGTGGTCCGAGATCTCGCGAACCTGCTGGTATTCGAGCAGCCGCCTGACGAGTTCCGCGCGCGGATCTTCCCACGCCTCGTCGCTCTGGTTCCGCGGAAGCAGCATCTGCGCCTTGATGCGCAGCAGGCGCGCGGCCATCTCGAGGTACTCGGCCGCCTGATCGATCGCCATGGTCTGGATGCGCGCCAGGAACTGTTCGGCGATGCGTGCGATGGGGATGTCGTAGATGTCGACGCGCTCGTCCCGGATCAGGGACAGCAGCAGGTCGAGCGGCCCCTCGAACTGCTGCAGCTCGACGACAAACGGTTCGCCCACTTGTGTGGCAGTTGCCGTCATAGGATCCCCAGGTCGCTCGGCGATTTGAGGAAGAACGGGAGGACAGCTTCGAAGGCCGGCTGGCCGAGGGCCCTCACCGGAAACATCACCGCCGATAGCGCGTTTTTCCCGGCGTCAGTCCAGAACAGCAGGAGGAGGACGATGATGCCGTACTTCCCGAGTTGCTGATAACGCAACGACCACGTCGGCGGCAGCAGCCACTTCATGACATGCGACCCGTCGAGCGGCGGAATCGGTATGAGGTTGAACACCGCCAGCAACAGGTTGAACAGGACGCCCCACCACATCATGCCCTGGAGCAAGGCGAGTGTATTGACGGCGGACGGGATGGCTCTCCCGAGCAGTCCGAGCCCGA
The DNA here is from genome assembly GCA_035646395.1 of Gemmatimonadaceae bacterium. Lineage (GTDB taxonomy): Bacteria > Gemmatimonadota > Gemmatimonadetes > Gemmatimonadales > Gemmatimonadaceae > JABWBJ01. The sequence continues at coordinate 22,853 of DASRPK010000317.1, read as the reverse complement.
CGATGATGAGCGCGAAAAGTGGAAACAACACGAGGTTGGTGGCGACCCCGGCGAGCGATACGATGATGTCGCCCCGCCGGTAATTCCTGTAGTTGCGCGGATTCACAGGAACCGGTTTCGCGCCGCCGAAGATGAATCCCATCGCCATGTACGTGATGACGGGCATAAGGATCGTGAGAAACGGATCGATATGCTTGATCGGATTCCACGTCAGCCGGCCCAGCTGCTGCGCGGTGGGATCGCCCTGTTTGAGCGCCGCGTATCCATGCGCATACTCATGGGCCACCATGGAAAACAGCAGCACCGGAGCAGCGAGGAGAAAGTTGTCGAGCTCGGCCAATTCGGGACGGCGGATGGGAGATGGCGGACGGGAGAAATCCGCCGGGTCGTGAATCCGCGCAAATTAAGGCAGTGCGCCTAGATAAGTCAAAGTGAGAGCACCGCTTAGTTCACTGTCCTTGCTTGACTTCTTCCCTGGGCTGGCCTATGCTTCGCGGCTCGTATCCGGCACCGTTTTTCGCTTATTTGGAGTTTTTCCTTGCCCAGAATTGCATCCGCGGCCAAGCACCATCGCAAGTCGATTGCGGCCGCTGCCCGTAACCGTGCCCAGCGCTCGACGCTCCGCACCGCCCTGAAGAGAGCGGATACACCCGGCGCTACCGACGCTGACCGGAAGCGCGCTATCCAGTTGCTCGACCGTTCCGCGCGCAAGGGGCTGATTCATCGCAACGCGGCGGCGCGGTACAAGGGGCGACTGGATACTGTGAAAAAGTAGGAAGCAGGAGGCAGGAAGCAGGAAGCAGGAGTGGAACGAAACGGTTGAATACGAAGGGCCCGCAGGCGTCAGCCGCGGGCCTTATTCATTCCCTGTTTGCTGTTTCCTGCCTCCTGCTTCCTCACTTCACATCGCGGCCAGCTCTCCCCCGCACCGTTCACAGTACCACTCCGTCGGATAGTTCATCGTCCCGCATTCCTGGCACTTGAGCGTCTTCACCTGCTCGGTGGGCATTCCCTTCAGGAACGCCGGGGTGCCCGATGCCTGGCGCAACGATAGTCCTTCGCGGGCCTGCTGGGGTTCGCGATCCGCCGTTTCCAGGCTGCTCACCAGCGGGATGTCCTCGAGGCGTGGAGCGCTCGACGGCGCGGTCATCGGCGGCGGATTTTCCGCCGCGCGATCCATGACGGAGTTGAGGAACGCCAGCTCATCGACCGCGGAGTCAGGTTCCCGATGCGGAGGCTGAGCGCCTAACGGGCGGGGAGGCTGTGCGGCCGGAGGTGGCGGGGCCGGTGGTTGTGCTGCCGGAGCCGGCCGGGCTGGTGACGGCGCCGGCGCCGGCGCTGCTCCCGACGGCTGCCTGACGAGGGCAAGAATCTCCTGGAGCCGGTGGAGCTCCGCGGCTGTCGCCGTGCGCTCCGACTCGAGTCGCCCGATATCCGCGTCGCAGGCCGCGAGCTCCTCGTTGGCCCGCTCGGCGGTGTACTCACCGACCATCGCCCGCAGCTCGATTTCGGCTCGGACGTCGCGGCGTGATGTCTCCTCGTTCGTCAGCGTCGACACCCGTTCCTGCAGCGACGATGCGGAACCCTGCAAGCCCTCGGCACGACTCCGGAGCTGCGTCATCACCGTGTCGAGGCGCGCCGCATAGTCACCGCGCACCCGCTCGAACACGTGCGAGGGCGTCTGCTCTCGCTTCGCGTTCAGCTGCGCGATCCAGTTCTCGTACCGCGCACGCTCCTCGAGCAGCGCGTTCAGGTCGGTCATTCCACTCACACTCGTCATGCTCCACTCCCGGCATCGGCAGCGCGCCATTCACCGGTCGCCCGACCGGCAACGGCGCGGCGGCGAGTTTCCTCGAGGACACGCGCGTCCTCGGCGCCCAACGGATTAACGCGACCGAGCAGTCGTGCCGTCAAGAGGATATTGGCGCTGTGTTCCAGGCTCTCCATGCGCAGGTGGGCTTCCGCCAGCGTGCAGCCGAGCGTGGTTGCGCCATGGTTGGCCAGCAGGAATGCATCGTAGTTAGGCAGGTAGGGCGCCAGCGCCTCCAGCAACTGCGGCGTGCCGGGCGTCGCGTACGGCACGAGGGGGACGTCGCCCATCTGAACGGCCAGTTCGGGAAGAATGTTTCCGGGGAGCCCCAGGCCCGCAACCGCAAACGCGGTCGCGACGGGCGGATGGGCATGCACCACCGCGTTGACGTCTTCGCGCACGCGATACACCGCCAGGTGCATCCCGAGCTCCGACGACGGCTCATGCCGGCCTCCAACGCGTTTCCCATCCAGCGTCACCAGCACCAGGTCATGCTCCTCCACTGTGGCTTTCGAAAATCCCTGCGGGGTGACCAGGACGTGATCGTACGTGATGCGGACGGACACGTTGCCGTCGGGACCCGCGATCAGGCCGCGCTCGTACATGCGCTTGCACACGCGAACGATGCCGCGACGGACGTCGTCACTCATGCCCGGAGGTCTCCCCTCGCGCCCTTTCCATCTCGAAAGACGATCCGTCCACCGACGATGGTACAGGTCGCACGCCCTGTTAGGCGCTTCCCACGGTACGGCGAATTGCGCCCCTTGGACATGAATTTGTCCGGATCGACCGTCCATTCGGCCGCCGGATCGAAGAGTGTGACGTCGGCCACACTTTCGCGGCGAAGCGTGCCACCAGTCAGGCCGAAGACGCGTGCCGGCGTGGTGGACATGCGATCCACGAGGGTGGGCCAGCTCAGGATCCCGGGAACGACCAGGTGCGTGGCGACAACGGCCAGCGCCGTCTCGAGGCCAACAATGCCGTTCGGCGCATCGGAGAATTCCCGCTCCTTCTCATCGTAGTGGTGCGGGGCGTGATCGGTCGCCACCAGGTCGATGGTGCCGTCGCGTACGGCTTCCTGAAGCGCCGCCACGTCATCCGCGGTTCGAAGAGGTGGATTCATCTTCGCGTTGGTGTCATAACCCTCGACCGCTTCCTCGGTCAAGGAAAGATGATGCGGACAGACCTCGGCGGTTACCCTGATTCCGCGATCCTTGCCCCAGCGAATCAGTTCCACCGACCCGCGTGTGCTCATATGACACAGGTGGACATGGCCGCCGGTCCTGCGGGCCAGCAGGATGTCCCGGATCGCCATGATCTCTTCGGCCTCGGACGGGATCCCCTTGAGTCCCAGTCGCGCCGAAACGATCCCCTCATTCATCGCGCCGCCACGGGCCAGCGACATCTCCTCGCAGTGATCAGCCACCGGAATGCCAAACGTCCGCGCATACTCAAGCGCCGTACGCATGAGCTGCGCGGTAGCCACGGGCTTGCCGTCGTCACTGACCGCGACGGCCCCGGCGCCAACCATCTCGCCGAATTCCGCGAGCGCCTCCCCTCTCTGGCCCACCGACACCGCGCCGATGGGGTACACGCGCGCCGAGCCGGCGCGTTGTGCCTGCCTGACGATGAACCCGACCGCGGCCTGGTTATCGGTGACCGGGTCCGTGTTCGGCATCGCGCATACCGCGGTGAATCCACCAGCCGCCGCCGCGCGCGCTCCAGTAGCGACGGTCTCGACATCTTCGCGCCCCGGCTCCCGGAGGTGGCAGTGCACGTCGATAAAACCCGGAGCCACGATCTGCCCGGTGCAATCGATGACCTCGAGTCCATTATCGCGCCGCAGTTCATTCAGCGAGCTTCCCGCGTGCGCGACCTTCTCGCCCTCGATGAGAACGTCACCGATGTCATCGATCCCTTGTGATGGATCGATGATCCGTCCACCTCGCAATAGCAGCGCTGGTTGTGTCAAGGAATGGTGAGTCGCGAATCGTGAATCGAGAATCGTTTACCCGTTTACCCGTTTACCCGTTTACCCGCTTACCCGTTTTATCCGTTTTATCCGTTTACCCTTTCGCCGCCTCCGCAAGCTCGGGTCGTCCACCGGCAAGCAGGTACAACACCGCCATTCGTACGGCCACGCCGTTTGTCACCTGATCCAGAATCACGCTGTGCGGACCGTCGGCGACATCGGAGTCGATCTCCACGCCGCGGTTCATCGGGCCCGGATGCATGATCACGATGTCGCGCGGCGCGCGGTCGAGTCGCTCGCGCGTCACGCCGAACACCCGGTTGTATTCACGCAGCGACGGAATGTAGCCCCCCTGCATGCGCTCGAGCTGCAGTCGCAGGATGTTGAGCGCTTCCGCCCACTGGATGGCCTCTTCGATCCGGTCGAAGACCGTCACGCCCATTTCGTCTATCGCGTTAGGCAGCAGCGACCGGGGACCGCAGACGCCGACTTCGGCGCCCAGCTTCTTCAGCCCCCACAGGTTGGAGCGCGCCACGCGCGAGTGCAGCACGTCGCCGCAGATGCAGACACGCTTCCCTTTCAGGTCGCCCAGGTGGTCGCGGAGCGTCAGGAGATCGAGCAGCCCCTGGGTGGGGTGTTCGTGCGTTCCGTCGCCGGCGTTCACGACATTCGATTCGATGCGATCGGCGAGGAACCGCGCCGCACCCGACGAGCCGTGGCGGATGACGACCATGTCGATCTTCATCGCTTCGAGGTTGCGCGCGGTGTCCACGAGGGTTTCGCCCTTCGAGACACTGGAACCCGCCACGGCAACGTTCACCGTATCCGCCGACAAACGCTTCTCCGCAAACTCGAACGAAATGCGAGTGCGTGTGGAGGGTTCGAAGAACAGGTTGACGATCGTCATGCCCCGCAGGGCCGGCACCTTCTTGATCGTCCGTTCGCTGATTTCCTTCAGCGGTTCGGCCGTGTCGAGAATGAGGCGAATCTGCTCGGCGCTGAGCTCTTCAAGACCCAGTAGGTCCTTGCCCAGTACCGGCGAGTTCATCCTTCGCCATCCCTCGGTACGATGATCACCCCTTCGTCGCCGTCGAGGTCGGAGATCTGGACGTCGACGCGGAGATGCGACGCAGCCTGGACGACCTTGCCGACAACATCGGCGTGGATGGGGAGCTCTCGGCCGCCACGGTCGACCAGAACGGCGAGCGCGATGCGCGCCGGTCGGCCAAAATCCGCCAGTTCATCCATGGCCGCGCGCACCGTGCGGCCGGTGTAGAGCACGTCGTCCACGATCACGACGTTGCGGCCATCGAGGCTGAGCGGAAGGCTGGTCTTTCCTACGACGGGACGTGGCCCAATCGTCTGCAGGTCATCGCGATACAGCGTGATGTCGAGCGCGCCCCGTGCGACGCTTCCACCTTCGCGTTCGTCGATGAAAGCGGCTATCCGCTCGGCCAGTTGGACGCCGCGGCGCTGGATGCCGACAAGGATCAGGTCATCCGTTCCAGAAAAAAGCTCGACCACCTCATCGGCCATGCGTCGCAGTGTGCGTCCCATGGACCGCGCGTCGAGCACAACGGTCGGTTTTCCGGACTGCGAGCCTTGGCTCATCGTGGCGCCCAATATCGCCAAGCACGCAAGGGTTTTGTACCCGCCCTCAAAAGGTTCTGCGCGCTATTTGGAGTCGGCGCCCGGCGAAGTCAGCGCCCCGTGGAAGTCAGCGCCCGTCTGGAAGTCAGCGGCCTCTCGAAGTCAGCGCACTTCAAGGGTGTTTAGTCCGCCCTCGACCTGAACTGTTCAAACGAAGTCGGACGCGTGGCCATCCGGTTCAGGTGAGGCCGAATGTCGATGACCTGCGGGTGTTGTGGCTTGCCAATGTCGATCAACTCCGCACGACGCACCGATTCCGGCCGCGGCACCACAATCTCAGTTTCATCGGTGACCTGATCGGCGAGCGGCACCTGCCGCGGAACTTCCCGATCCGCAAACGTGTGGCGAGCCACCGTCTTCCAGTGTTGGACCTGTACGATCCGGCGCGGCTGCGCGTTCTTGCGCATCTCGGCCACAATCAGGTATCCGGTCCGAAGCATCATCGCCAAGCCGGCGTACGCGGCAATGTCTGCCACGTTCAGGACCAGCTCCGAGTGGGCGCCCATGGCGATCGAGATGAAGTCGACTACGCCGGGTGGGCCGAGGAGGAGGCTGGCCAGGTTCCCCATTGCGCCACCCATGATCAAGCCAAGTGCTCGCGGGGCGGCATCGTCGATGCGCGCCAGGTCGCGTGCGACGGGCACCATCAGAACGATGGCCGCCAACGTCAGCGCCAGGTTCAACTGCCATGTATACGCGCCCGCGCTCAATCCGAACGCGCTGGCGTCGTTATGCACGACTGCGAAGCGCAGTCGCTCCGAGAGGACCACCGCATCGGTTCCCACTACTCGTGACGCAACCGCCTTCGTCACCCAGTCACCAATGGCGACGAGCAGTGCGATGCGGGTCAACACGCGTAGATGGCTGTCGGGTCTACTCACGCGAACCGGGAATGAAGTGTGGTCTCGTACGACAAGAAGCGTGGCGAGGGGAGAGTGCGCATCAGTCCGGCCGGAAAGCTGTTCCGCAGCCGCCGAAACGGAAGAGTGCGCACACCCCCTCGGTTTGGCGGAGAAGCAGCCACCGTGCCACTGTGGAAGCGCACTAATGCGTTGCGGCACCGTGAGATAAGGGTCGTCTCCCTGCCACCGTGGAAGCTACGCCACACCGCAAACTGGCCGAAAGGTGGTGTGATCGCCACACCGCGCGAGGCGCAAGCCGAGTTCCGCGACCGCATTCAGTCGACTGCTCGCCATCCGCCATTTCGAGATTTTGGCGATTGTTGGCAGGCGTCGAGCCACCATTGCTGCGTGACAGCACTACTGGCAGAATCTGCCGCGGGTCGCTCGACAGTTTATCGGAACAGTGTCGTTCTTTGACGGAGGATCAGTGGGGACTTTCGACTCATGACGTTGATTGCAGCGCGTCGTTTGCAGGTTTTCTCGAGTTTTCTTGTTGTCGTGTCGATTGGAGCGTGCGCCGGCGCGAGCGGTGGAGCATCCGGATCCGCAACACCGGCAGCGCTGACGTTCGAGCAGGCTCTGGTCACCGACTCGTTCACATTCGAACCACCGACGGCGTTCAGAGCAGTTGCAGAAAATGATTGGGCGAAAGCTGCAATGACGGGTTCCGTCGCGGGCGTCGTAGTCGAAGGAACGCGCTGGAAGCTGGGTGACTCGTGTGAAGTGCACTTCACGAACGAGGCGGATGTTCTCGCCGCGAGCGAGTCAGCACCGCTTCCGACACGGAAGCTCGCCGCCGACGATTGCCGCGGTCATACGGGATTCTGGCAGATGTCGGCCGGGCGGGTGTACTTCTGGATGCCACTCGCCGGCAACTGGAGCGTCGAGTACTACGGTGACCTTGTCGATGACTCGACGATGCTGTTGAGCAGGGTGCCATTACGCCGGAGCGGACCTCGAACGTGGCGCGCGAACCGCGACGCAGCCGCAGTTACCCGTGCTACGCGCACTGTTGATGTCAGTGCGATTGCCAAGTCAGCGTACGAGGTCACGCGTCCGCTCAAGGCGATTGGTGAAACTGATTGGGCGACCCGCCCTGGTGCAGGATCAGCAGTAACCGTAGCCGGCACGCGCTGGCGCACGACGACTGGTTGCGTTCTTTCATTCACCAGCACGGTCCTCGCACGCGCTACGCAAACTCAACGCCTGACGAGATCACTGGCCAGTACGCAATGCGGAGGATTGAAAGGCAGCTGGCAGCAGGCCGGCAAGCGCGTATTCTGGCTCGTGAACATCGATTCGCTGACCGCGGTTGAGACATATGCGGACGTTGCCGACACGGTGATGCGCGCCCGGCACTATGACCTGAAGCGCGCGACAACCAGGGAAGGGTTTGAAGGGACGTGGGATCCCACGAAATCACACTCGTTGACCCGAATGCGCAGGTAATGCTTCTTGCTTCTTGCTTCTTGCTCCTTGCTTCTTGCTTCTTGCTTCTTGCTTCTTGCTGCGTCCCTGCAGCCATTCCATGAACGCTCTGGCCGCATCGATTCTTTTCCTGGCACCGATCGCCCTGCATGCCCAGGACATCGGCCCGGTTTCGTTCCGCGATTCGCTCGTTATGCGGCGCGTCGCCCTGCTGGCGCCCTGCCCTACACCAGTCCCCTCGAGCTGGACACTCGTGGACCGGACGTTAGGCAGCGGCCTGCGATGCAGCCTGGTGGAAGCGGCGGTGCGCACCCTCGAACAGCAATGGGAGCAGCGCCCCTATCTCCGCGCCAACGGACACCCGCGCAACCCGCTTTGCGTCCGGGTAGTCGTCGCCGAGAATACCGGATCCACCGGCCTGCTCGGCGACTGGCTCGTGTTGTTTGACCTTGCACCCGAGGTGACGGCCAGGGTCATGATCGACCGTCAAATGGGCGGCATTGTTTCGGGGATTGTGGGGAAGCCCGATACGAGGGGCAAAACTCCGCGGTGTGTCGCCAAAGGCACGTCCTGAGCGAATTGCCGCGCGACCATGGCTATTTCGCCGTCGCGGCTTGCCGGCCACGCCCGTCCTGCACGCCGTACTTGACCCACAACATCCCGCTGGCCGCGCGGCGAACATTCTTCAAGCGGAGCTTCGCCATCGCCTTTGCCGGCTTGCCACCCTCCTCGACGTCGAAGAGCGCCGGTTCGCCAGGAGCACCGTCCACGACGGGCGTCAGGAGCAAGCTCAATTCATCGACAAGTCCCTGCTTGAGGAACAAGCCATTCGTTTCGCCGCCGCCCTCGAGCATCAACTTTCGTACGCCAAATTTCGCTGCAAGCTTGTCCAGCACCGGCGCAAGCCGCAAAACGCCGCGGCTTTGCGGCGCCAGGATGTAACTGATTTGCTTCACCCGTAGCTCTTCGAGGTGGCTCTCGGCAATGTCGTCGGCGACGACAACGATCAGAGGATCGCCTTCGATTTTGTTGGATTTCCATCGCAGCTTGCCATGCGCATCCAGCGCGACAGCGTACTTCTCGCCTTTCTGGCGACGAATGACAAAGTCGTCGCGCTTTCCGCGACCCGGCCGGGCCGTGCGCGGGCGCGCCCGTCCACTGGCAAACTCCTCCATGGTCTTGCGGCCGCAGAGCCAGGCATCCGCATGATACGTATCTGCGGTGCGCTCGTACTCGTTATGCCCGGCTTCAGGAATGTCCCACCGTTGTGTGCGTAGCCTGCCGTCGACCGACGGCATCATATGGCAGATCACCCGGGGTCTCATGCGTCCTCCGATACCTGGTTCAGGTCATACAGGACGACATGGGACGCGTTCCGATGTGTGCCCTCGTTGAGTGATGAGGGCGCTACCGTCGAAGGCCTGTCAACTCAGACGAACGGTTCCATCGCGTCACCGACGAGGATTCGCAACGGTGCTCCTCATTACTGCGAGGACTTCGCTGCCTGCTCCCACAGGCCCTCGATGGCGTCGCACGCGCTAACGGTTCGCCTTGATCTCGACTCGGCCAGCATCTGCGGAAGGCAGTGCATAACGAGATCCAGCGCAAGATCGGCGCCAACGTACGAGGAGGCGGCAGTCATCGCGAAGGTTCGCAAAGTCAGTCGCCACGGTAACCATTTCCTGGATAATGTCCGCGTTCCGCAGTCGGCGGATCAAATGAGCTTGTATAGCCGCGGCTCGCGCCACTGTTCGCGAACTGCTTGCTCCGCGGCCACTCGGATTCCGGCAAGTCCCAAGGGAGTACGCCCGTCTGGGGCGCAATTCCGGAACGTTGCTACGATCATGGCTTCGCAATCACGCACGACGTAGAAATCACCGTCGATCGTTGAGGCCGTAAACTGCGCGCCATCCACCACGAGTGGGACAACGACGAACCGTTCCATCGTCACTCCCGACCGTTGGGGTCGTTGTCCAGTTAAGGCCCGCGCTGGATGAACTTCGGTGAAATAGAACAAAGCGCAAGAGCGGGCACGACCGTTTGATGGGGGGCCTCCGGAGGCGGAGTCGGAGGAGTGATAATCCGCTGGCGTTGTGCGGTAACTGTGAATCTCATCGGAAACGACACGAGTTATCCATGTTCTTCCGCCATCATCAGCAGCAGGAGCCACCGGACTGCTTCCTGTGGCGAATGGACCGATACGCTCTCCAGAACAGCGCGCAAGTGGACAGTCTGTTGGCGGATACTGGGATCTACCCAACTGTAGCAGACGGACGCGGTCGGATGCCCGTTCAGGTCGAAGGTTGCGACTTTGCGTGTAATCGGGCGCGACCCGATCGCCGTAACTTGCACGACCTCGGCCTTTCGAAGCGTCGCTTTGCAGCGGTGAAGAAATTCAACCGCTGCACGGAGCACTTCGCTTTCCCCTTTTTTCATGGGCTCGCTGCGTCGTTAGGTTATGCCCGCCCAAACGTCACAGGGTACACACCGGGTCAGCCGGGAATCAATTGCCGATTTCCTGAAGATCGACGCCAATGACAGGTACCCTATCGCGGATCGTTTCGCTTCAGCAGGTCCCGCTTGGATTCGATCGCCTTCCGCAACTGACCTAACGCGAGCTTGTTTTTCAGGTCGTCGCCGTATGTCCGCCACAGCCGACGCGTAATCTGGTCCAGTTCGAACCGTGTACCCGCCTGCATGATCTCCTTTTGAAGGTGATGCAACGTCGCCGAATCAATTAGCGGAATACGTTCCCCACCGTTTGGCATTTCCGCTTGGGGGTTCGAGTATGGCTCACGTTGCTTGCTTCGGGGCATGACCGTCTATAAGGTGTTTCCCGATGCCTGAAATGGTAGAGTATACGAATCGGAAGCAATGACGGATCAAGAGCGGGAAAGTCTTCGAGCGGCTGTCGAGTCACTCCACGGCTGTAAAGCAAATTTCAAGAGCGCCGACACTTGTCAGGCGCCTGGCAAGGATCCGACGGCAGCGCGTGAGGTCGCGACCTTCGCACTGGACGGACACCCGACCGCTCCTCTTGCCTATGCCTGGTTTGACTGGACAGAACGCCGGAGGCACCACAGGGTCGTGCTGCACAGTGGCGGCATTACCTCCGCTCAAGTCGCCCTTCTCGGCTTCCGATTGTTTCACACAGGAGACACGGAGCCGGACCGCGGCGCTGGGTGAATGCTGATCACGAAAGGCTCCCGACGGATCGGGGGCCTTTCGGTTTCTTCTCAGCCAGTCATGGCAGCGACGGACGTCAGTGAAAGAGCGCCGTCGTTCGGTAAGGACATATCCCCAGATCAATCCCGACCAACAATTCGGCCCCAAGGAGTCAGCCTAACGGTGATACGCGCTGTGGCCCCGTAGAACTACCAACGGACAGGGCGGGATTCGAACCCGCGAGTGAGTTGCCCCACCACACGCTTTCCAGGCGTGCGCCTTAAACCACTCGGCCACCTGTCCAGTTGAACTGCAGCGAGCAGCGATGAGCGACAAGCGCGGAGACGCCGTGGTTCACATTCGCTGGTCGCTTCTCACTGCTCGCTGCCGTTCAGACGGACAGGGTGGGATTCGAACCCACGATACCGTTACCGGTATACCGGTTTTCGAGACCGGCTCCTTCAGCCACTCGGACACCTGTCCAAACGAGCCAAGTATTGTAGCCACATCGGGATAGAAATCAAAGGCCGAGTCCATTTCCTGACGTTTCAGGCCGGCGCACCGAATCAACCGGACCGACACCGCTGACCACCCCACGCTCCGCAACTTCACGGTCTTCGGCGTCAACCTGCGCACCACGGGGTGGGACCATCATTACGCCCACGCAGGTGGACCACGCGGTGTTAGGCGCGAGAGACTTGGCCGACTGCTATTCGCGACCAAGGTCGGCCCTCGTCGCGGTCCACCATGAGTTGATCGGCAGGCTGGCGGGGCGCGGTGGCCACCACACGCCATGCCGGTGGCGTAATGGTCTTACGGAGCCGCCGCCTGACGTGGCTTCGCCGGACACACCAGCACACTGCAGGGCGCCGATCGCACGATCTTGTCCGCCACACTACCGATGAACATTCGCGCGACCGGGGGCCGAGCGGCCGTGCCCACGACGATGAGATCCGCCTCCACGTCCGTTCCGACGTCAAGGACGGCGCGCGCGGCGGAACCAGCGGGTACCACCCGGATATCGACCGCGGCGCCGCGAGCGCGCAGTGGAACAGCCAACGACTCGAGGTGTCGATCGGCGGCGCGCAGACCAACGCTCATGTCCGGCGCCGGTACCCCGGCCATCTCGTTAGGCGGCGGCCCCACGACGGGGACCATCGCCGCGATCGTCGGCGAGGGAAGCACCGCATGCGCGAGCGTGATCCGGGCACGCGGCAGGTCAACCAACTCACTGACCGTGGCCACGATCTGCTCGTCCTCGTCCGAGCCCGCGATCGCCACGACCAGCCGCTCGAGTGGGGCTGCGGCGGCACCGTCGACACGGACGAGCAGGACGGGTACCGTCGCGGAGCGGATTACCCGATCCGCCACGCTCCCCAGCCAGAACCGCCCTATCCCGCCGCGGCCGTGCGTCGTCATCACGACCAGACTGGCGCCGCCCGCTGACACCTGTGCCACCACTTCCTCCGCCACCGCGCCTTCACGGAATACCGCCGTGACGGGGAACGTGCTTCGCGCTCGCTCCGCGCCCTCGATGCGCATGATGTAGTCGCGCAGGCTCGCGCGAAGCTCTGTGTCCAGCAGCGGATCACGGACGGGCGCGCCCCCAAGCCGGGCAAGCGGAGGCTCCGGCTCATGGACCGTGAGGAACTCCACGTCGGCGTCCAGGCGCGCGGCAAGAGAGCGCGCCGTCTCCACTGCTTGCTCGGCAAACGCGGAACCATCCAGCGGCACGAGTATCTTCGACATTGCACGACCCTCCGGCTGTGGAACCAGCGAGCAATCGCGCTTTGGCGTGCCGGCCCGGCCAGGTCTCGCCTCCATAGGCCATCGCGCTTTCTCCGTACACGTAATCAAACGCAGGCGCTCACCGACGGACACCAAAGAAACGCTGCAGCTCCGCGCCGCACTCATCCGCCAGCACGCCGGATGCAACTTCGGGTCGATGATTGAGCCGCGGATGACGAAGGAGATCGCCGACACTCCCCGCCATCCCCGCCTTGTCGTCCCAGGCACCGAAGGTGACGCGGTCGAGTCGAGCGAGCACGATCGCTCCGGCACACATCGCGCACGGCTCGAGCGTCACGAACAGCTCGCACCCGTCCAGCCGCCACGTGCCTAACGCCTGAGCCGCCTCCCGGATCGCGAGGATTTCGGCGTGCGCCGTGGGATCCTGGTCACGGAGCGTGCGGTTGGCACCGCGTCCAATGACCTGGCCATTACGGACGACGAGCGCGCCCACGGGGACGTCGCCGTGGGCTGATGCGTCCACTGCGAGTCCGAGCGCCTCGGCCATGTAGTCGTGAGCCGTGACCCGTGAATCGTGAATCGTCACGTCCTGACTACGTGCGCGATGCGCCAGGGCTCGTCCCTGCAAGTTCGCCCTCCGAGGTCGGGGGCACGCCGTTCCCGATCCCCTCGGCCTTCCGGAACACGATCTGGTCCCCCGCCACGTCCGCGACAATCCGGTCGCCGTCGGCGAATTTCCCCTCGAGCACCGCCAGCGCGAGCGGATTCTGGATCTCGCGCTGGATCGCGCGCTTCAGCGGGCGCGCGCCATACGCCGGATCGAACCCCTCCTCGGCCAGCCGCTGCTTCGCCCGGTCGCTGATGTCGAGCGTCAGGTTCCGGTCCGTCAGCAGCTTCCGCAGCCGCTTCAGCTGCAGTTCGACGATCGAGCCGATCTGCTCGATGCCTAACGGGTTGAAGATCACGATGTCGTCGACGCGGTTCAGGAACTCCGGCTTGAACGTCGAGCGCAACACCTGCATGACCTGCTTCTCGACCGTCTCCCAGCTGTCGCGGGCGTGCTCCAGGATGTACGTCGATCCTACGTTCGATGTCATGATGATCACGACATTGCGGAAGTCGACCGTCCGCCCCTGCGAGTCGGTCAGCCGGCCGTCATCAAGGATCTGCAACAGGATGTTGAACACGTCCGGGTGCGCCTTCTCGATCTCGTCGAAGAGCACGACCTGGTACGGGCGGCGACGCACGGCCTCGGTGAGCTGGCCACCCTCCTCATAGCCGACATATCCCGGGGGCGCGCCGATCAACCGCGCCACGGCATGCTTCTCCATGTACTCCGACATGTCGATGCGCACCATCGCCTGCTCGTCGTCGAACAGGAACTCGGCCAGCGCCCGTGCCGTCTCCGTCTTCCCGACGCCGGTCGGGCCAAGGAAGATGAACGAGCCGATCGGGCGATTCGGATCCTGCAGGCCGGCACGAGAACGCCGGACCGCATTCGAGACGGCTTCGACTGCCTCACGCTGACCAACAACACGGCGCGCCAACTCGTCCTCGAGTTTCGCCAATCGTTCCCGCTCGCTCTCCATCATCCGGGTAACGGGAATGCCGGTCCAGCGCGAGACGATTTCGGCGATGTCGTCGGCCGTGACCTCTTCCTTCAGAAACCGCGCGCCACCCCCTCCCTGCTTCGAGGCGAGCGCCTGTTCCGCTTCCTTGAGCCGTCCCTCGAGCGCCGGGATCTTGCCATACGTAATCTCGGCGGCCTTGCCCAGGTCCCCGGACCGCGTGGCCTGCTCCGCCTCGAGCCTCGCTGCCTCGAGATCCGCCCGGATCTGGCCCACCGCGCCTAACGTCTCCTTCTCCCGCTGCCACTGGGCCTTCATGGCGGACGACTTTTCCTTCTCCTCGGCCAGCTCCTTCTCGAGCGCTGTTCGTCGTTCGACCGCCTCACGGTCCTTTTCTTTCTGCAGCGCCTGCTTCTCGATCTCCAACCGGACGATGCGGCGCTCCACCTCGTCGATCTCCTGCGGCATGGAATCGATCTCGATCCGCAGTCGCGACGCCGCTTCGTCCATGAGATCGATCGCCTTGTCGGGCAGGAACCGGTCACCGATGTAGCGGTTGGACAGCGTCGCCGCGGCGACCAGGGCGCCGTCCGTGATGGTTACGCCATGGTGCGCCTCGTAGCGCTCCTTGAGCCCGCGCAGGATAGCAATGCTGTTTTCAACCGTTGGCTCGCCGATGAATACCGGCTGGAAACGGCGCTCGAGTGCCGGATCCTTCTCGATGTATTTGCGATACTCGTCGAGCGTGGTCGCGCCGATCACGCGCAACTCGCCACGCGCCAGCATCGGCTTGAGCATGTTGCCGGCGTCCATCGCGCCCTCGGCCTTTCCCGCGCCCACGAGCGTGTGCAGTTCGTCGATGAAGACGATGAACGCACCCTGCGATTCGGTGATCTCCTTGAGCACGGCCTTCAGTCGCTCCTCGAACTCACCGCGGAACTTGGCGCCGGCAATGAGCGCGCCGAGATCGAGCTGGATCAGGCGCTTGTTCTTGAGCCCCTCCGGCACGTCACCATTCACGACGCGCTGGGCCAGTCCTTCCGCAATCGCCGTCTTGCCGACGCCCGGCTCGCCGATCACGACGGGATTGTTCTTGGTCCGGCGCGAGAGCACCTGCATAACGCGGCGAATTTCCTCGTCGCGGCCAATGACCGGGTCGAGTTTGCCCTTGCGCGCCATCTCGGTCAGGTCGCGCGTGAAGCGCTGCAACGCCCGGTAGGCATCTTCGGGCGACTGATCGGTCACCTTATGCGTGCCGCGGACTGCTTTCAGGGCCTCCATCAATGCGGCCCGGTCAGCACCCACCGCGCCGAGCAGTGTCTTGCTTTCGGCGCCCTTCGTATCAGCCAGCGCCAGGAGCAGGTGCTCAGTCGAGATGTAGTCATCGCCTAACGTCCGTGCCTCTTCTTCGGCACGATCGATGACCTGGTTCATCTCCCGCGACAGGCTCGGCTGGGCGCCGGATTGCTTCGGGTACCGGCCAATGTCGCGTTCGATGCCCTCGCGAAGCTGGGGCACGTTCACGCCAAGCTTCTGCAGGATGGGGACGACAATGCTCTCCTCCTGCGACAGGAGTGCTTGCAGGAGATGGAGGTCGTAAACCAGCGGGTTGCCGTTCTTTCGGGCAAACCCCAGCGCGTCATTCAGCGCTTCGGTCGATTTGACGGTCAGGCGGTCGGGATTGATCACTCGTTTGGGGCCGGGTAAGCGGGTAAGCGGGTAAGCGGGTAACGGGTAAGCGGGTAGACGGGTAGACGGGTAGACGGGTAGACGGGTAGACGGGCCGCCTACCCGAAATAGGCCAAGCTCGAAGGGCAATCACAATACCGGCGCAATACGCCGGAATGGCCGAGTTGGGAACTCTTGAAGCAGCCCGGAGTGCCCAGGATGGCAGGAATTGCTTGCCTTGCTGGCTCGAGTGTTACTCGCTAGGCTCGGGCGCGGAGTGCGGTCGACTTCAATCCCGGATGACTATTCCCGTGCGGCGTTACTTGACACTTCTCGCCCTGTTGCCGGTGCTGGGCGCCGGAGGGTGCCGCCGTGATCCAGTCTTCAGTGAGGTGAGCGATTCCACCTACCTCAAGACAATGATCGCTTTACGCCGGCTTCCGGTTGGTACGATCGACAGCACGTCGCGCGCCCGTCAACGGGACTCAATTCTGAATGCGTTCGGCGTGACTGCGAAGCAACTTGAGGACATCGCGATCAGGCTGGCCGAGGACGCGCGAGCGCCAGCCATTTTCCGGGCAATCGAGAATCCGAGCGTGAGTTCACCGCCGTGAGACGAGGAGGCAGGAAGCAGGAAGCAGGAAGCAGGAAGCAGGAAAGGAATAAGGGCCCGAGGCTTTACGCCGTCGGGCCCTTCTAGATTTCATCGCTTCGTTCATTCCCTGCTTCCTGCTTCCTGCTTCCTGCCTCCTGAATGTCCCTACTTCCGGATCGTCATTTTGCGAGTGATCGGCGAACCATTTACCTCGAGGCGATACGCGTAAACGCCCGATGCTGCCTCACGATTGGAGTTGGCAACCTTGCCGTCCCAATACGCCGTGTATTCACCGCAGCTCAGGAATACATTCGCCAACGGCTGACCGGCCGCGACCCCACCTTGCAACACGGGGACCGCGACTTCCTGCGCGAGCAGGTTGAAGATCTTCAGGCTTACGCGATACTGGCGACTGGGGTCGGTGCAGTTGGGATAGCCACCGACCGAAAACGCGATGCGCGTCTCCGGATTAAAAGGGTTCGGATAGTTCTGCCTGAGTTCCGAACCCGTGCGGTTATCCCTGCTGGACTGCTGCCCCTGTGCGGCGCCCGTGGACGCCGGTAACGCGGAAAGAGCAAGCACAAACACCCCGCCTGCCCACCACTGCTTCATAGACTTTCTCCAAAGCTGACAAAAGAAGGGACGCCGGACGATCTCCTGTATCTGGGTTTCACGACGCGAACTGAGCGAACATAGGAACGCGCTACGGTACTGTCAAGCAAGCAGTTACGCCGTTGAGCTCACCCGTACACGACCCGTCGCCCGGCGTTCCGTGATCCGCATCCGGTCACAGTACTCGAGGAACGGAATGAGGTATTTGCGCGACAGACCGAGGACGTCCCGAAGCTCTGATGGACTGTATTCGCGTCCCTCCGTCATCCCGCCCCGAAGCTTGGTGACCAGACGCTCGACTTCCTGCACTGCATAAAATCGGCCGGGTTCAACGGGAGTGACGCAGTGCTCGCGCTCCAGTAGCCTGAGAAAGGGAATCGGATCCCTCCCGAGCTCCCCGGCCAACTCGTGAATGTCCGGAGGCTCGGCGCCCGCCGCCTGGAGGCGAGCCAGGATCCTCAACTTGAACGCCCCGTCTTCGGCGCTGATGACGGGTTGCCACCCGGGCGTCGTCAAATGTGCCCCGCGCCGCTCGATCCGTCCGGCGGCGGCCAGGTCGTCGACGGCTCGCTGCACGAGCTCGGTCGCGATGGGCAGCAGCGACGGGAGCAGCGCGGCCGAGAGGCCTTCGCCTAACGGGCCCACGCGAAGCCCCTCCTGCACCATGCGCTCGACTGCTTCTCGTGCCGCTGCGACCGCGGCCGGGTGATGGACGCGCCCCGCGATACTCACCGCCAGGTCGTCTCTCGCGAGCAAGGCGCGCATGGCCACCGGCGACAGCCCAAGGCGGGCCGGCAGCACCGCCGCGTCAGCCCCCCCATCGACAGCGGCTTCCAGGAGGATCCTGCCTAACGCCACTTCCGGGTCCGCCAGCCGTTCCCACGGCGATGCCCGGCGACGCGGCGGAAGCGGATCCACCACGACGCCGCCGCCAATGGTGGCACCTGGAGACGCCTGGCGCAGCACGAAGCGGTCGCCGGCACGCGCCAGCACCGGTTCCTGCAACACGAGGCGCACGGCGCGGTGCTCGCCGGGCTGCAGGGGGCCTCCCTTCGCAACGACACGAGCGCCAACGTCAGCGGTACCCAGGTGGAACCGGACCCACTCGCGCGGGCCCAGCGGACGACTGGCAGCGGGAATGAGCGAGACCTCCGCCCGGAGCAGCGTCGTCACCGGCCATTTCGGATCGCCGGACAGCCACGCGCCGCGCTCGACGTCGGCCACCTCGACGCCAGTGATCGCAAGCGCCGCCCGGGTCCCCGATCCGGCGCGCGCGACGTCGGCGCTGTGAGCCTGGACTCCGCGGACGCGTACGGACTTTCCACCGGGCTGCAGGAGGAGCGAGTCGCCCGTCGCCACGCTCCCTTCCCAGACGGTGCCGGTGACAACCGTCCCCGTCCCCCGCACGGAAAAGGCGCGATCGATCGGGAGTCGGAACGTGTCACGCTCGTCGCGATCAGGCAGCGACCGGATGACATCACCTAACGCGGCGCGCAGCTCGGCAAGTCCAGCCCCCGTCGCGGCAGAGGTGCGGATGATTGGCGCGCCATCGAGCGCCGTTCCCTGCAGAAAGCCATCGACGTCGGCGGTGACGAGGCTCAACCACTCCTCATCCACCAGGTCGCACTTGGTGAGGGCGACCACGCCGGCGCGGGTTCCAAGCAGCGTGAGGATCGACACGTGTTCGCGGGTCTGCGGCATCACGCCTTCATCCGCCGCGATGACCAGCACCGCAACATCGATTCCCGTGGCGCCCGCGACCATGGTGCGCACAAACGCTTCATGGCCGGGCACGTCGACAATTCCTACCGTTCCAATGCCGTCGAGCGACAACGGCGCGAAGCCCAGCTCGATCGTTATGCCGCGTCGCTTTTCCTCGGGCAAGCGGTCGGTGTCCACACCGGTGAGGGCCCGCACCAGCGTCGTCTTCCCATGATCGATGTGGCCCGCGGTCCCGATGATCATGCCGGCCGGCGGAGCCGGGCCTCCCAGCCGTCGAGGGCCCGGAGGGCACGGCCGTCTCCCATGTGGTGATGCAGGAACTCTCGTAAGAGCCGCAGGTGCGCGCGCTTCTCCAGATCGCCAAGCCCCGGCCCTTCTTTGCGAGCCAGCCAGGCTGAAACCGCGTTGCGCGCTTCAGCCGGAAGCTCGCGTCCCACGGAAACGGTGCGCCGGCACCGCTCACAGACCACGCCACCACCGTGGTGACTGAACGGCGCGGCCTTGTCCACCGCCATCTCGGTCCCACACGAGCAGCAGCGGTCGAGCGTCGGTCCGAAGCCTAACGCGGCAACATACCGCCAGGCGGCAGCCAGCCCGTATTCGGTGGACTGCCCCGGAGGCGACGCCGCAATCTCATCCAGCGAGCGGCCGAGTACTTCGAGCGCGTCGTCATGCGGGTCGGCATGGGCAAACCGCATCGCCAACTCGGCCAGGGCTGAGGCGCCCGCAAACCGATCGAGGTCGGCAGCGAGCGCCATCCGGCTCCGGGTCAGGTCGAATCCCGAGAGATTCGAAAGCTCCCGTCCCGGCTTCATCGTGAACTGCGCAACCCCGCTGGCAAACAGGTCCAGCGATGACCCGAACCGGCTGCGCGGCCGCCGGGTGCCACGGGCAAGCACGGACTGGACGCCATGTTCGCGCGTCGCCAACCGCACAATCCTCGACGACTCGAGATAATCCTGGACGTGCAGGACGATGGCGTCCGTGACAACGAGGGTCATGGTCTCCTGATGGGTTCTACCTGCGAAGGGTTGCTGCCCGCACCCCGATCGTCAACGACCTTCCGGCGGCGGGATAGTTGGCAATCTCCTCGTAGCTCGCTCCCAGGAGGTTTTCGATCCGGGCCCGCAACTCGAATCGTGCTCCAAGGTCAATCGCCCTGGTGAATCCGAGGTCGATGCGAGTCCAGGATGGAAGCACCACGGGTGTCGCGGGAAAGGTCGAAAAGTCGCGATCATCACGATCACCCGTGTACGTCACGGCGATGTCCGCGGTCGCACGAGCAGGCAGGTCGATACCCACTGTCGCCGACGCCTGCGTCGACGGACGGCGCAGGAGGCGATTACCCTCGACAAACGTCGCCGATTCACCGGTCTGCAGCCCCGCATCATCGACGCGGGTGCGCAGCATGGTCAGGTTTGCGCCGACCGTGAGCCTGGCGGCCGGGCGCGTCGTGGCCTCCAGTTCCAGCCCACGTGCTGACGCCGCCGCGACGTTGAAGTAGTTCGGCAGTTCCGGTGAGACGAACGCGTACTGGATCATGTCGCGAAAGTACTGGTCGAACCAGGTGGCGCCTAACGCGATACGGCCCTGGCCGGTCGTGTGGCGAATGCCCACTTCCCAGCTCCGGGAACGCTCCGGCTCCAGGTCGGCATTTCCGGTCGAAAATGCCGTGTTGAACGACTCGAAAAATGTCGGGGCCTTGAACGCGGTCCCGATCGTGGTCCGGAGCGTACCACCGGCCCAGGCACGGACGGCGACGCCGGCACGGGCGGTCCGGAATGACCCGAACGTGCTGTTTTCGTCGTAACGGGCTCCCGCCGTCAGGGCCACGCGCCCCTGTTCCGACAACCACTGGGCGAAGACCGCCTCATTCCGGCGATCGGCCACAAACCGGCTCCGCTCGAAGCTGAAGTTCGAGCTGTCATTTCCCCGCTGCGCCTCCCGCACGGCCTCGGCGCCTAACGTGAGAATGGATGACGACGAGACGAGCACGTTCACGCGCCCTTCGACGCCACGGCGCCGCACGCTGGTCAGCGCGTCGTAGTAGTAAAACCCGGTCGTATCGCCCGGCGAGTCGGGGCGATTGTCATCTTCGCCCCGGCTGTTCATCGCGGTAAACGCGAGTTCTCCGTTCACGCGGGAAGACAGGGTGTGCGCCACGGTCGCCGCCGCGATAAGGCGACGGTTGTCGCGGAACGCGTTCGAGTCGGAGACGCCCCCTGCGCCATCGGTGGGAAAATGAAACTCGTCATTCACACCGCGGACGGAGAAGTCCATCCGCGTAGCCGATGTCGGGATGGCGTGAATGGAGGCGCTCGCAACGTCTCGTGAATACTGGCTGTTGAACGGAAGCAGACCGTCGCTCTGCTCGGTCGCGCCGCCAAGCGTGAGGTTGAACCCGGCGGTCCCCGTTGACGCGTTGCCGCGAACAAGCCTGTGGCCATACCGGCCCATCGCGACCTCACCCTCGGCCGCGCTGTGCGCCGCGCGCCTCGTGAACAGCTGCACCACGCCGGTCACGGCATCGGTGCCATAGAGAACGCTCGCTGGTCCGCGCACCACTTCGATACGTTCGACGTCATCGACTGAAAGCCAGGCGAAGTCGATGGCGCCGCCGGGATCATTCACCGGCACCCCGTCGATCAAAACGCGGACATAGTCATTTTCACCGCCACGGAGAAACAGCGACGACTGCGCGCCCGGTCCCCCGCTCCGCGCCATCACGACGCCCGGCACCAGTCGCAGCAACTCGGCCACATCCCGTACGCCGGTGCGCGCGATAAAAGCCCGGTCGAAGACGGTGGCAGCACTGACGCCCGAACCCGAAGTGGTCGCGACCTTCGTCGCGGTAATGACGACACGCGGAAGCGAGTCCTGTTGGGCTGACGCGGCGACGGGACTGCAGAGCAGGAGCAACGCGAGACGGTTCGTTTTCATGGCGAGAGCGGCAAATGGTTCACGGTTTTCTGCGGCGAAGGGGAACGAGGGTTGGCGCCCCGACCGCTGGATCGCGTGACACCACCAGCGGCCACTCATAGACCTGTTCGAGAATGGAGGCGCGCATCACCTCGTCAGGCGTTCCGAGGGCCACAACCGAACCGCGATGCAAAAGCGCCACGCGGTCCGCGAAGCGGGAAACCAGGTTGAGCTGATGGCTGACGGCGAGGATCGTACGCCCCTTCCGGGCGAGGTCGGCGAGCAGTTCGAACGCGGCCATTTCGTGCCCGACGTCGAGGAACGTCGTTGGTTCGTCGAGCACGATAGCGGGGGATTCCTGTGCAATGGCCCGGGCGAGCCGGACGCGCTGCCACTCTCCTCCCGAAAGTTCGTCGGTGTGTCGCTCCAGCAGGCCGGCCACATCCGCCATCGAGACCGCTGACGAAATCACGGACAATACCTGACGATCACCGGACGCTCCCCAGGGCTCGGCATGCGGAGTTCGCCCTAACGCGATGTACTCACGCGTGGCCATCGGGAAAGCCGGTTCCTCACGCTGCACCACGACCGCCACCCGCCGGGCCAGCTCACGCTGGGTCAGCGACTGGACGTCATCGCCGCCGACCAGGATCTGTCCGGAGCGGAGTGGCACGCGCCGCAACAGCGCGCGCACCAGCGTGCTCTTGCCACTGCCATTTGGTCCGACGATCGCGGTGACCGATCCAGGGGCCGCCGTCAGGGACACGCCGTTCAGCGCGTCTTCGGTCGCGCGAGGATAACGCACGCGGGCGTCGCGCCATTCGATCACCGCATTCTCCGCAGCAGCGACAGGAAGAACGGCACGCCCAGCACGGCCGTCACGGCGCCTAACGGTAATTCCGCAGGGGCACGGACGGTGCGGGCGGCCAGGTCTGCCGAGACGACCAGCGCACTCCCGGCGAGGGCGGACACCGCCAGCACGACACGGTGCCGGGCGCCGGCCACCGCCCGGGCAACATGGGGCACCAGCAGTCCGACGAATCCGACCAGCCCTGCCGCCGCTACGGTTGCCGCGGCCAGCACGGAGGCAGCG
>DASRPK010000316.1:0-9220 GCA_035646395.1 Gemmatimonadaceae bacterium | reverse complement strand
GGGGGATGGTCGAGGTTTTCCAGACCGACACCGTCTTCGCGGCTGTGTCCGGGCGATAGCGGAAGTATCCGCGCTGGTACCGTTGCCAGAAGACCCCGTCGCGCGTGTTGACACTTCCGGCGCCGACGTTGTCGATGATGACATCGCGCCAGCGAAGTGTGTCACCGCTCGCAGCGGCAATCGTGTCACCGTTGACGACGAAATGACGCACGTCGTAGAAACCCTGGCGGAATAGACCCTGGGCCGGCGGCGCGTTCACGACCTGGTACCTGTTCCAGCTGTTCTGGAGGGGCTGCAGCAGGATTTGCCAGAGGAAGAAGACCTTCACCGCCATGCCACCCCAGCGCTGCCACGGTTTCTGGAACGGGAAATCCCAGGCTGTCGTCGGCAGGACGTGACGGTTCAACACGAGAAAGTTGAGCAGTCGCCGCCAATCGAGCGCGAGCAGGAAGAGGCTGCAGAACAACAGGTGCATCGAGAAAAGCTTGACCGGCACGTCGTAGCTGAGGTTGATCATGACGACGTTGAGGAAGGCCCCGACCGCGGCGAACAAGCCTGCCGTCACCGTGCGGTTGTGGAGCAGCAGGAGGCCCGCGACGGTCTCCATCGCGCCCGAGAAGAACTGATACTTGAAGGAATACCCGATGAAGAGCCAGGAAAAACGCATCGGGAGCAGGTCGCCTAACGGTGTGGCGAGCTGGCTGAGCGAAGGAAACGGCATCTGCAGCGCGAACAGCTTGATGATGCCATAACTGAGCGCTACGCTTGCGAGGAAATAGCGGACGATCAGGCGCAGCCAATACGCGAGCCGGTCGTAATTCGGGCGCTTCCGGTCCGCGATGCTCCAGACCACGGAGACCAGGGCGGCGACGAGCATGTACATCCACATCGCCGTCCATGCCCACGATGTGTCACCGCTGCCGTTGACCTGGACCAGCGTGTCACGCACGTGGAAGATCCGGTCGTTGCTGAACTGGACGGCCGCCTCCAGTATCTGCCGGTAGCCGTTAAATACAAACGACGTTCCGGGTATAGCGCTGAACCAATCCCACGGGGTGATTTGCAGCAGCAGGTAGACGAACAGAAAGCGGAATCCTGCGCGCTGCCAGAGCGGCCACACGTTTGGCGTTGGCACGTCTGGATAAACCGCATGAACCGGTGTTTCGACTTCCGCGATAGCGGTGGCCGCCATGAATCAGTCTCCCTCAAATGCGGCGCGTGCCGCGTGATATCCACACATGCCATGCACTCCCGCCCCGGGCGGGGTCGCCGCCGAACAGAGGAACACCCCGCGGACCGGTGTTGCATAACGACGCCAGGTCGGACGAAACACCAGGTTGAGGAGCCTGTTCGATCCGCCACCCACGTCGCCCCCCACGAGGTTCGCGTTCTCCGCCTCGATCGTCAACGGTGACCGGAGCGCCCTCGCCAGGATACAGTCCCGGAATCCGGGCGCAAATCG
Source organism: Gemmatimonadaceae bacterium (assembly GCA_035646395.1). GTDB lineage: Bacteria > Gemmatimonadota > Gemmatimonadetes > Gemmatimonadales > Gemmatimonadaceae > JABWBJ01. The sequence goes on along the minus strand of DASRPK010000316.1, from coordinate 7,758 downwards.
CTCGATTTGCGCCTCGATCCTCGTCGTCATGTCCACTGTCGATCCATTTGGTACGTGACAGTAGCCCCAGGCGGTGTGCTTCCCCGAGGGCGCGCGCGAGGCATCGAATACCGACGGTTGCGTCACCAGCACGAAGGGGCGTTCGGCGATTTCGCCGGTCCATGGCGTCGACTCGGCCTGTGCGACTTCTTCGAATGTCCCACCGACATGAACGGTGGTCGCCTCGAAGCACGCCGACGCCTTCCACGGAATCGGTTCGCTGAGCGCCCAGTCGACCTTGAACGCGCCGGGGCCATAACGATAATCGCGCAGTGACGCGGCGAAGGCAGACGGAAACCTGTCGCCCATGATGCGAGCCATCGCGCGCGGTGACGTATCGAACAACAGCCTATCGGCGCGTGGAAGCTGTTCGTGCCTCTCGATGTTGATTCCGGTCTCGACCTCGCCGCCGTTGCTTCTGACCGCGTCCACCAACGCGTCCGCGATCGATTGCGATCCACCGCGTGCGATTGGCCATCCCCGCGCGTGCCCTGCGCCGGCCAGCGCCAGACCGAACGCGGTGCTCCCTGGGGCCGAGAACGGAAGGATGGCGTGCGCCGCGCAACCGCCAAACAGCGCTCGCGCGCGCGGCGTGGCGAAAAAGCGCGCGAATGCCGATGCAGGGAGCAGTCCGGGCAAACCGAGCTTCGCGAACGCAATCGGGTGCGAGGGGAATCCGATCGGCGACAGAAGATCCATTTCCAGTCGCGTCCACTCGGCCGCGATTGCACCGATGGTGCGAGTGTATCCCGATCGATCGGCGCCGAGTTGGTCCGCTGTGCGCGCGACGTCCCGGTAGAGCACCACCGCGGTGCCGTCGTCAAGCGGATGAGCGGCGGCCGCCGCGGGATTGATCCATTCCGCTCCAAGCGCGGCCAGGTCGAGTTCGCGAAACGCTGGTGACGCGACTCCCATCGGATGCACCGAGGAACAGACATCGTGCACAAACCCCGGGAGCGTGAGTTGCGCGGAGTGCAATCCGCCGCCGACCGTGTCACGGGCCTCGAGCACGAGCGTCGAGAGACCGCGGCGAGCTGCGAGTGCGGCGGCGGTCAGGCCGTTGGGTCCTGAGCCGATGATTACGACGTCGTAGGACGGACGCATTTCGGTTAGTAGAGGGGCCTTATCTAGAACGTGCCAGCGCGAGACCTGCTACCGCACGACCTGGAACCGCAGGCCTCGCCTCGTCATGGCCTCCACTTCGAGGGTTCGAATCCCGGGCCGTCGTCACCCGCATACACGACGCGGAGGTGAGCGCGCAGCCATGGCGTCAGGTTGAGCCTCGCTGCCTCGGGTTCCGAGCAGTACCGCAGCTCGAGGGTTTCGTCCTGGTCTGCTGTCGCGGTTCCGCCGATCACGGTGCATCCGATGGCGATGATCACGTACTGGGTCTCATCCCCATTGGGATATTGCACCACGCAGTGCGGTCCGCCGTAAGCGCCTAACAAGCGATGGGGCCGAACCACCAGGCCGGTTTCTTCCCAGGCTTCCCGGACCGCGGCGTCGGCTGGGAGTTCGTCCGGTTCAATGGCACCGCCGGGGGTCGACCACTGGCCATGATCGCGAAGACGCACGAGCAACAGCCTGCGCGCGCCATCGAAAATGTGAACGCTGACAGAAGGCAGGAGGAGGCGTTGGTGGCCGACCTTCTCACGCAGGCCGAGGATGTAGGGGGAAGTTGGCATAAGCAGGAACTAAGGGGGCAGGACCCGAGAGCGCGCCCTGCGCATGTTGCATTACCAAAACAGGTCTCGTTTCGCCGCCACACCGCGCTGACGTGAAAACCCATCTTCGTCACATTCCGAGCCCGTAACCCCCTGATTTCGCAGCCTTTTACGTGCGTGACGCGGCTCACCTGACGGCGTCTTTTACTGAGCAGATTAGAGCCGCCTCAAGAAAATGCCCCGTAAGCCAAAAACGCCAACCAAGCGCCCAGCCGGCGCCAAATCGCGAAAGCCAAAGCCGGCACCAGAAAGCGCTCAGGCGCACTGGCTCCAGTCGGTTTTCGAGCACTCCTCGCTAGGCATTGCGAAGCTCGATCGCTCCGCGCGCGTGGTCGAGACGAATGCCGCGTTCGAGCAGATGCTCGGGCGCGCGGCGACGAGTCTTGCCGGTCACCACGTTCGGGAATTCGCGGCCGCAGAAGATGCCGAGGCGATCGTGAGCCTGGTGGCGGAAGTGTGTTCCGGGAGGAACTCGAGCAGCTCGCGCGAAGTGCGCTTCGTGCGGCCGGACGCAAAACTCGTCTGGGGTTCGATCATGCTGTCCCGCGTCGGCAATCATCGCGACGAGGGGATCATTGCCATCGTACAGGACATCTCCAACCGGAAGACGCTGGAGGCGGAGCTCCTGCACCAGGCGTTCCACGATTCGCTGACCGGACTCGCCAACCGGGCGCTGTTCCTCGATCGCATCGATCACGCGCTCATGCAGAGTCTCCGCGACCCAGAGCGGATTGGCGTGTTGTTCATCGACCTCGATGACTTCAAGACCATCAATGACACCCAGGGCCACGCAGCGGGAGACCGCGTGCTGCAGCGCGTGAGCATGATGCTGCTGAACGCCACCCGCGGGTGCGATACGGTCTGCCGGCTCGGCGGGGATGAGTTCGCGGTCCTCCTGGAACGAGTGAACCAGGACGAGGGCCCCGAGGTCGCCGCGCAACGGATCGTGAACGCGCTCGCGCGGCCCATCGAAGTGGAACCCGGTCGCTGCGTCACGGTCTCGGCGAGTATCGGCATTGCGGTGCGCACCCGGGTGGAAGAACGGGACGAGCTGATGCGCAATGCTGACGTCGCGCTCTATGAAGCGAAGAACCGCGCGCGTGGACGCTGGGTGGTTTACGATCCGGCGATGCACGCGGCGCTGGTCGACAAGGTTTCGCTCGAGGCCGACCTGCGTGCCGCGATCGAGCGCTGCCAGCTCGCGCACCGGCCCGGACTCGAGAAGACGGGCACGTACCCGCGGTTTGGCGAACAGTCCTCCCCGTCATCCCAGTCGCAGATCAGCCTTGCCTACCAGCCGATCGTGGACATGGCGTCGGAAACGCTGACGGGGTTCGAGGCGTTACTGCGCTGGACGCACCCCGAACGGGGCACCATCTCCCCCACGACCTTCATTCCCGTCGCCGAGGAGTCCGGCCTGGTGTTGGCGTTAGGCAGATGGGCACTGCGCACCGCCTGTCACCAGGCAGCGGTGTGGAACCAGACGGCAGGGCGCCCGGTCACCGTCACGGTGAACCTGTCGGGGCGCCAGCTGCAGGACGAGGCCCTGGCGCTCGACGTGGAAGCGGCGTTGCGCGAGAGCGGGCTGGATGCGTCCCAGCTGATCCTGGAGATGACGGAATCGGTGATCATGAAGGAGTCGTCGACGGCGCAGGCACGGTTGCACGAACTGAAGGAGCTTGGCGTGCGGATCGCGATCGACGATTTCGGGACCGGCTATTCGTCGCTGTCCCACCTGCAGCAGTTTCCGGTCGACATCCTCAAGATCGACCGCTCGTTCCTCCACAAGATGCACCAGGGGCCTAACGACGCTGCCCTGGTGCGCACCATCATCGCCCTCGCGAAGCTGCTTTCGCTGCGCACGATCGCCGAGGGGGTGGAAGATGCCGAACAGCAACACCAGTTGCGGGAGCTGGGGTGTGACTCAGCCCAGGGGTTCCTGTTCGGCCGCCCGATGACAGTGGCGGAAGTCGAGTCCCTGATCGTGCCCGGGTTGACGCAACAGATTTTCGCTGCCGCTCAGGCCTGACTCGCGCCGCCATCTCGGGAAAGGGGTCAGAGTCGGTGTCGGAGTCCGACTCGGAGTCGGGGTCGGAGTCTGACTCTGACACCGACTCCGACACCGACTCTGACCCCGACTCGCGTCGTTGTCAGGCCGCCGTAAAGCCGTCGACGACGACTGTTCCTAGGAGGCGTGCGAACCGCGTAGCCCGATCATTACGAGCGGGAATGTTGGGCGCATGACCTCGACCACCTTGGTGACGGCGTCGTACGCAGGTAGCGTGGCAACCGAGGCGTCGATCGACTTCGGGTCGATCGAGAGCACCAGGATCGCGGCAGCCAGGATGCCCTCACTCGAACCGATCTGGAACTTGAGCAAATCGCGTTCATAGGCAGGCCGGAAACCGATTTCGACAAACAGCACGCGGTTGGAGCGCTCGTGCACCAGGCCGAAGTCGGCGTGATCGGGGAGCGAGCGCGAATAGTTCAGGTGCGACCGGTTGCTGGTAGGCCGAAGTCCGTCGCGCTGTAGCGCCCTGGCGAGGTACCCCTTGATGTCCTCGGCGAGGTCGGATTCGTATCCCTTTCCTGACGTCGGCGAGAGAGGACAGATGTAGCCGCGGAACGCGGCGATGACTTCCTCGAGCGTGATCCCGAGTGCAGACAGTGCGGCGCCCACGACCTTCGCGTCGGGGAATTCCCGGTGCCGGACCTCACTGATGCAGTACGCCATCGCTTGCTCTCGCCGCGAAGCTCGTCAGGCGGTTGATCGGTCGTCGCGATCCATGCGGTCGCGGAGCTTCTGGTACGACTCCTTCAACTCCTTCATCCACCCGTTCGTCTTCTCCCGCGCATCGTCGAGGACATCGTCGATCTGGTCGTCCGCCTTGTCGGCCCACGCCGTAGCCTTAGCCTTCACGTCATCGAGCTTCGCGTCGAGTTCCGCCAGTTCGTCCCTCAATTCCGCCTTGCCCAGGGCCGCTTTTACGCGGAGTTCATCGCGTTCCCGCTGGAGGTCGCGCACGAGCTCATCCACTTTCTCTCGCCACGTCGCCATCGCTCGTCCTTGTGAAGTTCATTGGAGACTTAGTGCGCTCCGTGCAGCGGGGGAAGGTCGCGGACCTCGTGCTGCTAGTGCCTGGCCAGGTTGATGGCCCCGGAAACCCGGCCTTCTGTCCCCGGGGAGCTGCCTGCCCGTCAGGCTCAGCAGCATCGTTCTGACTTGTGGACTCCGTGACAGAACACGTTTCCTGAATGCCCGCCACTTCGCATCCGACGACGCGGCGCCCGTGGGTATTCCCCGTCGCAGGGTGGGCAGCCTTCGTCCTCGCCGCGATCGCCGCCGGGATGTATGCCGAATCTCCAATGCGCGAGATAATCGGGGCTGGACGAGTGGCCCCTCGACTGCCCGCACCAGCCACCGACGTGTCCGCGCTCCTCTATCAGCTTGGGGTCGGATCGGTGACCTGGTTCGCCGCTGCGGTGGCGTTGCCGTTCCTGGCCTGGGTGGCACGCCGCATCGACCTCGATCGCCAGCGGAATCGCGCGATCGCCATCGTCGTCATGCTGCTGGTCGCGCTCGTACTGGCGAGTGGCACGGCCGAGTACCTGTTGACGTTTCCTTCCGGGATGCGCCCGCCGGTGATCGCCTACGTGCCGATGGTCATGCGCCTGCACTTTCTGCCCTGGGCGGCGGTGCTTGGGGGCGTCGCCGTGTTCGAGGCGCGTCGGCGCGCGCGCGTGGCCGCGATCGAGCGGGAGCGACTGCGCGCCGAAGCGGCAGAACAACGGCTCGTGGCGTTGAGCAGCCAGCTGCAACCGCACTTCCTCTTCAACACGCTCCAGGGCATCTCGACGCTGATCCATCGCGATCCTCAGGCGGCGGACGACATGTTGACCAGGTTGAGCGACCTGCTGCGGGATGTGTTGCGCAACCGCGACCGGACGCGCGTCCCGCTGAGCGATGAGACTCGTTATGCACGCACCTACCTGGAGATCGCGCAGATCCGGTTTGGTCCGCGGCTGTCGTTCGCGATCGATGTGCCTGACGACTTGCAGCGAGCGCCGGTGCCGCTCTTCCTGCTCCAGCCGCTGATCGAAAACGCGTTGAAGCACGGCGCCGGAGCGCAGATCCGCGGCGGTCACGTTGCGGTGCGGGCCGTGAGGCACGGCGATCGGCTTCACCTCACGGTCGAAGACGATGGCCCGGGGTTCGCGTCGGCGCCGATGGAACGCGTCGGTCTCGGCAACACGCGCGAGCGCCTGCGGGCAGCCTTCCCTGACGATCACCACATTTCACTCGGCGCTCCTGATTCTGGCGCCGGGGCTGTCGTGCGGATCGACATACCCTGGCAGGAAGATGCTGGAGAACAACCCGCATGAGTGTCACCCAGTCCATGCGCGCCGTCGTAGTCGACGATGAGCCGCTGGTCCGCGAGCGGATCAGCGCGCTGGTGCGGGAGACATCGCAGCTGGAACTGGTTGGCCAGGCGGAAAATGGGCTCGAGGCACTGAACCTCATTTCCACGCTGCAGCCGGACCTTCTGTTCATCGATGTGGAGATGCCGGAGCTCAGCGGGTTCGGTGTCGTTGCCGCGATCGAAGGGGATCATGTCCCGGGCGTCGTGTTCGTGACGGCCTTCGAGCACTACGCACTACGTGCGTTCGACGTCGGCGCCATCGACTACCTGCACAAGCCGGTGACGCCGCAACGATTCGCGGCGGCGGTGGAACGCGCGCGCCAGCGTTTGCAGCAGGGTTCAGCGACGCAGCGGCGTGCGCTGGTGGAAGGGGCGGCGTTGGCCGAGCGCGAGCGTGGAACACGGACGCGTTATGTCGTCAGGCGGGGCAAGGTGCATTACTTCGTGCCCGTGGACCAGATCGACTGGATCGATTCCGCCGAAAACTACCTGCAGCTTCATGTTGGCGATCGCGCGCACCTGGCGCGCGGTACACTCAAGGAGGCGGAAGAGGAACTGGACCCGGCGCGCTTCGCGCGGATTCATCGCTCCACGATTGTCGCGATCGATCGCGTGCAATCGGTCCGCCGCCATGAATCCGGCGTGCACCTCGTGCAGCTTCGGACGGGGGCGAACCTGCGCAGCAGCCGGCAATACGCCGAGCGGGTGCGGCGGCTATTGCGCTAGCGAGCGGCGGCCGTCGCGCGAAGCGCAGTGCGGATCTGGTTCAGGTGATTCTCGTTATGCACCGCCACCTTGTCGAATTCGTCCTTGAGGGTGCGCAAGCCGGTGACGCTGTGAATGAACTCGAGCTGGCCACGGGACGCGTAATATTCGCGCGCATAATAGATGATCATGTTGCGCGATGCCTCATACAGCGGGCCGGCGAGCTCCAACGGCATTTTGTCGTATTCGAGGCCTGTGGCCCACGAATCCTGTTGCATGAACCACAGGACGGGCCGCGATTCGCTGAGGGTGCGCTGAATGCGTTCAATGAATGTGGTCTCGGTGTGCGTGAGGTGCAGCAGCACATAGCGGACCGACCACTTTCCCGGCCCGTAGGTAAGCGACAGCTCATCCTGGCCCAGATTGAAATAGCGGACGGTTTCGTCTCGAGTCCGTTCGAGTTCAGCGATGAGTGACATGGGGTGCACCCTGATGGCAGGCGGCTATCTGCAGAGTGGAACTTACGCGAACACGAATCTTGCGGTCGTCGGTAATCATAGATCGAACGTCGCGATCACCGGTCCGTGGTCGCTGGAGCCGAACTCGCGAAGGACCACGCAGGACCGGGTGCGGTCGGCGATCGACTTGCTCGCGAGGATCAAATCGAGGCGCCATCCGATGTTGCGTGCCTTGAGATTCCGCCACGGCGCCCACCACGTGAACAGGTTTTCGTTGTCCGGCTCCTGCCGGCGATGGACGTCCACCAGGCCCCGGCTGATGATGCGCTCCATCAGCGCGCGCTCGTCCGGGCGTTGGCCGATCACGTTGGGCTTCCGTTCCCTGGGGTGCACGTCCATGTCCGTGATCGC
>DASRPK010000315.1:0-9735 GCA_035646395.1 Gemmatimonadaceae bacterium | reverse complement strand
GGTGACCGATGCCGCCACCTGGCTGAGTCGTCGCCTGAATTCGACGACAGGCGTGTCGTTGCTGGCGTCCGGCACGCTGCAGGACAGCTGGGACGTCGACAGCGATGGCTGGGCGGATCAGTCACGGGCGCGACGCTGGGGTATACGCCCGCGCCTGACCGCAGTCGGTGCGGATGGTCGCTCGATGTTCGTGACGGCCGGATACGGATACGACGACCGCGATGGCGGCACGATCGGAAGCGCGGTGGCGCCTGACGGTACGCCATTCCGCGAAACGCTGACGAGCCGGCGCGCGGACATCGGCGCGACCGCCGGTATTCCGCTCAGGGATTCGGGGAACGTCGCCATTCGCTTCGCCTTTGCGACGAACGCGCGCCGCCGTGAGTTCGGGCCTGGCCCGCTCGAGGAAGACGGGACGTCGACCGGTTTCCTGGAGCTCACGCGTTCATTTGTCGCCTCACGCGGCACCACTGTCCTCGGCGCCACGCTGCAGCTCGATGAATTCGAGAACTCATTGAACGATCACTACGACCACCGCTGGTTCACGCCAAGTCTTTTCGTGGCGACCGAGCGGCCCGTCGGCCCGGTGACATTTTCAGCCAGCGTGCGCGGCGACGCGCACCCCACCGGCTTTCAGCTCACCGAGCGCGTTGCAGTCCTGACCCGGCCCGCCGAGGACTGGTCTGTGCGATTGAGCGCCGGAACCGGGTTTGCGGCACCAACCGCCATGAACGAGGACACGGAAGCCATCGGGCTGCGCAACATTCGTCCGGGAGCGGCGCTGGAACGCGAGCGGAGCTTCAGCTCCATGCTCGATATCAACGGCGAGGTCGGTGGCCTCGAGCTGCTTGTTACGGCCTACAATTCGATTATCGGTGATGCGATCCAGCTCGCCGACGCCGGCGATGGGAGCGGCGCAGGAATCCTGCGGAACGCCTCCGCGAACACACGGATCAGTGGAGTCGAAGCCGCGGGGGTCTGGCGATTCCCCGGTGGAAAGTTTCTCGGGACGTACGGTTATACGCGCGGCAGTGGCCCCAATCCTCTCAGCGGAGCGCGCGAGCCGATTCCCAACCTGCCTCGTCATCGCGTCGGCGGTGACCTGATGTTCGAGCAGCCCGGAAAATACCGCGCCGGCCTCGAAGGGATCTGGTACGGTGCCCAGTCGCTCGACGATAATCCGTTCCGGAGCCGGTCGAAGCCGTACCTCTATACGATGGCCATCCTCGTGCGACAGTTCGGGCGCGTCGAAGTCGTGGCCAACTTCGAGAATCTGCTGGACGTGCGACAGACCAGCACCGATCCGCTCGTTAGGCCCACGTCGGCAACCGGCGGGCGCTGGACGACTGACGTGTGGGCGCCGCTGGAGGGCTTCATGGCCAACGTTGCCTTTCGATATCGCTGGTGACCCCGACCCCGTACGGCACGCCTGATCATGAACAACCTTTACGCGAGAGCGGTGTTTTTCGTCAAGAATACCGAGCGCTCACTGCGCTTTTACGTGGAGACACTCGGGTTCTCGGAAGACTGGGCGCACAAGGAAGGGGACCACGTCTATGTCTGTCAGGTCAGCTTGTTCGGCTTCGAGCTGATTCTCAATCAGGTCCATGGTGAGACGCTGGGACGGGCTGGTCACGGACGCGTCTTCATCGGACTCGAGGATGACCAGATCGAGACGGTGCGGAAGCATATCGCGGCGCACGGGATTCACGCTGAACGTCGCGACTGGGGACAGCCGACGCTCGTGATCAAGGACCTGGACGCGAACGAGATGTTTTTCTGGGACTGGCCAACCGAAGGCACGCGTGAGATCGAGTTGACGAAGATTACGGAGCCGGGCCAGTAAGCCAAAAGCGCTGAAACTGAGCTGCGTGCTGATTGCTGATTGCTGCTGCCAAATGCTGCGTGCTGGTGCTGGTGCTGGGGAGATTCGGCAAAATCCCGCCGCGACCTAACGATCGGTGCGTCCCTGCGGTCCTTGCTCTCGGTCCGACGGTCAGCCTTCCATTCGGAGGGCTTCGGTGGGCTCGATCCGGAGCGCACGGCGCGTCGGCACGATACACGCGAGGAAACACACCAGCGTCATGCCAACGCCGTACGCGCCTATCCGCGCGAATTGCAGGGCTGTCGGCAGTGCGCCGCGGCCGAGTGTGAACAGCAGCGCGACGAACAGTGCACCAACGGCAACGCCGCCAACCACCTGCAGCAGCGGCCGGCGGAAAATGGCCGCGACGGTCCGTCGGGAATCCGAACCCAACGCGACGCGGATGCCGATCTCGCGCGTGCGTCGCGATACGGTGAAGGCCAGCACCGCGTAAATGCCGGCCAGCGAGAGCAGCAGCGCTACTCCGCTCACGCCAAGCGTGAGCCGGAACCAGAAGCGATAGAACTCGATCTCCGAATTGGCGACGGCGCTCATCGGCATCACCGAGTAGAGTCGTAACGTCGGATCCACGGTCGTCGCGACCGAGCGCAACACCGGGACGAAAGTGGACGGGTCGCCGCTCACGCGCATAACGAGATGACCGGCGCGATCCTTCGGTGCGGGATGATAAATGCCGGCGCGCCCGTACCCGTTGACCGTGCCAAGGTCCGGAACCACACCCACGATCTCGTACCAGGGCGCTTGCGACGGGTCAGCCGGGCTCCGCGATGATTCGCCGGCGACGTAACGCAGGCGCCGCCCGATCGGGTTCTTGCCACCAAGAACACTCTGCACGAATGGCTCATTCACGATGACCGTGCGCGCCTCGTCCGGAAGGTCACCGGCGTGGAATCCGCGACCGGACAGCAGCGGTGTACCCAGTGCCTCGAAGTAATCGATGTCGATGTTCGCGGCACTGACGCGGTGGCCACGAGCGTCTCGTGGCGCGATCGCTCCCTCGTCCACTTCGATCTGGTTCCACCCGTGATAACTGCGCGGCAGGTGATCGACGTACGTCACGGCCATCACGCCGGGCTGCGCCTCGAGTTGCTGCTCGAGGGTGGCAAAGCTGCTGGCAAAGCGCTTCCGGAACGTCGCCACAGAAGTGTCGTCAGGCGCCAGCGGCGACTCGCGGTCCATCGCGACGCGAGCTACCAGGAACCGCTCCGCGGGGAAGTTCAGGTCGTAATTCCTGAGCTTCTCGGAATCGCGCCGGACCTCGAAAGCGATCACGGGAAAGACGGTGGTCAGTGCGACCTGCGCAACGATGACCGCGGTCCAGATTCCGCCGAACTGCAGGCCGCCCCCGCCGGCAGTTGCAGTCTTCAACCGAAGACCCAGGCCTCGGGTGACCTTGAGCGCCGGCAGCACGCCGGCTACCACAGCGGCGATCACGGCCAACAACAGCGCGTAGATGACCGTTGATGCACTCAGGTGCGAATGGAACCAGAAGGGAAGGCGGGCACCATCGAGGAGTTCCTGGATGACGGTATCGAACGCCCACTGCAGGCCGAAGCTGGCTGCGGTCAGACCCACGACCGCCGCAACACCCGCGAGCACCATGGCCTCGGCGAAGAGTTGCGAGACAATGCGCGCGCGACTCGCGCCCAATGCGGTCCGCACGACGATCTCGCTCTCACGGGTCGCGGTTCTGGCGTAGATCAGCAGCGCGACGTTCAGACAGATGAGTCCGAGGAGAAGCACCAGTAGCAGGTTCGACGACATGACGCCGAGCGATGCCGCTCCCTGAACGTTGAAAAACGACTTGGCATATGGGAGGATCTGGGGCCGCAAATGTTCGTGCGTTTCACGCGAATCGAGCGCTGCCCGTTGTCCCAGTAGTTCGAGCTCCCGGCTGGCCGAGGCAATCGTTGCGCCATCAGCGAGTCGGCCGAAAATAGTGATGCCCGGTCCCTGACGCGGCTGGTACTCGGCCGGATCAAGGCGGAATGGCACCCACATGTCATGCGCGACAGGAAATGCAAACCCTGGCGGCATGACACCGACGACCGTGCTCAACGTGGCGCCTAACCGTATTGACCGCCCGATAATGCCACTATCGCCGGCGAACCGGACTCGCCACAGGTCGTGCCCGAGCACCACCACCGGCGGCACGTCCGGCGATTCGTCGGCATCCATCAAGGCACGGCCAAACAGCGGCGGTACGCCCGTTAGGCGGAATGCCGAGGCGCTGATCTCGGCGAGGGCGACGGGTTCCCCCGGACCGCCGGCGACGATGAGGTTCCGGTCGAGTTGCCGCCAGGCGCCAATGTCCTTGACGGACCGGAGCTCCCGCCGCCAGACCGACAGGTCGTACAATGCGCGCCCTTCGACGTCGCGAGACTCGATATCAAGGTTGCGCAGCGCGACGATCCGGTCGCCATTCCGGAATGGCAGCGTCGGATTCACAACCTGGTTCAGGAACTCGAACGTACCGGCGCCGACCCAGATCGCGAATGCCATCGCCAGTCCGCCAACCAGGGTCAGGCCCGGATATCTCGCCAGCATCCGTGCGCCGAGCTTGAAATCGAGCAACGAAAAACGAATTCGATCGGCGGGCACGATGCTACTCCGCGGCGCTTGGGTCTGTAAGGAAGTGCGTTGCGCCTTCCGAGTGCTCCAAAGGCGCTCGACGCCCTACGCGACGGTGCACCTGCGGGGTTTCACCGGCCGGTCGCCGGCGGATCAAGCTCCCAGGAAATGAGCGATCCAGCCACCCACGAGGTCGGAATCCGTTGGTATGTCAGCTCTCTCCAGCGCGTCGTCGGCCACCTGCTCGCCGATACGCGCCCGCCGGTCCTCGATCAGTGCACTGGCATACACCGCCGGAAACTCCGGGTGTGCCTCGATCCCCAGGAGGCGCGGTCCGGACTTGAACATGGCCACGGGACAATGTGGAGCTTCGCCGAGCAGCGTCGCTCCGTCGGGTGGTTCCGTGACCTGATCAGCGTGCATGAATTGCAGGTGCACTGTGGAACGTGCGGGAATCATCCAGCCCTCGTTCCGCACGACACGCATGGGTAACACTCCCACACCCCATCCTCCCGGCGCGCGCTTCACTTCGGCGCCAAGAGTCTGCGCCAGTAACTGATGGCCGAAGCAGATCCCGACGAAGGGTTGGTCTGAGTCCGCGACCTTCCTGATGAACGTCGCTGTCGCACCGATCCACTCAGCGTCGTCATATACGGAGGCGCGCGATCCGGTCGTGATCCATGCTTCGCATGTGCGCGGGTCGGACGGGATGTTTCCCTCCTGCACGTCGAACCGCGTGACGCGCAAACCGGGAATGCGCGGCGCCAGCAACTGCTCGAACATCTGCTGATAGCCGCCAGCGATATGCCGAAAGCGCTCGGCCACCTCGTCGCAGGCCAGCAGTCCGACGTGCACGCTTGACTCAGGTCGTAAGCCGGAGGTGAAATGACTTCGGGCGCGTGAACGTTTCGATTCCGAGCCGCGAGAGCGTGCACCCGCGACCCGAATCTTTTACCCCGGTCCACGCCAGCGCAGGATCGAGATAGTCGCACCGGTTCATGAACCACGTTCCCGTTTCGATGCGATTCCCGATGCGCAGTGCGGCTTCGGGATCCGTCGTCCACACGGATGATGTGAGACCATAACGACTGTCGTTGATGAGTCGAATGGCCTCGTCGTCACCAGACACCGGCATCACAGCCATCACCGGGCCGAATGTTTCCTCACGCATGACCCGCATGTCGTGGCTCACATTCGAGAGAATGCGCGGCGCCATGTATGCCGTACCTTCCTTCTCCGCGGAAAAGCGAGCCTGATCGACCAGCGGCTTCGCACCCGATTGAATCGCGTCCTGCACCTGGCCACGCACGGATGCAGCGGCGTCGGCACGCACCATCGGTCCGATGGTCGTGGCCGGATCGCGCGGATCGCCCAGCACATAGGTGTTGGTCAGCGCGACAGCCGCGTCCACGAATCGGTCGTAGGCTCCTCGATCGACATATACGCGTTGCACGGAGCAGCACGACTGCCCCGCGTTGAAGAACGCGCCGTCGACGATGTTCTCCACCGCGTGGTCCAGCGCGACATCCGCGCGCACATATGCCGCGTCCTTGCCGCCGAGCTCCAGGCCCGTTCCGATGAAACGATTGGCGGCTGCGCGCTGCACCGCCTGGCCGCCCGCCACCGACCCCGTGAACGCGACAAAGGCGATTCGTTCGTCCGCGATGATGCGTGCCACCTGGTCGTGGTCGACGTGCAGGTATTGAAACACGCCTGCGGGCATGCCTGCGTCGGCGAACGCTTCCGCATATCGCTCCGCGACGAGCGGCGTCTGCTGCGCCATCTTCAGGATGACCGCGTTCCCGGCCAGCAGCGCGGGGATGACCGCGTTCACCGACGTCAGCCAGGGAAAGTTCCACGGCGCCAGCAGCAGGACGGCGCCTAACGGCTCGCGCCGGATGAAGCGATGGAAGTCCTGGCTCCGCTCCACTTCGATATCGGCGAGCGCTGACGCGGCGATTTCCGACATGTATCGGCCACGCTCCTGAAAACCACGCCGCAGCTCGAACGGCGAGTGCGCGATGGGCCGTCCCATCTGCGACGTGAGCTCGGCACCCAGTTCGTCTGCACGCGCGACGCACCATTCGACCGCACGTGTGCAGATGGCCGCGCGTTCGGCGGCGGGCACGTCGTGCCAAAGGCGCTGCGCCTCGACGGCGCGCGCAAGCGTCGCATCGACCTCGGCATCCGACGCCAGCGGACGCTCGACGACCACCGATCCATCGATCGGTGTCACGGTCCGGAACATCCGCTCGGTCGTTGTCGCGCTCATTCCGGAGTCACGTACGCAGCGGTGATGCCGCCGTCCACAAGCAACTCTGCGCCGGTCATAAACGACGAGTCGTCCGACGCGAGAAACAGCGCTGCCTTTGCGATCTCCGCCGCTTCGCCGAATCGTCCCATTGGTATGTGCACGAGACGGCGATTTCGCTTTGCGTCGGTGTTCAGAAAGCTCATGAGGAGCGGCGTTTTGAGCGGGCCGGGACAGAGGGCATTCACTCGGATGTTCTCACGTGCATGAATAACGGCGAGCTCCCGTGTCATCGAGAGCACGGCACCCTTGCTTGCGGTATACGCGAGCTGTGGAGTCGCGGCGCCGAGTTTAGCGACGAATGACGCGGTGTTGATGATCGATCCGCCTCCCGCGCGTCGCAGCGCAGGAATGCCGAACTTGCAGCCGAGAAACACGCCAAGCGCATTGATGCGCATGGTGAGCTCCCACGTCTCCACGCTTGTCGCGATCGCATCGTCGTCGGACGAGTGCATGATGCCGGCGTTGTTGAACAGGATGTGCAACCCGCCGAATTCACGCTCCGCGTGCGCAATCATCGCTTCGCTGTCCTTCTCCGAGGAGACGTCCGCGCGGACGTACGACGCGCGGCCACCCTCGCCCATGATCTGTTCGACGGTCTGGCGCCCGGCGTCGTCCGAGACGTCAACGACCACGACTTGCGCTCCTTCGCGCGCAAAGAGGAGCGAAGCTTCGCGTCCGATGCCACTGCCGCCGCCGGTGATAACGGCAACCTTGTCTTTGAGTCTCACGAGTACGATCCGCTGTCAGCGGGTTGAGGGAAGCAGCACGAGCCGGTGCGCCGCGGCTCGTTCGACCGCGCCACGTGTGAACGCCAGGGGGAAGTACTCGGCTCTGCCAAACGGTTCGACGAGGTTTCTATAGAAGGGGCTCCCCGGCTGGCCTGACTGACCTGGAACGTTGGTGACGTAGGTTGAATCTGGGTGGCCGAGATCGGCGATCTCGCGATACGTGGCACCGACGGCCGAAACGAACCCACTCCCGCCATGACGCTCAACCGGCGGAATGTCGTAGGCGCGCACGAGCGCGTGCGGGAGTTCGCTGCGGTTGATGCGTCCCCAGCGCCACTGCGACCGATCACTGCCCTGCGTGCGCCGGAGCGAATCAAGTCCAGCGACGATCCCCGCCTCGAGCAACGTGCGGCGGCGCGCAGTGTCTGTCGCCTGATTCCGGACACCGGCGTCGAGCGATCGGGCAACGTAGTAGTACAACGCCGCCGCCGCGCTTTCACGACGATGCTGCGCGTCCCAGCGGGCGAGGGCCTGCCGCCCCCATTCGACCATGCTGTCCGCCGCAGTCCAACCGGCAAAAAGCGAAACGTCGCGCGCACCCTGGGCGGAGTGCGCGTCGTGTTGAAGCGCCATCATGTCGGCGAAGGTCATTTTCGGCTTTTCGGACAACACCACGGCGATGCGGTCAACACGCCCACGTTGCGGGCCCTGCTTGAAGAAGAGCGGTGGATCGAACCCCGGCGGATGGATGTCGTGGTTCGCAGTCGCGATCCACCCGCGCGTCGGGTTCAGTTCGCGCGGCAGATCCGTTCGCAGACCATTCCATTCGTAGGCGCCTGTGCCGGGAACCGGCAGACGTCCGTGCCAGTTCGGTCGATTGGGTGCCGCCGCTGACGCCTGCCACGCGATGTTTCCGCGTGTATCGCCGCAGATCATGTTCTCAGTCGGCGCCAGATAATATTGCTGAGCCGCGAGAAACTCGGTGCAATCGCGCAGCGCCGGGTAGCGCAACGCGCTCAGATATCCCGCGCTTCCGGGTAGATGTGCTGTCGTGCGGATCGCGTACGCGCGATGGCGAGTGGTATCCATGTGAAACACCGGCCCATGCCTCGTGAACCGATGCGTCACGACAACCGGCGCTGCGTCCCGCACACGGATGGTGTCGACCACGGTACGCATCGTTTCCCATCCGCTTCCGAAACGCACACGATTGCCGTCAGCCGGGTCGAGTTCTTCGACGTAGACATCGGCCTGGTCAGTGCCAACGATCGTCAGGCCCCACGCGATCTGCTCGGTGCGCCCGATCATCACGCCAGGCAGCACCGGTTCCGTAGCGCCCGCAACGCGCCAGCCGGGCGCGTCGAGATGGACGATGTACCGGATGGACGGGTTCGCGACGGTGCGATGTGGATCGTTGGCAACCATCACGTTGCCGCTCGCCGTTCGCTCGCTGCTGACGACCCAATTATTGCTGCCGGGAGAGTTCTCCTGGACGCCGCTGTTCTCCGATGGAAGCGCGTCCCGAAGCGTCGCATACTGCGGGAGGAGGGGCGGGCGCACCGTTCCGGTACGGAGTCCACTCAGTCCAGCGATGACTTCAGGCCCGATGATCGAAAGATCCACGCCATCGGGGACCGTCAGCGGCCGATTCGGAGATGGACGCGCGGCCCGGTTGGCAGAGTCGGCGCCAACGCGCGTCACGGATTGTGCGAGTCGGAGCTCCGACAGCGCGTCCCCGGTCGGCATCGCGGTCTGCGTGCGCAGCACTGCGATCTCGGCCCTCCATGGCAGCGGTTTGATGCCGGTCAGCCTGAACTCGACGGGCAACCGCTCGCCGGCATGTGTGATGTACGCGTTGACACCGGCGGCGAAGGCGTCGAAGATGCGCCGGCCCTCGGGGTGGTAACTTCGCCACTCGCGGTCGTCGAACGGCCCGCGGAACATGAGCAGGCGCGCGAGCCGGTCGTGCGCGACATACGATGGTCCCATGATCTCGGCCAACCGGCCCTCGAACGTGCGCCGGTACATCTCCATCTGCCAGAGCCGGTCCTGCGCCTGCACAAATCCCTGGGCGAAGAAGAGGTCGTCGACGTTGCGCGCGTAGATGTGCGGCACGCCCCAGCGGTCGCGGATGACTTCGACGCTGTCGCGTAGCCCGCGAAGCGTTAGGCGGCCGTCGAGTTGCGCCAGGGAGGCGCGCGCAAGGGAATCAAAGACCGTCGCCGGCGACTGAGCGC